>JBILOZ010000031.1:0-17945 GCA_044374245.1 Sphingorhabdus sp. | reverse complement strand
AAGTTGCGCCGCCGAAATCATAATCGATTTGGCCGGAGAAACCATAATCCTTGGTTTCGCCGCTGAAAACGCGGTTGGCGCTGACCGAGATGTTACGGCCATAGCCTTGGTTAAACGCAGCCAATGGCTGGCCAAGGTCACGCAATACGTTGATGATGTTGTTGGATGTCGCTGTTGACGCCACGCCGGTCGTGCTTGGGTTGTTCAGGTCACCAATGAATGGATTGACGGAACCATCGACATAGGTCGCTGCGCAGCATTCTTCATTACGCGAGGTATAGTCTGCAATCAGACGTACCGACAGCGCATCGGTTGGTTGGAGCAACAACTGGCCACGCAGGAAGTAGCGGTTACGATTGTTGACGTCACGGCCATTTTGGTCGTCACGGTAGAAACCGTCACGCTTTACATAAACGCCATCGACGCGGAACGCGACTTGGTCCGAGAGTGGGCCCGTGATGCTGGTTGCAGCGCGCATGAAGTCATAATTGCCGTAGGTCAGCTCGCCATTAACACCAAAGGTGAAGCTTGGCTTTTTGGAATAGATGCTGATGAGACCCGCCGACGAGTTACGTCCGCCCAATGTACCTTGCGGCCCACGCTGTACTTCAACACGGTCGATTTCGCCGAGTTCGTTCAAGCCAATGCCCGAACGCGAACGGTATACGCCGTCGATGAAGACAGGGACCGAGCTTTCGAGGCCGGGATTGTCACCGACCGTACCGATGCCGCGAATACGGGCAGAACCATTGGCTTCCGAACCCGTCGAAGACACGAGCAACGATGGTGCAACCTGGTTCAGCTGACGAATGTCGTTCGCGCCGCTATTTTGGAGTGTTTCGGCATTAACCGCAGAAATCGCAACTGGCACGTCAGAAAGCAGCTGGCTGCGGCCTTGCGCGGTTACAACGATTTCTTCGTCCGCTGTATCGTCGGCCTGAGGGGCTTCCTGCGCAAATGCGAGGCTTGGCACTGAAAGCGCGAGGCAAGCCGCCGATAGTTTCAATGCGTGGCTGAGGGATTTGTCACGTCGTAACATATGCTTCTCTCCTGTGTTGAAATGAATTGGTCACAATCTAACGAATGGACATGGCAATGTCATCGCCGTTAACAGCGGTTTTCCTGAAATTCATTTTGTGCGTCAATATTGCAACATTGACATTTTTGACGTTACGGAAAACCTGTTCAGTTTGAACAGATTTTTCCGTAACATAGCAACCAATGCTGCGCAGCAATTTGCTTATAATTTCACAAGCATTTTGCCGGTGTTTTCGCCACTGAACAGGCCGATAAAGGCTTCTGGTGTTTTCTCCAGCCCGTCTTTAACCGTTTCACGGCCTTTGACTGCGCCAGATTTGATCAGCCCCGCCATATCGGCGTTGAATTCTGGAACCTGTGCGTAGAAGTCGGGATAGAGGAAGCCCTTGATCATGATGCGCTTGCCGATGATCATCGGAAGATACTGCATCGGTTGCGCTTTGAAGTCGTTATACACGTCAATCATGCCGCAAATCGCAAAGCGGGCCCATTCCTTGGACGTGGCAAGTGCCGCATCAAAATGTTCGCCGCCGACATTGTCAAAATAGACATCAATGCCGCTTTCGCCCATGTCTTTCAGCGCGGCCATCAACTGCGGCAGCACCTTACCGGATTTATAGTCGATCACGGCATCTGCGCCGAGTTCTTTGACCCAAGCGCATTTTTCTGCGCCACCGGCTGAACCGATGACTTTCATGCCCTTGGCCTTGGCAATTTGCGTGACGGTCGAACCAACTGCGCCAGCGGCGGCAGATACGAAAATGACTTCGCCAGCCTTCGCTTCGGCAACCTTGAGCAAGCCGAACCATGCGGTGCCGCCGGGCATGCCGATGATGCTGAGCCAATGTTGATCGGGAACGCCCAGATCGGGCAGTTTAACCGGCGGCATGCCCGCAGGTGGCGTCTTGTCGCCGCCGAATACGGCGCTGTCGCGCCAGCCAGCCATATGGAGAACCTTTGCGCCGACCGGAAAATCGGCATTGTTGCTTTCGGTTACCGTGCCGACTGCACCACCGGTCATAGGTTCGCCAAGCATGAATGGATCGGCATAGCTTTTCGCATCGTTCATGCGGCCGCGCATATAGGGGTCAACGGACAACCAGCTGTTCGCAACGCGGAACTCGTTCGCGCCCAATGGTGCATCGGGTGCTTCGATCATCGCAAAATTGCTGTCATTTGGAAGCCCGGCAGGGCGGCTAGCTAAGGTCCATGCACGCATTATCTTGTCTCTCCATTGTTGTTCTTGTCCGCAGCATGTGCTGCAGCATTTTTATAAACGGGCCGACCGCCGACCCATGTTTCTTTAACTATGGCATTACGCAGTTCGCGCGGGCTTGCAAGCAATGGGTCGACATCAATCAATATGAAGTCGGCATAATGCCCCGGGGTTAACGAACCAAATTTGCCCTCTGCAAAGGCCGCGTAAGCAGCGCCGGTGGTAAAGCCGGCAAGCGCCTGTTCGCGCGACACGCGGTCTTCGGGTCGCCATCCGCCAAAGGGTTGGCCAGCCGCATCTTCGCGCGTCATGGCCGCTGCCAATCCAGCGAAGGGATCGGCGGACTCAACGGGTACGTCTGAACCGAACGCCAGCTTGCCGCCAGCGCGCGCGATCGATTGCCACGCATAAGCGCCGTTCAGCCGCTCTTGGCCAAGCCGCGCCTCGGCCATCAACCGGTCGGATGTTTGGTGCACCGGCTGCATCGACGAAATGATGCCATGTTTGCCAAGCTTTTGCAGATCAGCGGGGTCGACAATTTGGACATGTTCAATCCGCCAGCGCATATCGCCTGTATATGTTCCAGACAGTTCCTCGATCGCGCTAATAACTTCGGCATTCGCCGCATCGCCAATCGCGTGCACGGCGGTCTGAAACCCGTCCATCGACGCCCGCACCATCAGGTTGCGGATTTCCGCGCTGCCCAAAAACTGCAGGCCAGTCTGTCCCGGCGCGTCGGCATAGGGTTTCTTCAGCCAAGCGCCGCGACTACCCAAGGCGCCATCAAGATACAGCTTCACGCCGCCCAGCCTCAATTTGTCGTTGTACAACCAAGGGCTTGGCGCAGGGCCCGCAATCGCGACCATATTGTCGATGCCACCGGCATAGGCGAAAATCCGGACGGTCAGCCACCCCGCATCGCCTGCACGGCGATAGCTTTGCCAATCGTCCATCGACGTGCCCATGTCGGCAATCGATGTGATGCCCAGACTGTGGAGTTTCTTTTGCGCTTCGCCCAAGGCGACATCGCGTTCCAACGGTTTGGGTGCGGGCACGAATTTGCCAACCAGTTCAGCCGCGGAGTCAACAAAGATACCGCTGGGTTTTCCGCCAGCCAGTTCAATGCGCCCGCCCGGCGGTGATTTGGATGCAGCGGTGACGCCCGCGATTTCCATCGCTTTGCTGTTGGCCCATCCGGCGTGCCCGTCGACGCGCTCAAGCCATACAGGCCGATCGTTAACAGCAGCGTCTAAATCTTGCGCGGTCGGGAAACGGCCAAGGCCCCATTTTTCCTGATTCCAACCCCGGCCGATAATCCAGCGGCGTTCGGGATATTTCGCCGCATATGCCTTTATCGCGGCTTGCGCTTCGGCAAGGCTATTGGTTCCGGACAAATCCAGCGTCAGCAATTGAAAGCCAAGGCCCATGACATGGCCGTGCGCATCAATCAGGCCCGGCAACAAGGTTGCGCCGCGCCCATCGAGGCGGAAATCGAGTTGCTTGGGAAGTCTGTCTTTCTTGGTCAGCAGTTCGGTGACTTTGCCGTCCGTGCCCACCAGCATCGCGTTGAACCGGATGACCTTGCCGTCCTGATCAAGCGTTATGCCGTTGACATTCTCAACCAGTCCGTCGGCAAAGGCGGGTGTGGCAAGCGCGAGTAAGGCGAACGCGAAAAACCGTTTCATCCCTTGGGCAGCCTTTTCACAATCGCACTGGTGTCAAGACGGCCGCCGCCCATATGTTGCACATCAGCGTAAAATTGATCGATGATCGCGGTAATTGGCAAGGTTGCGCCAACGGCACGCGCCTCTTCGAAAGCGAGACCCAAGTCCTTGCGCATCCAGTCAACGGCAAAGCCAAAGTCGAACTTGTCCTCGGCCATAGTGGCCCAGCGATTGTCCATTTGCCAGCTTTGCGCTGCGCCGCCCGATATGGCTTCGTAGACTTTTTCAACGTCAAGCTCCGCCGATTGCGCGAAACGCATCGCTTCGGACAGGGACTGGATGATACCGGCAAAGGCGATTTGGTTGCACATTTTGGTGATCTGACCCGTGCCGGGGCCGCCCACATGGACAACGCGCTTGGCATAAGGCGCCATGATCGGGCGCGCGGCCTCAACCGCTGCTTCACTGCCGCCGCACATGATCGACAGGGTTCCGTTTTCGGCGCCCGCCTGTCCGCCGGTCACGGGCGCATCGACGACCAACAGGCCGCGTGACTTTGCCTCAACGCCAAGCTGACGGGCTATCCGTGCGGAGACGGTCGTATGGTCAATGTACAGGCTGCCCTTCGCCATCGCGGCAAATGCACCATCGCGTCCGAGCGTAACGCCCGCCAAGTCATCGTCGGTGCCAACGCAGCTGATGACGACCTCTGCATCTTTGGCGGCATCCGCGGGCGACAGCGCAAGCGTTCCGCCATAGGTCGCAACCCAGTTTTCGGCCTTGGCGCGCGAACGGTTGTACACCGTCAGGTCATGCCCTGCCTGTTTAAGATGCCGCGCCATTGGGCCGCCCATGACGCCCAGTCCGATAAAAGCTATTCTAGTCATAGGTGGGTCTTAATGTTTGTTTTCACTTAACGCCAGATACGTTAGGGCCGCTTTCTATGTCTGACCAACTGACCCTTGAACATGTCCGCGCCGCCCATGCCCGGATCCGTGACTCCATCGTGGCGACGCCAACGCTGCACAGCCAGACTTTGTCCAAGCTGACAGGGGCAAATATTTATCTGAAGTTCGAAAACCATCAGTTCACGGCGGCCTATAAGGAACGCGGCGCGCTGAACGCGATCCTGCTGCTCACCGAAGAACAGCGCAGCAAGGGCGTGATCGCGGCATCGGCGGGGAACCACGCGCAAGGTTTGAGCTATCATGGCACGCGTCTGGGCATTCCTGTGACCATCGTCATGCCCGTACCGACCCCGACGGTGAAGGTGATGCAGACCGAAAGCGTTGGCGGCAAGGTTGTGCTGCATGGCGAGACTTTTGATGATGCGTACAAACATGCGTGCTTGCTTGAGGCCGAACAGGGCCTGACATTCGTCCATCCTTTTGATGATCCTGATGTCGCCGCAGGGCAGGGCACCGTTGCGCTGGAAATGCTGGAGAGCATTCCGTCGCTGGATATGCTTGTCGTGCCCATTGGCGGCGGCGGCTTGCTGTCGGGCATGGGCACTGCGGCGCGCGCACTGAAACCAGACATTGGCCTTATCGGTGTGCAGGCGGAGCTATATCCGTCTATGTACGCGTTGCTCAATGATATGCAGATGCCATGCGAAGGTGACACGCTGGCGGAAGGCATTGCGGTGAAAATCCCCGGATCGTTCACCAGCGAAGTCATTCGCGGTCTGGTCGACGAAATCGTCTTGGTTAGCGAGGCGGATCTTGAAACCGCTGTCAGCTTGCTGCTGCAGATTGAAAAAACTGTGGTCGAAGGTGCTGGCGCGGCGGGTCTTGCGGCGGTCATGGCCCATCCGGAGAAATTCAAGGGCAAGAATGTCGGGATTGTCCTGTGTGGCGGTAATATCGACACGCGCCTGCTGGCGAACGTCCTCTTGCGTGACCTTGCGCGGTCGGGACGCCTTGCGCGCTTGCGCCTGACGCTTCAGGATCGCCCAGGCGCGTTGTTCAAAGTCATGCGCTTGTTCAACGAACATAACGTCAACATCATCGAAATTTATCACCAGCGTATTTTTACGACGCTACCCGCCAAGGGCCTGATTACCGACATTGAATGCGAAGCCCGCGATGCGGAGCAGTTGCAGGGTCTTGTCGATGGTCTGGACGCCGCAGGTTACAAGGTTGAGCGGGTTGAACTCAACAAATAATCCGGAACGACAGAATCATGGTTAATTCGCTTTTCAGCGGCTGGGGACCTGTGCATAAAAGGTAAAGAACGTCTTAACAGCCCCAGCACAAGAGCGGAGAGAATATGAGCGCACCAGTCCGTTTTCCCCGGTTTTTTGTGACCACCCCGGGGCCTTGTCCATATTTGCCCGGCAAGACCGAGCGCAAGGTTTTTACCGAGCTGAACGGCAACCACGCGGACGAACTGAACGAAGCGCTGGGCCGCATCGGATTTCGCCGCAGCCAGAATGTTGCCTACCGGCCCAGCTGCCTCGATTGTAAGGCCTGTGTATCGGTTCGCGTCCGCACCGATGAATTCCAGCCCAACGCCACGCAGCGCAAAATATTGCGGCGCAACGCCGATCTGGTGGTCAGCGCATGCCGTCCGTGGTCGACATCCGAACAATATGATCTGCTCCGCCGCTATCTGACAACACGCCATCCCGAAGGCGGAATGGCGAATATGGACGACATGGATTATGCCGACATGGTCGAACAATCCCCGGTTCAAAGCCATGTGGTGGAATATCGCACACCCACAACTTTTGGTCGGCTGGGCGAATTGGTGGGTGCGTGCCTGACCGATCAGCAAAGCGACGGCGTGTCGATGATCTACAGCTTTTACAATCCCGACATCGAAGATCGCGGCGGCCTTGGCAACTTCATCATCATGGACCACATCCTACGCGCAAAGGCGGCTGGCCTGCCTTATGTGTATCTGGGCTATTGGGTAAATGGCGCCGCACGGATGCAGTATAAAACGCGCTACCGGCCATTGGAACGCCTTGGTCCGGACGGCTGGGAATTGTTTGATCCGGACGCGGAAGGCTAAGCCTGCGCCTGACTATTGAGGCGGATTTAAAGGAACTACCCAATGGTCCGCCGAGCCAAAATGCGGCACCGCGTTCAAATGCGGTCCGCGATAACAGCGACGAGCGATTCTATCCCCAGCGCGTCATCATGGTCGAACCGACCAAGCGACGGGCTATCGAGGTCAACCACGGCGATCACTTGGCCATTGCGCATCACGGGCACAACAAGTTCGGACGCGCTGTTGGCGTCGCATGCGATATGCCCAGGAAAGGCGTGCACATCTTCGACCAATTGCGTCTCGCCCGTTTGCGCCGCAGCGCCGCATACGCCGCGACCAAAGGGAATGCGGATACAGGCTGCCTTGCCCTGAAACGGGCCAAGAACGAGCTCTCCGTCCACGACGCGGTAAAAGCCTGTCCAATTCACATCGGGCAGGAACTCCCACAAAAGCGCTGCGATGTTCGACATGTTGGCAACGCTGTCGGTCTCTCCGGTGGTCAGGGCATCGGCGGACTTTACCAGTTCGCGGTACATTTCCGATTTCGGGGCGTTCGTATCAATGGCAAATTCGTACATTAGTGCCCCCTATCAGTCGAAGCTGACCTTGCCACGGTTTTTCTTAACCGTTGACCGGCCCTTTTTGGCATCCACGCGCCGTGCCTTTGCGGCCTTGCTGGGTTTGGTGGCGACGCGGCGTGCCTGCCGTATGTGCGCGCGGTCGATGAGTTCGATGACGCGGGCGCGGGCATCGGCGCGGTTGGCTTCGCGGGTTCTGTGGCTGCGGGCGGTGACGATCAATTCACCGTTCATCGTCATCTTGCTGCCCGCCAATATCTTCAGCTGTCGGAATGCATAAGGCTGAAGGCCCAGTGCAAAAACATCGACCCGCAACTGGCATGCAGTGGCGACTTTGTTGACATTCTGCCCGCCCGGCCCGGTGGAGGCCAGGAAGGTTTCTTCAAGCAAGTCTTCGGGAAGGTCAAAGGCCATGGCCTGCCCATAGCGCGTCAGGCTATGCGCTGTCGACCATCACCAGTTCAGCATCCTCAATGGCTTCAATGTGCAACACACCAGCGCCTTTGATCGCGATACCGTCGCGTGCACCATATTCGACGCCGGCAATGCGGATGCGGCCCGTCGCCGGAACCAGATAGGCATGGTTGCCTGCGGCCAATTCATATTCCGCCGTCGCCCCCGCACTGACGGTCGCGCCAAGCACGCGGGCGTCGGCGTTAATAGCCAGCGCGCCGTCTTCGCCATAGCCGCTGGCCAGCACATTGAATGCGCCCGAACGATCCCCTTTGGGAAATTGCCTCTGGTCCCATGCGGGCGGGACATTGCGGTTGCGGGGCAGGACCCAAATCTGGAACAGGCGGCACAGTCCGTCCTCCAGATTATATTCGCTGTGCGTAACGCCCGTTCCGGCAGACATGACTTGCACGTCGCCCGCCTCGGTCCGGCCGACATTGCCCATGCTGTCCTTATGCGTAATCTCGCCTTCGCGGACGTAAGTGATGATTTCCATATTGTCATGCGCATGCGGCGCAAAACCGGATTGCGCGGCGATCTCGTCATCGTTCCACACGCGAATGGCGCCCCAGTTCATCCGAGCAGGGTCGTAATAATCCGAAAAGCTGAAGTGAAAATTGGGCTTCAGCCAGCCATGGTCGCGCTTGCCCAGCGACGCAAAAGGGCGTGCCTCGATATGGAGGCCGTTGGATAGGCTTGTGTCCGTCATGCAAAATACCCGCATCGGCGGGGAAATGAACCGCCGGAATATGTCAGAGATAATGGCGATGCGGGGGGGTTCAAGTGTCGCTTAATCGGCATAAGTTGTACAACGTCACCGCAAAATTAACCTCCTGTTGTCCATGATTTTGCACATTTGGAAATCCGGAGGGCAATTTGGGCAAAATTTCACAAATTATTTTTGGCTCGTCACAGGGCCCTCAAACCCGCAGAAAACGTCATTATTTGTGAACTAAAATTCGACAGATCGCCCGAAACCCCAGCATTAACGCCAAATTAACCTTTTCAGTTCATTTTTCTTATGGTTAATAAAGTCCGTCGCATCACCCGGTTCGCGGGTGCTGCTTTGAGGGTGCAAGGGTCTCGATCTGGGTAAGCTGTATGATTATGACATCATATTGCTCGACCTGAACCTGCCCGATATGCACGGTTATGACGTTCTGAAAAAGCTGCGCGTGGCCAAGGTGCAGACACCTGTGCTGATCCTTTCGGGCATCAGCGAAATGGATTCAAAGGTTCGCTCGTTCGGCTTTGGTGCCGATGATTATGTGACCAAGCCATTCCATCGCGACGAACTTGTCGCGCGTATTCACGCCGTCGTGCGCCGGTCAAAGGGCCATTCGCAGTCGGTTATCCGTACGGGCAAGCTTGCGGTGAACCTTGATGCCAAGACCGTCGAAGTCGACGGCAGCCGTGTGCACCTGACTGGCAAAGAATATACGATGCTTGAGCTGCTTTCGTTGCGCAAGGGCACCACGCTGACCAAGGAAATGTTCCTGAACCACCTGTATGGCGGCATGGACGAACCCGAACTCAAGATTATCGACGTTTTCATCTGCAAGCTGCGCAAGAAACTTGCGCTCGCATGTGGCGGTGAAAATTACATCGAAACCGTTTGGGGCCGTGGCTATGTGCTGCGCGATCTCGACGATATGGAAGAGCCGCTCGTGGCCTGAGCCTCAAGCATATTGCGCCAACGCAATAAAAGGGCGTGATCGTAAAGGTCGCGCCCTTTTGTTTTGCAGATGGGCTCAGCGGCGGGGTGGCAATCCGGCAAAGGTGATGATGCTTTCGCCGCCGGATGCGCTAACCGAACTGACGCCGACGAAATGATCGTCCACAATCAAGCCTTCAAGCACAGCCTCGGTGCCTTCTACGTCGCGGACGAAAACCCAATCCTGCGCGTCTGCGCGGCGTTGGTAAATGCGATACCGCTGCGCACCGGGCCTGCATCCCATTTGACCGTCGTGTTAGAGGTTACTGCACCGCCTAAAGTCGCCGAAGCGGGCGCAGGCGGTGCGATCGAAAGCGCATTGGCGGTAACGACGTTCAGCATTGTGACCTTGGCCAGATAGTCGAAGTCCATCTTGTCGACGGTGTCGCCATATTCGATGCCGTTTTCGGTACGCACATCCTGATGCTGATGGTGATAATTTTCGACGCCAACGGTGAAGCGGATTGCAGGGAAACCGAGATCCAGCGAGGGCAGGTGATCGCCGCCGCGCGCAAAGCGGTCGGGGCGGCGGACGCCGAATACGTCCAGTGTCACATCGGGATATACCTTCGCTCCAATATTGTCGGCATAGCGCATCAACGAACGGCTTGGGCCGTCGTCTTCGCCGCCGCTGTTGCGGCGTGCCATTTGGCCGGACAAATCTTCGGATGCGCGGATGCCTTCGCTAAAGACCCGCACGACATTTTTGACGATACGCCCGTCGGTGCCAAGGGTGCCGCCGACGATGTCATTGTTGAGCATCGCGCTGACTTTCCAGCCGCGTTCTTTGGCGGTTTCCGCAAGCAACCGGCCACCCATCAAACCCTGCTCTTCGCCCGACAGAAGCGCAAACACGATGGTCGCATCGCTTTGTGGTTCCTTGGACATCAATCGTGCAGCTTCGATAACGAGGGCGCTGCCTGATCCGTCGTCGTTTGCGCCGGGTGCGTCTTTGGTGAAGTCCATCACATCCGACACGCGGCTATCGATATGGCCAGCGATGATGATGACGTGGTCCCAGCCCATTTTACCGGGCTTGATCGCAAGGACGTCAACGATGTTCACGCCATTGGGAATGCGTGGACCGGACATATTCCGCTCAAGCAACTCGGTCGTCAGGCAGCCTTTGCAGGCCTTGGAAATCTTCTCAAACTCGCTTTGTGCCCAGCGCCGTGCCGCGCCAATGCCGCGTTTTGGGTCGGTAGCAGAGGACAATGTATGCCGCGTGCCAAAGCTCACCAGTTTCTCAACATCCGCCTTTAGGCGTTCCGGGCTTGGACTATCATGCGCGGCGGCTGTTGCAGCGATGCTCAGCGCAAGCAAACTGGCCAATAAAGGTAGTTTTTTCATCATCATTCCTGTCTTATCCCGTCCGGCGCATGATAAGCGTGTTTAGCCCTCAACGGCAAAGCTTAGTCCGGCATATTTCTGCAACCGGTCAACCAGCGTTTCGCCCAGCGCAGCGCCTGGCGTGGTGACGCCGCCCGCACCCTGATTTTCGCTCAAGGCAATTGCGGTTTCGCTGATCATCTTGCTGGTTGAACCATAGCCCGGGTCACGGTCGCCCTTCACGCTCAGCTTCGCGGTCCGGCCATCGGGATATTCCGCGATGAACAGCACATCATAAAAGCCGGTTTCGCGCTCTTCTTTGCTGGGGCCTTCGCCGGGCTTGGGATCATTGTCGCCGCCCATCATCGGTGTCGACGCAACATGCTTGGCCATCGCCTCGCCTTGTTCGCCGGGACCGGTCAGCATCATTTCGTCATAGACAAAATCCGCGCCAAAGGCCTGACCAAGCAAGGCGTTGGTGCGGTGTACATTTTTGGTGTTTATGGGTGCCATGACGAAGCTTGTGGCCCAACTGCCAAGGCTTTCGTCATATTCGGGCTTGTTGCCGGCTGGCTGCGCCGGACCTTCAAATCCGCCGGCAAGACTGAACGGGTTTGTCAGATATCCGATGACCGCCGGGTCTTTTGAAGCCGCAGCCATCGTCGCCTTCATGCTGGCCGCTGTGCCGCCGGAGAATGTACCCTTCATTGCGCGGACGCGGCCCTTTACGCGTGGCGCAGGCGCGCCAAAGGTTTCAACGCAATGCTTTTGCAGCATCAACACGCCCAGATCGAAGGGGATGGAATCGAACCCTGCGGAAAAGACAATGCGCGCACCCGATGCTTTTGCCGCTTCATTATGTTGGTCAATTTTCTGCCGCATCCATGCGGGCTCTCCACATAAATCGGTATAGTCGGTGCCATTGGCAACGCAGGCTTCGACCAGTTCATTGCCATAAAGCTGATAGGGTCCAACGGTGGTCAAAACGACTTTGGTGCGCTTCACCATAGCATCCAGCGAAGCGGGATCAGACGCGTCGGCAACGATCAACGGCGTGTCTGCCGCAGCGCCGATGAGGTCGCGCACTTCCGCCAGCTTAGTCGCGCTGCGTCCAGCCATTGCCCATTTGAGACCCGTTTTGGTCTTAAGATATTCGGCAACCAGTCGTCCGGTATATCCGGTGGCGCCATAGACAATGATATCGAACTCGCGTGCGTCTGACATTCTGCTCTCTCCCGTGATTCTGTTGCCCAACCTGATGGGCTGCGCGGGCGGCAATGTCAAAAGGGAGAGATGGTTTTAGTCGGCAGCCGTTGCGGGATGGTTGCCAAAAACGTTTAGCGGACGAATGCCGAAAACCCGGTCGCAACGGCAACGCGCGACCGGCCCATAAGAAACATAACCTTGGAATTAGGCAGATTTAAAGCTTGGGCAGAGTGACGCCGCGTTGGCCCATATATTTACCGGCACGGTCGGCATAGCTCGTCTCGCAAGGCTGTTCGCCCTTTAGGAACAGGAACTGGCACGCACCTTCATTGGCGTAAATCTTGGCGGGCAGCGGGGTTGTATTGCTGAACTCAAGCGTGACATGCCCTTCCCAACCTGGCTCAAGCGGGGTCACATTTACGATGATACCGCAGCGGGCATAGGTCGATTTGCCCAGACAGATGACCAGCACGTCGCGGGGTATACGGAAATATTCAACGGTCCGTGCCAGCGCGAAACTGTTCGGCGGGATGATGCACACGTCGGTCTTGCGGTCGACAAAGCTTTTGGGATCGAATTCCTTGGGGTCGACGATGGAGCTGTCGACATTGGTGAAAATCTTGAACTCATCGGCCACGCGGGCGTCATAACCATAAGAGGACAGGCCGTAGCTGATGCAGCCATCGCGGCGTTGTGCTTCGACAAACGGTTCAATCATGCCGGTCGCATGGGCTTGCTCGCGGATCCAGATGTCGGACAATATGGACATAATCACTCCCTGTTATGAGACCGCTTTTGCCAATTTACGGTGTGAGCGCAAGTGGCGGCGTAGAAATTATCGTGCGCAACACGCGCCTTCGGCTTTATTTCAAATTTGCGGGGCCAAAGCCATGGGGCAGCAATTCCGATAGCCGGAATGTTTCATATCCCGTTGCGTGCGCGCAATGCACCGGAATGTCGGTGTCCGTTAGGTCCGCCACTTCTTTGATAATCTGGCGGCATCGGCCGCACGGGGTGATTGGGTCGGCTGCTTTACCCACATGCCCTGCCAAGCCACCGGCCACCGCGATTTCGCGAATGGCGCGCAATTTGCCCTCACTATTGGCTTTTGCGATCGCGACCGTTTCGGCGCACAACGTCATACCATAGCTGGCGTTTTCAAAATTGCTGCCCGTGATGATTTCGCCTGTATCAAGCAGCAAGGCCGTGCCGACATGAAAGTTTGAATAAGGCGCATAAGCGGTTTGGGCGGCATCAATGGCAAGCTGAACGAGCTTTTGCGTGCTGTCGGTCATTTGCGCACCACAACCCAGCGCACAGGGCCCTCAACGCCGTCAATCCGGCGCTGCAAATTGGCCGTCCACATAACCCATGGCCGCGCGGAATAATCGGGGATCAACCAATTGCCCTCCAGCCAAACAGTACGATCAATCGACTTGCTCACTTGATACTCCTTCTCAAACTCCCGGGTGAGTAGCAGGATTGCGGGTGTGCCGCTATGCGCCTCTATCTGGTTCAGGAATGTCGCGAGCTCGGACAATATCAGCGCGCGGTTCGGACGCCCTTGGCACGTATCGGAAAAATCAAGCTGGACCGCCGGCGGCAGGGCGCTTTCGTTGCGCGGAACGCTGGTAATGAACATCGTCGCTTGGTCCGATGCCAGACGGCAAATGTCAAAATGGTGGAGCGCGCCGAAGCGGATGCCGGCGTTTTGCGCGCCTGCCAAATTGGCCTGGAATTCTGCGTCGCGCGTGCGCGCGCCTTCGACCGCAGTGATATAGGCGAAATCGACGCCCGTTGCGCCAAGCTCCGCCCAATTGGGGCGGCCATTGCTTTGGGTGACCACAATGCCTTGAACCGGATATTCAGCGCGCGACGGTGCCCAAGCGGCCACATAACGCCAGCCCGCATAGACCGCGAGCGCGATGCCGAGCATGATAATGCCCCACCGGACGAATTGGCGTTTACCCCCAGTCATGCGACCCTCTGTTCAAGCATGTGATTCGTCCCTCTAGGCGTTACCGCCGCGCGAAGTCGATAGCCGTTACGCAATGGCCGCCCGAAAGCACAAGATTTTACGCTGCGCGGCGCTCAGCTTTTGATATGCAAGACGCAAATGAGCGTGAACAGCCGGCGGGCCGTGGCAAAATCAACCTCAACTTTGCCCTCAAGTCGTTCCATCAACAATTCGGCTGCTTCATTATGCACACCGCGCCGCGCCATATCGATGGTTTCGATTTCAGCCGCGCTCGCCTTGCGAATGGCCTGATAGTAGCTGTCGCAAATGGCGAAATAGTCTTTCACCACCCGGCGGAAACGGCCCAAGCTTAAGATGAGCATTTCATGCGGCGAATTATCGGACCGGCGAATGTCTAGGATGAGGCGGCCGTCAGCGACGCTGATGCTCAAATGATATGGCCCGGCATAGCCATCGCCCATATCGCGCAGCGGCTTGAAAAAGTTGTCTTCGATCAGATCGAAGATCGCGACGCGCCGCTCCTGCTCGATATCGGCATTGCGCCGAAGTATCGTTGCTTCGTCCAGATCAACTTTAATGATGCGCGGGTCGCTCATGCTGCTGTGTTAGCTTGAGATATTTTTGGGGCAAGCGCTATCCCGTTTGTGGAACATCTTGTTGTCCGATTGTTGTCCACAGCCATATCCCCGCACTTCTTTTTGTGCCCCCCTTGCGAAGCCGAACATGCTAAAGGATAGGGAGCCATGGCCGAACTTATCAGACTTGCAGCAGCGAATGAAGCTGAACCCCAACGCCTTCCCCGCAATATTGAGGCGGAGGCCGCGTTTCTTGGCGCAATTCTGATTGACAACCGGGTGATCGAAGATGTGTCGATCAAACTGCAGCCTGACCATTTTTTTGAACCGCTACACGGCCGCATTTACGAACAGATATTGCGTCTGATCGACCGGAACATGCTGGTGACGCCGGTCACGCTGAAGCCATTTTTTGAGGCCGACGAATCCATGCGTGAGCTTGGGGGCCCGGGCTATTTGATTAAGCTGACGGCGGATGGTGCTGGCTTGATCGGCGCGCGTGACTTTGCGCAGCAGATTTATGACCTCGCGTTGCTGCGTGAATTGGTGACGGTTGGCCGCACGTTGGTCGACAATGCGCTCGACACGAGCGAGAGCGTTGACCCCAAGGGCCAGATCGAAGCCGCAGAAAGCGCTTTGTACAAAGTCGCCGAAGGCGAAGGCGAAACCGGCTCGATGAAGAGCTTCCTTGCCGCATCGACCGAAGCGATCCGCAATGTTGAAAAGGCGTTGCAATCGGGCGGTAGCCTGTCGGGTGTGACCACCGGCCTAGATAGCATTAACGCCAAATGCGGCGGTCTGCACAATTCCGACCTTGTGATTCTCGCTGGTCGCCCGGGTATGGGTAAGACATCGCTTGCCACCAACATCGCCTTTAACGCTGCGCGCCGGTGGATCCGCGAACGTGAAGACGGCATTGAAGAGTCCAAGGGCGCTGGCGCCAAGGTCGCTTTTTTCAGCCTCGAAATGTCGGCGGACCAGCTCGCGACGCGTATCTTGGCGGAACAATCGGGCATCAGTTCCGAACTGCTGCGCATGGGAAAAATCAGTCGCGAAGATTTCCGTGAACTGTCCCGCGCGAGCCGCGAGCTGCAGGAATTGCCGCTCTATATTGACGACACCCCAGCGCTGACCATCGCCGCCCTGCGCACCCGGGCACGGCGCTTGCAGCGTCGGCATGGCATCGGGCTGATCGTTGTTGACTATTTGCAGTTGCTGCAGGGCTCAAGCCGTTCTGGCGATAACCGCGTTAATGAAATTTCCGAAATTAGCCGTGGTCTGAAAACCTTGGCCAAGGAACTGGGCCTGCCCGTGATCGCGCTTTCGCAGCTCAGCCGTGCGGTTGAACAGCGCGAGGACAAGCGTCCGATGCTGTCCGACCTTCGCGAATCCGGTTCGATCGAGCAGGACGCCGATATGGTCTGGTTCGTGTATCGCGAAGATTATTACGAAGCGGCAAAGCAGCCCGACCCCGTCAACGAAGCCGCGCATGATGCGTGGAAGGAAAAGATGGAGCGCATTTTTGGTGTCGCCGAACTTATCGTCGCCAAGCAACGCCACGGTTCAACGGGCCGTGTTAGAATGAAGTTCGAAGCGAAGATCACCCGCTTTACCGACTTGGCCGACGACCAATATGCCGATGCGGGCTATGATTGAGGCTTAGGCTAGCATCGTCATCCTAATCCCAAAATCGTCATGCTGAACTTGTTTCAGCATCTTACTTTCTTTCGGGCGGACGAAGTAAGACCCTGAAACAAGTTCAGGGTGACGGTCTGGCGCTGGTGTTAACCCCGCAACCGCGCGGACAATATGTAGTTCAACGCCATATTGCTGCTTAAATGCAGACCGGACATCGGCGAAAACGCAATGCCCTGCATGTCGACAATCTCAATTCCTGCATCATTGAGAAGTGCCGTCAATTCATCGGGCGTCAGGAACTTGTCCCAATCATGCGTGCCGCGCGGGACTTGCCCAAGCCGCTCGGCGGCCTCCACGAGGAAAATACGCGAGGCGGGCGTGCGGTTTGGCGTCGATAGCAACAGCAAACCATCGGGCTTCATGTGGCGTTTCAGCTCGCCGATGAACACGGCTGGATCGTTCACATGCTCAATGACTTCCATCGACGAGACGATGTCAAACTGGCCAAGTCCTTGGGCAGCGATTTCGCCCGCGCGATAGGTGATTGGTAAGGCCGACAGCGCCGCATGCGCGGTTGCGGCATCGATATTTTCGGGCGCGGCATCTACGCCCGTCACGTCCGCCCCCATACGCGCAAGTGGCTCACACAGCAGCCCCGCACCGCAGCCAACATCAAGCGCAGACTTGCCCAACAGCGGATGGCGCGCCTTGCCATCACCACCAAAATGCGCGTCGACGGCAGATCGAATGAAGCCAAGCCGCACAGGATTCAACTTGTGCAGCATGGCGCTTGAACCCTTTGGGTCCCACCATTCGGCAGCCAATCCACCAAAATGTGCGGCTTCCGTAGCGTTTATTGTCGTTGCTGAGCTTGCGTTTGTCATATCCTGTCCCTATCAGGGCCCTCAATTGTAATATAGCGACTTTTCAAGGTTTTCATGGCCCGCATTGTAATGAAATTTGGCGGCACGTCTATGGCCGGAACGGAACGTATCCGCCGTGTCGCGCAATTGGTGAAGCGTCAGGCCGAACGTGGTGACGAAGTTGCCGTCGTTGTCTCTGCTATGGCGGGCGATACCGACCGGCTCGTCAACTTCTGCCGCGAGGCGAACGCGCTGTATGATCCCGCCGAATATGACGTGGTGGTCGCTGCTGGTGAACAGATTACTGCGGGTTTGCTCGCGATAACCTTGCAGGCGCTCGGTTGCGAAGCGCGCAGCTGGTTGGGCTGGCAAATGCCGATCCATACCGACAGCGCGCATGCCAAGGCGCGCATTGGTTCGATTGACACCGACGAATTGCTGGCGTCTATGAAGGCGGGCAATATCGCCGTCATTCCGGGATTTCAGGGCCTGACCGATGATAACCGCATCACCACCTTGGGTCGCGGGGGGTCTGACACCTCTGCGGTCGCCGTGGCCGCTGCGGTGAAGGCCGACCGCTGCGATATCTACACCGATGTTGATGGCGTTTACACCACTGACCCGCGCATCGTGGCCCGCGCACGTAAGCTGAAGGCCGTGACCTACGAAGAAATGCTTGAACTGGCATCGGTCGGATCA
>JBILOZ010000136.1:0-5062 GCA_044374245.1 Sphingorhabdus sp. | reverse complement strand
GCATTGTGGATCCAGCGTATCAACGCCGCAGTCCGCGCCGAAGGCATGACCTATGGCGTGTTCATGCATGGCCTGAAGCTTGCTAATGTCGAACTGGACCGCAAGGTTCTTGCCGACCTCGCGATGCACGAAGCCGCGATGTTTAGCACGATCATTGCGCAGTCGAAGGCAGCGCTCGCGAAAGCAGCATAAGCTCCTAAAACTTCGATATTGCGCAAAAGGGCGTGGGCGGCACTTGCCGTTCGCGCCCTTTTGCTTATTCAGGCGAACCATGATGACAGATATTGCGACACTCCAAACCGAACTGATGGCAGCGATTGATTCCGCGGATACGCTGGATGCGCTGGAGGCTGTTCGGATATCCGCCCTTGGCAAGCAAGGCAGCGTTTCGGCGTTGCTCAAGACAATGGGCGCGATGTCACCTGATGAACGCCAGACGCAAGGTCCGATTATCAATGGTCTGCGCGAAAGCGTTACCGCAGCGCTGGCCGCGAAAAAAGCCGCTTTGGAAACAGCCGAGCTAAACCGGCGTCTCGCAAGCGAATATGTCGACATGACATTGCCTGCGCCCGAAACGCCCCGCGGAACAGTGCATCCCGTCAGCCAAGTCATGGACGAGCTTGCCGAAATCTTTGCCGACATGGGTTTCGCCGTTGCCGAAGGGCGCGAGATCGAAGACGATTGGCACAATTTCACCGCGCTCAACATTCCCGAAACGCATCCTGCGCGCGCGATGCATGATACTTTCTATTTCCCCGACGAAATGGCGCGCGAAGGCAGCAAAATGCTGCTGCGGACGCACACATCACCGGTGCAAATCCGCACCATGACGTCACAGGAACCGCCGATCCGCATTATCGCACCTGGCCGCGTCTACCGCAGCGACAGCGATGCGACGCACACGCCGATGTTCCACCAGATCGAAGGCCTTGTCATCGACAAGGGCATTCACCTTGGTCATCTGAAATGGACGTTGGAGACATTTTTGAAAGCCTATTTTGAACGCGAAGATGTCGTCTTGCGTCTGCGTCCAAGCTATTTCCCGTTCACCGAACCATCGGTTGAAGTCGACGTCGGCTATTCGATGGTCAACGGCAAGCGCGTCATCGGCGGATCGGAAGGCTGGATGGAGGTTCTTGGCTCCGGCATGGTCCATCGCAAGGTTATCGAGGCTTGCGGGCTTGATCCCGATATATGGCAGGGCTTTGCCTTTGGCACCGGTGTCGACCGCCTCGCCATGCTGAAATATGGGATGGACGATCTGCGCGCTTTCTTCGACGGCGATAATCGCTGGCTGCAACATTACGGATTTGACGCGCTCGATGTTCCGACGCTGAGCGGAGGAGTAGGCGCATGAAATTCTCACTGTCATGGCTGAAAGAGCATCTCGATACCGACGCCGACATGCAGGCCGTTGCCGATTGCCTGAACCGTATCGGGCTTGAGGTTGAGGGCATCGAAAACCCGGCAGAAAAATTGTCCGCGTTCCGCATTGCAAAGGTGCTGAGCGCGGCGCCGCATCCGCAGGCCGACAAATTGCAGATACTGTCCGTCGATGCAGGCGGCGAACCGCTTCAGGTGGTCTGTGGCGCACCCAATGCGCGCGCAGGGATGCTTGGCGTATTCGGTCCAGCCGGCGCCGTCGTTCCCGCAAACGGCATGGTGCTAAAGGTTGCCGCGATCAGAGGCGTCGAATCCAACGGCATGATGTGCTCGATTGCGGAGCTGGAATTGGGCGACGATCATGATGGCATCATCGAACTCGCAGCCGATGCGCCGGTGGGGACAGTCTATGCCGATTGGGCTGGTTTGGACGACCCGGTCATTGATGTCAGCATCACCCCCAACCGTCAGGACTGCATGGGCGTTCGCGGCATCGCGCGCGATCTCGCCGCCGCTGGCCTTGGGACATTGCGCCCGCTGAACGAAGTCTACCGCATCAATTTGGACACGCCAAATGAAGGCAGCGAACCCGCGCCGGCCGTACGCACCGATGACGCCGCAGGCTGCCCTGCGTTCTACGCGCAAGCTGTATCGGGTGTCCGCAATGGCGACGCCCCCGAATGGATGCGCAGCAAGCTGAAAGCCATTGGCCAAAAGCCAATTTCAGTGCTCGTCGACATCACCAACTTCATATCCATCGATCTTGGCCGGCCGTTGCACGTTTACGACCGCGCAAAGCTGAATGGCGCGCTGGTGGCACGCAAGGCTGTCGATGGTGAAGACGTGGTCGCCCTCAACGGCAAGACTTACACGCTGGATTCGACCATGACCGTCATCGCTGACGACAGCATGGTGCATGACATTGGCGGTATCATGGGTGGCGAGCATAGCGGCGTTTCGGAAACGACAACGGATGTTCTTATCGAGTGCGCCTATTTCGACCCCGAACATATTGCGCGCACCGGGCAAAAGCTGGCGTTGACCAGCGATGCGCGGCAACGTTTTGAGCGCGGCGTTGACCCTGCGTTTTTGGAAGACGGATTGGCGATCGCGACCAAGCTCGTGCTTGATCATTGCGGCGGGACGCCAAGTGCCATCACTAGGGCGGGCGCTGCACCAGTTGCGCCGCGCAACATTTCCTATGACACCCAATATTGCCAGCAACTTGGCGGTGTCGATGTCGCACCCGACGAACAGCGCAATATATTGGAACGACTGGGCTTTTCGGTAAGCGACGACTGGCGCGTTACCGTGCCGACATGGCGTCGTGACGTCGATGGCCCTGCAGATATTGTCGAAGAAGTTGTGCGTATCGTCGGCCTCGACAATGTCGTGTCCGTGCCATTGCCCCGTGCAGACGGCGTTGCCAAACCAACCGCAACGCCTGTCCAGTCGCTGGAACGTAAAGTGCGGCGCGCAGCGGCGGCACGCGGCTTGAACGAAGCGATCAACTGGTCGTTCCTGCCGCAAAAGGCAGCGGACGCATTTGGTGGCGGCACATGGAGCCTTGCTAACCCGATCTCCGAAGACATGAAGGTCATGCGCCCTTCGCTGTTGCCGGGGTTGCTGTCCGCCGCGCAGCGGAACATGGATCGCGGCGCATCATCCGTTCGTCTGTTCGAAATCGGACGGCGTTATTTTGCCGCAGCGGATGGCACAAGTGACGAGCGTCTGACGGCGGGCATCGTTCTGGCGGGCGACAAATCCGTGCGCAATTGGGCAACGGGTAAATCGGCAAAATTTGATGCTTTTGATGCCAAGGCAGAGGCCATCGCGTTGCTCAAGGCAGCGGGTGTCGCAACCGACGGCTTGCTGGTGATGGACGATGCCGGTGCGCATTATCATCCCGGACAATCGGCAACATTGCGCATGGGACCAAAGAATATTCTTGCGGCATTCGGTACGCTGCATCCGGCAACGGCAAAGGCCTTTGACCTGGATGGCAGCGTTGTCGCCGCGGAAATCTTTTTGGATGCGATACCGCTCAAAAAAGCCACTGGCTTTATGCGTCCGGCCTTCACACCGCCTGCATTGCAAGCCGTTACCCGCGACTTTGCGTTTCTGGTTTCCCAAGATACGCCGGCCAATGATCTGGTTCGGGCTATTAAGGGATGCGACAAAGACAACATTGTCGCAGCGCGTTTGTTCGACCGCTTTGCCGGGCAGGGAGTACCCGAAGGGCAAGTCAGCCTGGCAGTTGAAATTACGCTTCAACCCACCGACAAAAGCTATGGTGATGATGATCTGAAACTGATTTCAGATAAGGTCATTGCGGCCGCGGCCAAATTGGGCGCGGTGCTTCGCGGATAAAAAGAAAGGCCGGGCATGATGACCCGGCCTTCTTTTTTCAACGCGCTTTCGCGCAGCTTTTTAGAACTTCACGCCAGCGGTCAGAAACACCTGACGCGGGTTGCCGTAAAATGCGGTCAGCGTGCCTTCGCGGCCCAGTGACGCAACGGGCAAACCGGTTCCGCCAAGGATCGGCACGCCAGTCGTCGCATTGCCAGCGATGAAGCTGTAGCCCGAAGTCTTATATTCCTTGTCGAGCAGGTTCTTACCATAAAGCCCAATGCTCCAACGATCGTCAGGTGCGGTATACACCAGGCTTGCGTCGACAAGGGCATAGCCAGACTGGTCGATATAAGGGTTCGGAATTTCGAACTGCGTCGTGCTGCTGCGGTACGAAACTGTGGTGCCCAGATTCAAGCGTCCAGGGCCAACTGGCGTCATGTAGGCAAGCGTTGCGCTCGCGGTCCATGCAGGTGTGTTCTGCACATCGCGGAAGGCGGCAACATCGGTCGGGACGCTCGCGATGTTCGAGATATATTGGTCGAACTGCGCATCAATATAACCCACTGCACCCAGCAGGTTCAAACGGTCACCATCATTGGCAACGCTTTCGCCAAGCCGTGCGTTAAACTCAAGCTCGACGCCTTTGAAGGTCGCCTTGCCCGCGTTGGACGTGACGCCGCAGAAGGATGGCAGGCCGCTGACGATACATGCGACCGAACCGGGGATTTGGACGTCCGTATAATCGGCGTAGAAGCCAGCGAGTGCATAGGTCAGGCCACCGTCGAACGCATTGCCCTTATAGCCAACTTCATAGCTGTCGACGCTTTCTGGACGGAAGCTCAGAAACGCAGCCACTTCGTCGTTTTCGCCGCGAATACCATTGCCGTTCAGATCTGGCGCATTGGCACCCACGCCGCGCGGATCAAAGCCGCCGCCCTTAAAGCCTTGGCTGAAGCTGGCGTAGATATTGTCGTCTGGCGTTGGCTTAAAGCTGAGCGATACGCGGGGCGTGAACTTTTTGAAATCACGCTGTCCGCTGAAGTTGGTGCTCGCGGCACCAAAGGCGACGCCTGCCCCGCCAAAGAATGGCGATCCGCCGCCAAGATAGTTTTGGCGCAGGATATTCGCGGTGCGCTTATCCCATGTGTACCGGCCGCCAACCGACAGGCTGAGCTGTTCGGAAAGATCGTACGTAAAATCACCGAAGATGGCGTAGGTTTCCGTATCGACCGCAGCATTGGTAAATGCCGTCAATCCACTGAGCGTCGTGAACAGGCGCACATCGAACAAGGTATCTGCCGTGGCATCCAGATAATATGCACCGACC
>JBILOZ010000112.1:0-6654 GCA_044374245.1 Sphingorhabdus sp. | reverse complement strand
CGTCGCATGCGGGAACCCAATCGGCACCTTGCGTAAGGCCGCTGCTGTCAGTGCGCCGAACAAGGCCCGGGCAACTGGTGCGGAAACTATCCATGGCAAGCTGTGCCTTGCGGGCATCGACCTGCAGTGATCCAATTTCTGGACCACGCACGACGCCTAAGCTCGCCGCCGTCGAACCGTCGCCTGTCGGGACGGGCGCAGCAAGTGTTGCCTCGGGCGTGGATGGAATGGGCTTGGCGGCCTTTTCCGGCAAGCCGGCGTCAGGCGATGGACGTGATGCACCTGTCGATGCGGTCGGCACCCCATTTGGGATGATGCCGCCCGAACAAGCGGACAGGGTAAGAGCGGATAAGCCTAAGGCAAAAAGGGCGCGTTTCATCGCCCGGGTGAATCAGACCGAGTCGGTTTCGTCAAGCTTCCAGTTGCGGCCGCCTGACTTAACATCGCGCATGAACGTCCAGATATCATGCGTTTCAACAGCGTCGGTCATCGATCCACCAATGATGTTTCCATCGGCATCCTTCACCATCGCGGCGATGTCGGCATCAAACCGAACGGTGACACGTGCCATTGGATGGTCGTAGCTGGCATCGACAACACGCACTTCGTCGATCCGCACCAATCGGTTGGCCAATGTCTCACCGCGCGCTTCGCGACCATCAATAGCCTCGGCAAAGGTATCAAATACATCATCGTCGCACAGGAAACGCAGCGCTTCCTTGTCACCACGCCAATAGGCCTCGAGCACCATTTTATAGGCGGTTTTAGACCCTTCTACGAACAGCCCGAGGTCAAAGCTCCGGTCCGCATTGGCAATTGCCTTGATGCCGCTTTGCGCAGCCATGTCGACATTTGAGATTTCGTTCGCTGGGATTGCCGCTGCGGCATCAGTGCCTGTCACAGGTTGGCGCAGCATAGGCTGGGCAGTCGTTTCGATCGGACGGCGCGCAACGGGTTCCTGTTCGTGACCCGTGCGTTTACCAAGCACCGAATACAGCCGAAGGCCAAGGAACGCGGCAACAAGAGCAAGCAATACAATAGTGAACGTCACAACGCCTCCATGCGCCAAATAAATCCGGCATATAATTTCGATGGTAAGAGATATCTCCCATCCAGCTCCGCCTCAATACCATATAAGCACTAATGCCGAGGGTTCAAAGGGCTTTACCCAAAGAAAAGTGCGGCTTGCCGCATGTGCAACAATGATTGCCCTTTGCCGGTCACCCTGCTAGGCGCGACGGCCATAAGGGGGCGCGATTTGGCGTCCATGACAATCAATAGGAAAGCACGACATCACATGGCTGACGAAGCAGGCACCATCGTTTCCGAAAATGTAAAAGCCAATGGCGCAGATACCGCACCTGCGGTGGGTATGTTGAACCAGTATATCAAGGACTTGTCGGTAGAAAATCCACATGCTCCGCACAGCTTTAACTGGGAAGTGACCCCGCAAATCGACGTCCAAGTGAACATTCTGGCCAATGCCATCACGGATGAAGTGCACGAAATCACCTTGAAGCTCGCGGTCAAAGCCGAAAGCGAAAATGGCGTCCATTTCTCGGTCGAGCTCGAGTACGGCACGCTATTTGGTCTGCGCAATGTCAGCGACGAGCAAGCGCACCCGTTCCTTTTCGGTGAAGCACCGCGTTTGATGTTCCCATTTGCACGCCGGATTGTTGCCGATGCCGTTCGCGATGCAGGCTATCCACCGCTCGTTCTCGAACCGATTGATTTCAACGCATTGTATATCCAGCAGCTCACGCAAGCACAGCAGATGGCAGAAACGCAGCCTGCAGGCGAAGCCTGAAGCCGTAGGCACCAGGTGATCATATGAGCCTGGTTCGAAACAGCATTACCATTGGGGGGCTGACTTTGGTCAGCCGCGTGCTTGGTCTTGTGCGCGACATGTTGATGGCGCGCTACGTCGGTGCAGGGCTTGCGTCCGACGCGTTTCTGATTGCGTGGCGACTGCCGAACCTGTTCCGTGCCTTGTTCGCCGAAGGCGCTTTTGCGGCGGTTTTTGTCCCTCTGTTCAACAAGAAAATGACCGAGGCGGAACGCGAAAAGGCACAATCGGGCCTCACCGCCGCGCGCACATTCGCGAGCCAAGTGCTGTCGGTGCTATTCCCATTTTTGGTGCTGTTCACGGGCATCATGATGCTGGCGGCGGGTCCCGTTGTCTGGGCCATGACCGGCGGGTTTCCCGATGGCGGGCCCGAGAAATTCGCGCTCGCACGGCATCTCACCATCATCACCTTTCCCTATCTCGCGCTCATCTCGTTGGTGTCGCTGCTGGGCGGAATATTGAATTCGCTGAACCGTTTCTGGGTCAATGCCGCCGCGCCGATATTGCTGAATATCTGCATGATTATCGCGCTGATTTTCTTCCGTGGTGACAGCGAAGTTGAAACGGCGGTCACGCAGGCGATAGCGGTCACCGTATCCGGCGCGCTCCAATTGCTTTGGCTCATGTGGGCATGCCACCGCGCGGGGGCCAGCCTGAAGCTTGCGTTGCCGCGTCTAACGCCCGACGTAAAATTGATGCTCGCATTGATTGCGCCAGCCGCGATTGGCCAAGGCGCCATTCAATTCAACCTTCTTATCTCAACCTCGCTCGCGGCGCGGTTCTTGCCAGAAGGATCGGTATCATGGCTCTATTATGCGGATCGTTTGAACCAGCTGCCATTGGGATTGATTGGCATCGCGATTGGTACCGCGATCCTGCCCGCGCTTTCGCGGCAAATCGCCAGTGCCGATAGTAAGGCAGCGTCCGACACGCAAAATCGCGCTGTCGAGCTGGCGCTGTTCTTTGCCATGCCTGCGACGGCGGCTCTGATCGTTTCGGCGATACCAATCGTCCATGGCATATTTGAGCATGGCGCGTTCAGCGCCGCTGACACGCGGGGGACGGCCGCCGTCCTAATGGCCTTCTCGGCCGGCGTTCCGGCTTATGTCCTCATCAAGGTGCTGACGCCCGGATTTTACGCGCGCAGCGATACCAAAACGCCGCTGCGGTTGGCTTTGTGGTCGATGTTGGTGAACCTTATCGGCAACCTCATTCTTATTTGGCCGCTCGCACATATCGGCGTTGGCGTTGCGACCGCGATATCGGCTTGGGTCAATGTCGCCTTGCTTTGGATCACCTTGCGCAAACGCGGGCATATCGCGGTCGATGCGCGGCTGAAGCAAAAGGCGTGGCGCATTGTTCTGGCCGCAGCATTGATGGGTGTCGCGTTGTTTTTCGGCAATGAAATCATTGAAGACCAATTGGGCACGGGATTGTGGCGTCGCATCGCGGTGCTGTCTATTCTCGTCAGCGCTGGCGGCGCTGTATATGCGCTGGCCATATTGCTTTTCGGCGCTTACCGCATTCAAGAATTAAAATCCCTGTTCCGCCGGCGTGCAGCCTCGCCCGCGGCCAACCCAAGCGAGTCATAATCATGCGCGTCGTTTCTGGCATTCAACCCACCGGCAATCTGCATTTGGGCAATTATCTGGGCGCGATCCGCAACTGGGTTAAGATGCAGGATGAAATGGAATGCCTGTATTTCCTTGCCGATTTACACGCGATTTCGATGCCGCATGTTCCGGCCGAATTGACGGCGAACACGCGCGAGATGGCCGCCGCCTTGCTTGCGTGCGGACTGGACACCGACAAGGCGATATTGTTCAACCAAGCGCAGGTCCCTGCCCATGCAGAGCTTCAGTGGTTGCTCACCGGCACAGCGCGCATGGGTTGGCTGAACCGCATGACGCAGTTCAAGGACAAGTCAGGCAAGAACCGCGAAGGCGCCAGCATCGCGCTGTTCACCTACCCCGTGCTTCAGGCTGCCGACGTCTTATTATATCAGGCGACGCATGTTCCGGTCGGCGAAGACCAAAAGCAGCATCTGGAACTGGCGCGCGACATTGCCCAGAAATTCAACACGGACTTCGGAAACGGCACCGATATCTTCACCTTGCCCGATCCCATCATTCCCAAAGAAACTGCGCGCATCATGTCCCTGCGCGACGGCAGTTCGAAAATGTCGAAGTCTGATCCAAGCGATATGAGCCGGATCAACCTGATCGACGATGCCGAAACCATCTTGAGCAAAATCAAGAAGGCCAAGACCGACCCTGAGCCACTTCCGTCCGAGCCTGCGGGCCTTGAAGGCCGCCCTGAAGCGAAAAATCTCGTCGGCATTTATGCCGCCTTTGCCGATGAGACTGTTGAGGCGACGCTATCGCGTTTCGGCGGTCAGGGCTTTGGCGCATTCAAACCGGCATTGGCCGAAATCGTCATCGAACATCTGCGTCCCATTTCCGAACGCTTCGCTGTACTGAAGGATGATCACGAGCAAATCGACGCTGCGCTTGCCAAGGGGGCAGCGAAAGCGCGTGAACTTGGCGGACCAACGTTGAAGGCAGCGTATGCCGCGCTGGGTCTGCTGCGCTAAATTGTGCTGTGTTATCGTTCAACCACAGTTCAGCGAAACTATCCTAAACAAAACACGTTATGCTATAGACGGCACTCGGTCGCTGCTTTGAGGATTTGAAAATGATGAAAAAGGTCGCAACTTTTCTTGCTCCCATAGCATTGCTGGCACTTAGTGCCTGTGCAACGCCGTTTAACGCTGATGTCTCGCGGTTTCAGCAATTGCCCGCGCCGCAGGGCCAGACATTCATTATCCGTGCGGCCAACCCGGACAATGCAGGCGGCATTGAATTTGGCCAATATGCGGCTTTGGTTGCAAGCGAGCTTCAGGAAATCGGTTATGTGCCCGCGTCGGGCGCAACTGCCGATATGACCGTCTCGCTCGATTATGCGGTCGATCAGGGCAAGGAACGCAATGTCGTTCGCCAAGATCCATTTTATGACCCTTATTGGGGCTTCGGCAGCTTTTACCGGCCCTATGTCGTGCGCACCCGTCGTGGCGCGCGTTACGTCGTCGGCTATTATGATCCATTCCTGTATAGCGGCTTCAACCGCCCCTATGAAATCGATAGCTTCACCGTGTATACCGCCAATCTCGATATGAAGATTGACCGTAACGGCGACGGCAAGCGTTTGTTTGAAGGCAAGGCCGAAGCCAAGTCACGGTCAAACAAGCTGCCTTATCTCGTGCCGAATCTGGTTGAGGCCATGTTTACGGGATTCCCCGGCAATGGCGGCGAAACGGTCCGTATCTCGGTTGCGCCAGAGGAAAAGCGCTAATCCCGTAAATGTAGCTCGCCGCAAAATCGGCTGAGGTTACAGGTCAGACCCCGCAACTCAGCTCGGTTTGGCCATAAGCTGCACCCTCACCCCGGGTGCCCGATATGCCGGCGTACAGTTCGGTTGCCCTGAATATGCCATCGGGCCCAATGTTAAATCCATTGTCGCGAAAAACGGCAATGACCTTAGCTGGCGGGTCCGCGAAATATAGCGACTGCGATTCATAATGCTGGCCAAGCGCCGTGAGCGATAATCCATCAAATGAACGGCGCAGGCGCACATAGCTGCTTTTGCCTTCGACCTTGGCATATGCTTTTTCGCGTGCAGCCTCGTTAGCATATTCCTTGGCTTCCAATGCTTGCCATTGCGCCCGAAGCCGCGCGCCAATTTTGGTAAATTCGGCGCCAATCTCACCACTGAAGGCACATGTTTGCGGATTAAAGCCAATGGCAATCGGCTTACCGCCCAAGCGCGCCAATATGGATTTTCCATCGGCCAGATAGCCGTAGCGATTATCCGGAAGCTTCACCTCAATGAAGTCGTCGGCGGTAAGGCCAACCAGTTTCAGTGTGGTGTCTGCGCGCGCACGATCAATCAGCGCGCTATCCGACGCCGTCGTCGCCCACACATCAACGGGCATATCCACAACCCAGGGTTGATCATTCAGTAAGGTGACAAGCTCGGGTGGTTTCGACGGCGAAAGATTGACCATCGCGATGAAGCCATTGCCGTCGCTCAATGCAATCCAACCATCACCGGGCGCTGAACCCGGCTGAACAACGCCAGTCACTTGCGACCCGCGCGGCAGCTTGCCCAATATCACGCTGTCGGCAGTGGTCGGCTTGTCGCGAATATTCGCTTCGGTCATTGTGAAGAAAATCTGGGCTTCGGCCGTCGCGCTTGTGCTCTGATCGGCCGTTGGCGTTACCGAACCGTTCTGCATGTCATCAAGGACGAACAGCCAAAAATATAAACCAACGAAAATCAGCAGAATAATCAGCGCCGCGACAGGCATCGCCCGTGAACGTTTAGGGGCAGCCCGGGACACAGGTCGCGCTTTCAGCGAAGCGCCGCAATGGCTACAAAATAGCGCGCGAACCGCATTTGCCGACCCGCATGACGCACAAGATTGTCCCATCGCATCCCTTCCGATTCCCCATCAGTGGATAGGCTCTGGAAAGGATGTTGAAAAGGGGTGGATTACGCTTCGAGCTGACGGAGCAGCGCGCGGACATCATTGTCCATGTCGCTGTCCTGCTGACGCAAGCCTTCAACCAAGCGCACGGCGTGAATTACCGTCGAATGGTCACGTCCGCCAAATTTGCGTCCGATTTCCGGATAGCTGCGCGGTGTCATGACCTTGGCGAGATACATGGCGACCTGACGCGGGCGGACAACGGCGCGCGCACGGCGCTTCGATGACATTTCGCTCCGGTCGATGCGATAATATTCGCATA
>JBILOZ010000059.1:0-11542 GCA_044374245.1 Sphingorhabdus sp. | reverse complement strand
AAGCGCTCAAAATATCTTTCAGCTGCTCTTCCGCCAACGTCCGGGTCACTGGCTTGCCGGTCAACTGGGCATATGCCAGCAGCTTGTTCAGGCCACCTTCGAGTTCGCGGACATTGCGGCTGATGGTGCGGGCCAGAAATTCGATCACATCTTCACCAACTTGCGCTTCGGGCATGTTGGCAAGGCGTTGTTCGAGAATCAGGCGGCGCAGTTCAAGGTCCGCTGGTTGAATGTCCGCGACCAGACCCATCGACAGACGCGACAGGATACGCTGATCAACGCCGTCCAGCGCTTGCGGTGCGCGGTCGGCAGCAACGACGAGGCGTTTGCCCGCACCAATAATGGCGTCGATGGTGTGGAGGAACTCTTCCTGCGTCGATACCTTGCCGATGATGAACTGAATATCGTCAATCAACAGCACGTCGACGGCACGCAAGCGGGCTTTGAATTCCATGACTTCCTTGCGCCGCATCGCGGTCACAAATTCCATCATGAACTTTTCTGCAGACATATAGATAATCTGCGCGTCGGGGTTCACTTCGGCATAAGCATGACCGATGGCATGCATCAGATGGGTTTTGCCCTGACCCGTTGCCGCTTGAAGATAAAGGGGATTGAAAAGCGGCTTGTCTTTCGACGCGACGCGTTCTGCAGCGCTGAGCGCGAGAACATTGGTTTGGCCTTTGACGAAATTCGCAAACGTCATGCGCGGATCAAGCGCCGAACGGGGCGGCAGAGCGTCGTTCGCTTCTTGCGCGACAATGCGTTCAGCGTTTGTCGAAGCACGGAGCAATTCGACGCGCGGTGCGCCGGGGCGTGTGCGGATTTTGAGCTGCTTCACGCTTTTATTGGTGCTCGACCACGCCAAACGCAGGCGATCGGCATAATGATCTGACACCCAGCTTGCGGAAAAATCGGAGGGCAAAAGCAGTTCGAGCGTACCCGTCAGATCACAAAAATCACCAAGGGTGATAGAGCGAATCCATTGGCCATATATTTGCGCGCCCAAATCGCGGCGCAAGCCAGATGAGATTGTCTGCCAATCGGCATCAAAACGGGATTTCAACGTCAGGCCGGCATTTTCGCCATGTGGTTGATCTAATGTCATCTGCGATACTGATTTATGTTCGGCCAACGTGCCTGCCCCCAATTTTCCACCCCATCCAGACCAACACAACCGCGCGCTATCTGCCCACATGCGAAGCACACAGACAGTCACTATGCATTTGTTGCCAAATGCAGCAGTCGCGATGTCCGATTCTCCATGTGAGGCACTGCCCGACTGTCGTCATGCATTGCTGGAAACAGTTTCTTAGACCGCTCGAAACGAGTCGATCAAGTGCAGCGCTGCAAAAAAAATGAAATAAATGGCATTGACTCGGCAACAGCCAAGCAAATGCGTTAATTAATTTGTAAGTATCTAATTTTGCTCACTTTTTTGCAAGAACGCCTGTGGATATCCGCCGAATCGCGGGAAATCCGTCGCCTTTGCCTTTGTGACAGTGGGCAATAAAAAACCCGCCGGGATAATGGCGGGTTTCAAATTTTAAGGCTGGACCAGCCAGCCTGTGAAATATGGGTTAAGCGAGACCGCCAACCGCCTTTGTGAGGCGACCAAATTTGCGCGATGCTGTGTTCTTATGCAGAACACCCTTGGATACGCCACGCGCCAATTCAGGCTGTGCAGCAGCGAGAGCAGCAGCGGCTGCCGACTTGTCACCGAGTTCAATCGCCGACTCAACCTTTTTGATAAAGGTACGGATGCGGCTGACGCGTGCGCCATTGACTTCGGTGCGACGCGCATTGCGACGGATACGCTTTTTTGCTTGCGGCGTATTGGCCATTTTTATCCTCGAATTTCGATATTTGCGGAGACGTCTTTATAAAACACGTCCGTTGAAGGAGCGGCCCTTAACCCTGCCCAACAGATTCGTCAACCTCGAAATACCGCACTATCGCTGACATTTCGCGCAGTAAAAGGTCGAACGCCCCGAATCAACGCGTCGTTGAACAAGCGCGCCGCAACCGCAGTCCTGCCCTTCGCGGCCATAGACGCGCCAATCCTTGGCAAAGTAGCCAAGTTCCCCGTCGGGTGCGGCAAAGTCACGCAACGTCGATCCGCCAGCCGCGATGGCCGCCGTCAGCACCTCTTTGATTGCCACAACAAGCCGCACTAGCCGCGGCTTGCTAATCGAGCTGGCGGGCGCCCGCGGGTCAATGCCCGCCATGTGCAGTGCCTCACACACATAGATATTGCCCAAGCCTGCGACGATATTCTGGTTAAGCAACATCGTCTTAATAGGTGCTTTGCGGTCGTGCAGCGCATCGCGCAGCACAGTTGCGTCAAATGCCGGCGACAAAGGCTCCGGACCCATTTTTTCAAAAAAGCGATAGCTGTCCAATTGGGCCGAATCGATAATGTCGAGCGAACCAAAGCGGCGGTGGTCATTCAAAGCCACAACCCGGCCGCTGGCTGTTTCCAAAATGAAATGGTCATGCTTTTCAATTTCCGCAGGGTCAACGCGCCATCGTCCGGACATGCCCAAATGGAATATCAGCGTATCCTCACGATCGGTATGAATAAGGCCATATTTTGCCCGCCGCCCGAGCGTATCGATTCGCGCGCCCGTCAGGCGCTGACGCAGATCAACCGGTATGGGCCAACGCAAGTCCGCACGGCGCGGTTCCGCGCGGACGATAATCTCGCCTTCAAGCACCGAACGCAGGCCGGCGACTGTGGTTTCCACTTCAGGTAATTCTGGCATATCGTTTTGCACCTAACAGCCTTTGCGGCTGGCGCAACAATCGGCTAGAGGCTGCAGAATGAATGATACGGTATCCTTTGGCTATGAACAGGTTAGCCCTGAAGAAAAGACAAAACGCGTAGGCGGCGTCTTTTCCAATGTCGCGCGCAAATATGACATCATGAATGATGCGATGTCGGGCGGCATGCACCGGTTGTGGAAAGACACCTTTGTCCGCCGTGTAAAACCGCGCGAGGGCGAAGATATCCTCGATATGGCGGGCGGAACTGGCGACATCGCGTTCCGCATGGAAAAATCAGGCGCGCAGGTCACCGTATCCGACATCAATGAAGACATGTTGGACGTCGGTATGGAGCGCGCGATGAAGCGCGGGATCGACAGCCTGATCTGGTCCCCGCAAAATGCCGAAACGCTCAGCTTTCCCGATGCGCATTTTGATGCCTACACAATTGCTTTCGGCATCCGCAACGTCACCGACATTCCCAAGGCGCTGCGCGAGGCACATCGCGTGCTGCGTTATGGTGGCCGCTTCTTCTGCCTCGAATTTTCGACGGTTGAATGGCCTGGCCTTGCGCAAATTTACGACGTCTATTCGGACAAGCTTGTCCCTAAGCTTGGCAAAGCCATCGCGGGTGATGAGGACAGCTATCGATATCTCGTCGAATCGATCCGCCGCTTCCCCGACATGCAAAACTTTAAGCGCATGATTGGCGAAGCAGGCTTTGTCCAAACGAAGGTAGAACCCATTTTGGGCGGACTTGTCGCCATTCATAGCGGCTGGAAGGTTTAACTTCCGCGCTGATGACACGTCCCGCAACCCATATTTTCCGTTTGCTCAAATGGGGCCGCATTCTTGCGCGGCACGGCGCGCTGCGCGCAATCGAAGCTGATCGGAACACGCCACCTCAAGTCAAACGCCTTTGCCGCATCGCGCGCATCGGAACGCTTCAGCCCAACGTGCCCGATTATGCCGGCGCGTTTCGCGCCATTGGCCCTGCGGCCATCAAGCTTGGGCAAACGCTTGCGACCCGTCCCGATATCATCGGTGAGGAAGCGGCCCGCAATCTGCTGTCGCTACAGGATCAGCTTCCGCCCGCACCGTTCGATCTTGTGTACGCACAAATCGACAGCAGCTTGAATAAACCGGCTGCAGAGCTGTTTGAGTATATCGACCCCGTACCCGTAGGCGCAGCTTCCATCGCGCAGGTGCACCGGGCACGCACAACCGAAGGCAAAGACGTCGCTGTCAAAGTGCTTCGTCCGGGTATTCGCGAACAATTTGCCCGTGATATCGAAACCTATGAATGGGCCGCAGCACATCTGGAAGCATTGGGCGGCGAAGCTGCGCGCTTGCGACCGCAGCTGGTCATCGCCAATCTGAAACGCTGGACCTTGCGCGAACTGGATTTGCGCCGCGAAGCTGCGAGCGCGTCAGAGCTGAAAGATGCCATGGTCGCCGTCGACGGCTATATGATCCCTGCCATTGATTGGGACCGGACGTCTGGCCGTGTGCTGACGCTGGAATGGGTCGATGGCGTTAAGATTGCTGACATCGATGCGTTAAAAGCCGCTGGCCACGATCTAAACAAAATGGCCGAAAAGCTCGTCCTGACATTTTTGCGGCAGGCGATTTCGGAAGGTTTCTTCCACGCCGACATGCATCAGGGCAATTTGTTCGTGCAGGCAGACGGTACGATTGTCGCCATCGATTTCGGCATCATGGGCCGCATCAACCGGCAGGCGCGTTTCTGGCTTGCGGAAATCCTCTACGGATTGACCACCGGCAATTACAAGCGCGTCGCCGAAATCCATTTCGAAGCGCAATATGTGCCGAGCTACCATAATGTCGATGAATTCGCGACCGCCCTGCGCGCTGTTGGCGAGCCGACACGCGGCAAGCCCGTGAGCGAATTGTCGGTCGGGCAAATGCTCGACAGCCTATTCGCGATCACCCGCGACTTTGACATGCAAACGCAGCCGCATTTGCTGTTGTTGCAAAAGACGATGGTCATGGTCGAAGGCATCGCAACTTCGCTGAACCCAAGCATCAATATGTGGGATGTTGCCGCACCCTATGTGCGCGAATGGATTCGCGGGGAGCTTGGCCCCGAAGCCATGCTCGCCGACGGTATTCGCAAGCAAGCCGAAACCTTGCAGATGATACCCGACCTCATTCGCCGCTTGGATGAACAGCTTCCCCGCAAAGGCGGCGCGCCGGAACCACCCCCGCTTCCGCCTGTACAGATCATTTGGGAACGTAAGGGCAAAAGCAACGGTTGGCGCTACATGATAGTGGCCATATTCGCAGGCGCCATTGGCGCTGTGGGCATGTGGGCAGCGGGATTGAGCTGATGACTGAAAAACGCGTCCTCTTGATCGTTAGTGGCGGCATCGCCGCTTATAAAGCGCTTGAACTTGTGCGCTTGCTAAAGCGTCAGGGTGTTGCCGTTCGCGCGGTGATGACGAAAAGCGCGGCCGAATTTGTCACGCCGCTTTCGATGGGCGTCATGACCGAAGACCAAGTATATGGCGATATGTTCGACCTGAAGGAAGAACGCGAAATCGGGCATATTCAGTTGAGCCGTCAGGCCGACCTTGTGGTGATTTGTCCCGCCACTGCCAATATCCTTGCCAAGATGGCCGCTGGTATCGCCGATGATTTGGCGACAACAATTCTTCTAGCCACCGATAAGCCCGTTCTGGCGGTTCCGGCTATGAATGTCCGCATGTGGAACCATCCCGCGACGCAGCGCAACTTGGCGCAGCTGCGCGCCGATGGCGTACACATCATGAACCCGGATGAAGGGGCCATGGCGTGCGGCGAATTCGGCCCAGGCCGCCTGCCCGAACCACCGGCCGTTGCCGAACAGATTTGCGGCATGCTGGGCGTACCCTTCAATACGCAGCTGGCTTCGGGTCGTTCGCCGACCACCATGCCAAGCGCAACGCCGCTTACCGCACAACCCGATTTTGCCGATGTCGATCACCGTCCGTTGTTTGGCAAACGCGTGCTTGTGACCGCTGGCCCCACGCATGAGGCGATCGATCCCGTGCGCTACATTGCCAACCGCTCGTCGGGGCGTCAGGGTTTTGCCATTGCTGCGGCGGCGGCTGATCTGGGGGCTGAGGTTACCCTGATAGCTGGCCCCGTGCATCTGCCAACGCCGCCCGGCGTCTTGCGCATTGATGTCGAAACCGCGCTGGAGATGCAGGCGGAGGTCGAGAACGCCCTGCCCGTCGACGCCGCAATCATGGTTGCTGCTGTTGCGGACTGGCGCGCCGCGCAAGCGCCGGACCAGAAAATCAAGAAAGATGGCAATGCCATTCCGCCGCTCGCACTGACCGAAAACCCGGACATCCTTGCGAGCCTCACCATACACAAACAGCGTCCGAAGCTCGTGATCGGCTTTGCGGCAGAGACCGAAAATATCATTGCCCATGCGCAGGCCAAGCTTGCGAAGAAAGGCTGTGACTGGATTGTCGCCAACGATGTGTCGGGCGATGTCATGGGCGGTGAGAACAACGCCTTTCATATCGTAACGAAGGCAGGCGTTGATAGCTGGTTGGAAAGTCCCAAGGACGTTATCGCACGAAAATTGATGGAGAAGGTCGCCGATGAGCTCGCAAAAAGTTGAAGTGCGCGTCAAGCGCCTGAACCATGGCGCGGGCTTGGCTTTGCCTGCATATGCGACATCGGGCGCGGCCGGCATGGACATTTGCGCCGCCGAAAGCCTGAACCTGCGCGCTGGCAAGCGCCATGCGGTCGCAACCGGCTTCGCCTTTGCCATTCCCGATGGATATGAAGTGCAGGTGCGCCCGCGTTCGGGCCTTGCGCTGAAGCATGGGATCACCTGCCTCAACACACCCGGAACCATCGACAGCGATTATCGTGGCGAAGTGAAGGTCATTTTGGCCAATCTGGGCGAAGATGATTTCATGATCAACAAAGGCGACCGGATTGCACAGATTGTGGTGGCACCTGTCACCCACGGCCACTTGGTCGAGGTGGATGACTTGGACGAAACCGTGCGCGGCGCTGGGGGTTTCGGTTCAACAGGCGTATGACGCTTAACGATCAACAGCTTGACCGTTATGCCCGCCACATTGTGTTGCGTGATATTGGCGGCGCGGGTCAAAGCAAATTATTGTCGAGCCATGTCCTGCTCATTGGCGCGGGCGGCATTGGCTGTCCGGCAATCCAATATTTGGCAGCAGCAGGCGTCGGAACGATCAGCGTTGTCGATGATGATGATGTGGCGCTGTCCAATCTCCAGCGTCAAATTTTATACAGCGACCGCGATATCGGCACCGCAAAAGTGGAAGCGGCTGGCGCGGCAGCGGCGCGGCTAAACCCCGACATCACATTCAACGCGCTTCTGCAGCGGATTGGCAAAGACACCAGCGCCGACATTCTCGCGGGCGTCGATGTGGTGATCGATGGCAGCGACAATTTTACAACGCGCCTGATCGTCAATGACCTGTGCCTTGCGGCCAAGGTGCCCTTGGTGAGCGCCGCGATTGGGCAGTTTCACGGACAGATTGGCACATTCACAGGATGGCAGGCAGACGCGCCATGCTATCGCTGCTTCGTCGGTGATGCACATGATCCCGATGATTGCGACGATTGCGCCACACAAGGCGTTCTGGGCGCGATGTGCGGGCTTATGGGTAGCTTCGCCGCGATGGAGGCAATACGCGCGCTCACGGGCTTTGGAGAGCCGCAGCAGGGCAAGCTACACCTGTTCGACGGACTGACACCATCGATGCGGTCCATCAAATTGCCCAAAGACCCGGCCTGCTCCAGCTGCGGCGGATTAACCGCCTAAGAGTTCCTCCACCCATTTTGGAACAAGCTCCGTCGCTGGGCCATGGCGCGATTCATTGAACCAAGAACTGCCATGCGATGGTTCAAGGTTCAGCTCCAATGTGGCGATGCCGTTTTGACGCGCTTCACGCACAAGGCCGGCGGCGGGATAGACTGCGCCTGACGTTCCGATGCTGACGAACAAATCAGCCCGGTTCAGTGCGTGGTAGATATGACCCATGCGGTAGGGCATTTCGCCGAACCAGACGATGTCCGGCCGCAATTGGCCAGATATGCCGCACGATGGACAGGCCGGTCGGTCAATCAATGTGCCACGCCAGCCATGGCGTACATCGCACGCGGTGCACCAGGCGTTCAGATGCTCCCCATGCATATGCAGCAGGCGTTTGGTCCCTGCCCGTTCGTGCAAATCGTCGACATTCTGGGTCACCAAAAGCAAATTGCCGCTCCATTCGGCATCGAGCCGCGCCAGCGCGTAATGCGCGGCATTTGGCTCCACCTGCTGAATGCGTTCGCGGCGCATATCGTAGAAACGCAGCACAAGGTCGGGGTCGCGGGCAAAGGCTTCCGGCGTTGCGACATCCTCAACCTTATGCTGTTCCCACAATCCACCTGCACTGCGAAACGTATCAATACCGCTCTCGGCGCTGACACCTGCTCCCGTCAGAATGACGATGTTTTTGATTTGGCGATCCACATTTGCTCCTTCACCGTCCCGGTGCGGCTACGTCGTACACAGCACAACTTGTTTCGGCTCCCTAATATAGTAAGACCCTGAAACAATATCAGGGTGACGGTTATGAAAATAGGTATCATTGGCAGTGCGGGCCGCATGGGGCAGGCTTTGGTCGACGCAATTGCGGCGGATGGTCAGGCATATGCAGGCGGCGTCGACAAAGGCGATGATCTTGCCGCTTTGGTTGCGTCATCTGATGTACTCGTCGATTTTTCCAGCCCGCATGCGATTGAGGCGAACCTTGATGCATGCGTTGCTGCGGGCAAACCAATCGTCATTGGCACCACCGGACTGGAGGAACGCCACCATTTCCTGATTGATGATGCAGCGCGCGACATTCCGGTTTTGCAGACGGGCAATACCTCATTGGGCGTAACCATGCTGTCAGCGCTCGTGCAACAAGCCGCACGCCAATTGGGTGACGATTGGGATATCGAAATATTGGAGATGCACCACCGGCATAAGGTCGATGCGCCGTCCGGCACCGCCCTGCTGCTGGGCGAAGCCGCAGCCAGCGGACGCGGCATTGACCTAAAGCAACATAGCGACCGCGGCCGCGACGGGATTACCGGCGCGCGCAAAGCGGGGGACATTGGTTTTGCATCCTTACGTGGCGGCAGCGTCGCAGGGGACCATCATGTTATTTTCGCGTCCGAACATGAACGGATCGAGCTGGTCCATCGCGCTGAAACCCGCGCGATATTCGCGCGCGGCGCGGTAAAAGCCGCAACATGGCTGACGCGGCAAAAAGCCGGCCGGTTCACTATGCAAGAAGTGCTTGGTCTTTGAAAAAGGCAGATATCTTCGAATTTTACCACCGGCTGGCAGAAGCGAACCCTGCGCCTGAAACCGAGCTGGCATATGGCAATGCCTATCAATTGCTCGTTGCGGTCACTTGCTCTGCCCAATCGACCGATGTCGGCGTGAACAAAGCCACCAAGGCATTGTTTGCGGAGGTCAAAACGCCCGCGCAGATGGTGGCGTTGGGGCTAGAAGGGCTGAAGGCGCATATCAAAACCATTGGGCTGTTTAACAACAAAGCCAAAAACGTGATTGCCCTGTCCGAGATATTGGTCCGCGACCATGCAGGCGAAGTCCCTGCCGACCGCGACGCGCTTGAGGCGCTGCCCGGCGTTGGACGAAAGACCGCAAATGTTGTGATGAACACGGCCTTTGGCGCAGAGACCTTTGCCGTCGATACCCATATCTTCCGTGTCGGCAACCGGACCGGCATCGCGCCGGGCAAAACCGTTCTGGCCGTTGAAAAGGCGCTTGATAAGAAAACCCCGCAACCGTTTCGCGTTGGCGCGCATCATTGGCTGATCCTGCACGGCCGATATATCTGCAAGGCGCGCACGCCGGAATGTTGGCGCTGTCCGGTCGCGGACCTGTGCCGCTTCAAACCCAAAACAGCGCCGCCCAAAATCAAGTCAGCTACAGTTCAGACTGGCACCGTTAAATCAGCCGAGTAATATGGGAGAGCAAACATGCGTAAAATACTGCTAATCATTCCTGCTGTTGCTTTGCTTTCGGGTGGCGGTGCGATTGCGCTTTCCGGCAATAAAGCGCCCGAACCCGTCCGCGCAGTCGGCGAACCAAAAAGCTGCGTCACGATATCGCAGATACGGTCAACGAAAGTCATCGATAGCCGCACTATCGATTTCCGCATGGCGGGCGGCAAGACCTATCGCAACACCCTGCCACAAAGCTGCCCCGGTTTGAAATTCGAGGAGCGTTTTTCCTACCGATCGTCAATCAACCAATTGTGCAGCGTCGATATTGTGCATGTTTTGCACGACCAAGGCGGCCGACTATATGAAGGTGCAGGATGCGGCCTTGGCAAGTTTCAGCAGATAGAGAAGCTTAGCGGCAAATAGCGGCTGACAATGTTGACTACTACGTCATCCTGAACTTGTTTCAGGATCTTAATAACGACCCATCTAGGAAGTAAGATCCTGAAACAAGTTCAGGATGACGAGCGCGTGAGGCGTGTCGAACCTAAATTGAAGCCCTACTTCCCAGTCCAATTCCCAGGCCGCTTTTCGACAAACGCGGACATGCCCTCTTTCTGATCTTCCGTACCGAACAGTCCGTGGAACAGGCGGCGTTCGAATACGACACCTTGCTGCAATGTTGTTTCGAATGCGGCGTTGACCATTTCCTTGCATGCCAGCGCAGCCAAGGGCGCCATGGCGGCGATGGCTGTCGCAGTTTTGATGGCTTCATCCACCAGCTCTGCGGCGGGAACAACCTTTGCGACCAAGCCAGAACGTTCGGCCTCATGGGCGTCCATCATGCGACCCGTCAGGCACATTTCCATTGCCTTGGCCTTGCCAATCGCGCGTGTCAACCGTTGCGAACCGCCCATGCCAGGGGTGACCGCGAGTTTGATTTCAGGCTGCCCGAATTTTGCATTGTCACCGGCAATGATAAAATCGGCCATCATGGCAAGTTCGCACCCACCGCCCAGCGCAAAGCCGTTCACGGCCGCAATCCATGGCTTGCGGGTCGCGGTCACGCGGTCATAGCCTGCGAAAAAGTTGTGGCCATACATGTCCGCAAAGGACTGGCTTTGCATTTCCTTAATGTCCGCGCCCGCAGCAAATGCCTTTTCACTGCCGGTCAGCACCGCACAACGCTGGCTGTCATCGGCATCGAAACCCGCAAATGCAGCAATGAGGTCCGCTAGCACTTGGCTGTTCAACGCGTTCAACGCCTGCGGACGGTTGAGCGTGATGAGCGTCACCGCACCGCGTTGTTCGACCAATATTGTTTCGTAGCTCATAGCGGCTTCCATTCTTCTTGAGCGGGTAATGGGGCGAAGATCGCATCGATCAGTGCGTCCGTAACGCCTTCGGCTGTCGCGGGCTCCCATTTAGGGGCATTGTCTTTATCCACGATCACCGCCCGCACGCCTTCAGCGAAGTCGGGGCGCACAATCACGCGGCTGGCGATACGATATTCCATGGCCATATTATCGGCAAAGTCAGTGAGCTTTTGGCTCTCGGCCAATTGGCGCAGCGCAACTTTGCAGGTCTGCGGGCTTTTGGTCCGCAAAGTCGCCAGCTCTTTCATCGCCCATTCGCTTTCATCGCCTTCCAAGCTCGACAGAATATCTTCTAGCTTGTCCGACGCAAAATGGCGGTTGATCTGGACTATTGTCTCAACGATTTTGGAAGCGGGCGGCGTGACCGATAAGGTTCCCAATATGCCGTC
>JBILOZ010000030.1:0-18420 GCA_044374245.1 Sphingorhabdus sp. | reverse complement strand
CCAAGCCAGACGATTTGGAAGTGAACCCAATGAAGTCGAAGCAGCTGACGAACTTCCGTTCGACCGGCAAGGACGACGCCATCCGCCTCACCCCGCCAAAGCGTCTCACGCTTGAGCAAGCCATTGCTTATATCGATGACGATGAAATGGTTGAGGTCACGCCAAAGAACATCCGCTTGCGCAAGCGTTTGCTTGATCCGAACGAGCGGAAAAAAGCATCACGCGCCAAGCAGGCTGCATAAACAAAAAAGGGCGCCACTTTGGCGCCCTTTTCTTATTCGGAATGTCCGGTTCGCCTAGAAACGGATGGCCGCGTGAGACGGCAAAACTAAACGGCCTCACCCGCAGCAACGCCGCTCGCCCATGCCCATTGGAAGTTATAGCCGCCCAGCCAGCCCGTGACGTCCACAGCCTCGCCAATGCAAAACAGCCCCGGCATTTTCTTGGCTTCCATTGTCTGTTGCGACAGGCCGTCGGTGCTGATCCCGCCAAGCGTGACCTCCGCCTTGGCATAGCCCTCACTGCCATTGGGGACGAATGGCCAACAATCGAGCAATGCGCCTGCCTCTGCCAGCTTACGGTCGCTTTGGTCGGCAAGGTTCCCGTGCAGCGCAAGTTTATCCGCCAAAGCCTCCGCCAATCGGGCTGAAAGGACCCGATCAAGCGTCGATTTCAGCGTCGCCTTTGGCCGGGCGCGCTTTTCGGACAACAACCATGCCGGCGCATCATGATCCGGCAGGAAATCGATCCCAACACGGTCACCTGGCCGCCAATAGCTGCTGATCTGAAGCACCGCAGGGCCACTTAGTCCGCGGTGGGTAAACAGGGCTGCTTCGCGGAATGCCGTTTTGCCATGCTGGGCAACGACCTCAGCCGATACGCCTGACAATTCACGGAACAGGACATCATCCCCGCCAAGCGTCAGCGGCACCAAAGCCGGCCTTGGCTCGACAATCTTCAATCCAAATTGTCGGCCCAAATCATAAGCGAATGCCGTAGCACCCATTTTCGGAATGCTTGGGCCGCCCGTGGCAATGACCAAAGACGCGGCAGATGCGCGCAGGCCGTTATACATGACATGATAGACGCTGCCGTCGTGCGATATCTCGCCAACGGGGGAATTGAACGCAAAGTCCACCCGGCCGCCAAGCGTTTGTGACCGGTCGCATTCTTCCATGAGCATTTCGACAATCTGGCGCGCGGATCCGTCACAGAACAACTGACCAAGCGTTTTTTCATGAAAGGCGATGCCATAGCTGCGCACCAGTTCGATAAAGTCCTGCGGCGTGTACCGTCCCAACGCCGACTTCGAAAAATGCGGGTTGGCGGACAAATAGCGTTCTTGCGCATGTACCGTAGTCGCGTTGACGTTGGTAAAATTGCACCGGCCACCGCCCGAAATCAGGATTTTCTTGCCCGGTCCCGTTGCATGGTCAATCACCAGCACGCGCCGTCCGCGTTGCCCTGCGGTCAACGCACACATCAGTCCAGCGCCGCCAGCGCCCAAAATTATTACATCATAGTTGTTCGAAATTTCCATTTTGAAGTCCCTGCACTGCCCGCGCCATATTGCCAAGTGCTATGCTTTGCGGCAAAGCCGCGCGCATGACTGAAGAGACCAAAGCTGCAGGGGCAGATACCCCACCCGATCACTTGTCGATTAACCCGATGAGCCCGCATTTCGACGGCGATTTGTTGTCGCGCGGCGTGGGTATTCGTTTCAAGGGCGAAATCCGCACAACCGTTGAGGAATATTGCATTTCCGAAGGCTGGATCAAGGTTCAGGCCGGCAAAGCGCGTGATCGCAAGGGCAACCCATTGCTTATCAAGCTGAGCGGACCTGTCGAAGCTTGGTTCGAAGACCTTGGCGACGACGCACCGGTGGCTAAAGCCTAATTTTTAGACTTTATCATTTCGGGAAAACCGAAATGAGCTTTGCCAATTGGTCGTTGACCGGATCAAGTTGATCATCGGGCGTCATCCCAAGCCGCACGATCGTCAACCGATGCTGCGGTGACACCACGACAAATTGGCCCAGATGTCCAAGCGCGGCGAACACATCCGATGGCGCTTTTCCGGGGAACAGGACCTGATTGCGCGCGTCATTTCCCGTGCGGTTCAGCCAGATATGCGCGCCATAGCTGCGGTTATTCGGGCTTGGCGTTTTCATAAAGCGCATCCAGCTTGTCGGCATCAACTGCGCGGCCTGAACCGACCCGTTGTTGCGCAGGAATTCACCGAACTTGGCCCAGTCGCGCGCTGTGCCATGGATCATGCTTCCGCCCAGCATGGTGCCATTCCGGTCAAATTCAGGGACAAAGCTCGTAAGCCCCAAGGGCTCGAACAACCGCCCACGTGCATATTCGAGCATGGCGTCGCGGCGCACCACCGGATCCTTACTGTCGGTCAGCGACCGGGTCATGATGTCCGCAAGAATATGGCTGGTTGCCGTGCTATATTCGAATTTTTCGCCGGGATTGGCCTCAAGCGGCCGTGTTTCGGCGTAACGCGCAACATTTTCCCGGCCATCCAGAAACAACATTCGCGGGGTGTCCGCATCGAAAATCTCAATGTCACCTTCAGCCATTTCGGTGTGGTCGAGGCCTGAGGACATATGCAGCAAATGCCGCAGCGTTATTTTTGCGCGGTTATCGCGCGGCGCTTGCCATTCGGTGACAATCGCGGGCTCATCCAACGCAAGGCGACCGTCTGCCACCATCAGGCCAACCAATACAGCAGTAACGCTTTTGGCCATGGACCAGCTAATCAACCGCGTGTCAGGGCCGTATCCCGGCGCATAACGTTCCGCAACAATGCGGCCGCCCTGCATGACGACCAGAGCGCGGGTTTCGCCAACAGCGGGATCTTCGAAAAAAGGTGCGATGGCATCGGCCAGCTTCTCTTGGCTCACCGCTGCGTCGTCGGCGATCTGGGTAAAGCCAGGGCCAATGGGCTTTGCAGGCGGCTCTGCGCCGCATCCAGCGAGGGCAAGTGCAGTTAATGCACAAAAAGCGGTTGCGGCGCGGCGGAAATTGTTTCTAGGCATATCACAGTTTGATGCACCAAATGGAGGGTCTATGGCAACCGCAACTTCAAAAACTGGACCAAAAGCACGGCAGCCACGGTTCAAGACCCTAAAAACAATCGTCGCAGCATTGGCCGTGATCGCGGTTTTATGGCTCGTCTGGAACTGGAACAGCATCAAAGGGCAAGCGCGCCTCGGCGCCGCTTATGGCGCGCACATCACCTGTTCGTGCCGTTATATCGAAGGCCGCGATATGGCATCGTGTGAGACCGATAAGGAAAAGGGCTTGGAAATCGTGCGCCTAAGCGACGATCCCGAAAACAAGCGCATTTACGCGTCGGTTCCCTTTTTGGCAGAAGCCGTTGCCGAACGCCGCGGCGCAAATGGCTGCATTCAGCTCAATCAGGCAGAAATAGACGCGCTGTAATAGGTCCTGACCCTAACGTTTTGCGGGCACGAGGATGAATGCAGAACACAGAAGCTCAATTATGCCCGCGGTCAACGCAATGAACGCGGGCGTAACTCCCGGCATCCAGAACGCCATGCTGGCAATACACATCAAAACGACGCCAAGTATGAGATAGAGGCGCATTCCATATACGGTTTGGAACACCAAATAGCGCGCCGCAACCGTCAACAAGGCGATCGAAAAGAACCATTGGCTGAACGTGCTGCTGACCAGAAACGCAATGACAAGGCCGATGATCAGAAACGCCGTCGACTGTAACGCCAGCGTCTCCATCGGGTTGGGTGATCGGGTTTTGCCGCGTCTGTAAACAGAACGCGCCAGAAAAACCGATATGGGATGAATGGCCATGCCGCCAAAGAACAACGTCGCCATGCCAGCGATCAGGCTGATGTTCATGGTGACCAGTCCCGACAATGTCCAGACAAGGCCCGATGCAAAGATACCAACCCCGCCGTTGACATATGCCCGGCGCATGTCGCGCTGTGCTTCTCCCAAATGCATGAACTTCGTCCCCCCTAAGAAATCGACATTATGTCACGCGGCAGTCGCCATTTCCACCGCCATCGTTTCCTCAATCCAGCCACCGCCAAGCACGCGATCACCGTCATATAATACCGCAGCCTGCCCCGGCGCGACGCCATATTCGGGCGTATCAAAGCGCAACCATTCGCCATCCATCCGGGCGGGAACCGGGCGGGACATTGACCGTACCTTGGCCATCACGGGCCGGTCTGCGATTTCTGCCAGCCAATTGGCATCGATAACGCGCGCAGCCTCTACCGCCAGCGCTTCGCGCGGCCCAACGATCACGCGCTGCGTGGCGGGGTCAAGCCGGATGACATATAAAGGCACTGGCTGACCGCCGACCTCTAACCCTTTGCGCTGCCCGACGGTGTAATGGATCAGGCCCTTATGCTGGCCAAGCGTGCGGCCATCGAGATGGACGATGTCGCCGCCGACCTCTGCATCCGGACGGATTTTGCGCACCACGCTGGCATAATCGCCATCGGGTACAAAGCAGATGTCCTGACTGTCGGGCTTCATGGCCACGACGAGGCCCATTTCCTGCGCAATCGCGCGCACATGTGGCTTGGGCATGCCGCCCAAAGGGAAACGCAAATAATCAAGCTGATGCTGGGTCGTTGCAAACAGGAAATAGCTCTGGTCGCGTGCAGGATCAAAAGCGCGATGCAATTCCGCACCGGCCAATCCCTCAACGCGGCGCACATAATGGCCGGTGGCAAGGCAATCTGCCCCAAGCTCGCGGGCGAGCCGGAACAGGTCGGTAAATTTCACACCCATGTTGCACCGAACGCACGGAATGGGTGTGCGGCCCGCCATATATTCATCGGCAAAATGGTCGATGACCGATTCGCGAAACTGGCTTTCATGATCGAACACATAATGCGCGATCCCCAATTTATCGGCAACGGCGCGCGCGTCCCGAATATCCTGCCCCGCGCAGCATGCACCAGCGCGTTTTACCGCGCTGCCATGGTCATATAGTTGCAGCGTCACACCAATGGTTTCGGCGCCCGACCGCGCAGCCAACGCCGCAACCACAGAGGAATCGACGCCGCCCGACATCGCAACAACGATTCGTTTGCCGGCAAGATCAGGCCCGAGTTGAAAATCAGAATGATAAATATCGTCAGTCATGTGCCTGCCTCCCTAATGGCTTGAACTTCTAAAAGCCAGTTTTCCGTAAGAATCCACGCGGGACCGCGAACGGAGAGGGCGCATGGCTGTTAACCTTGCCTAACATTCTTTGAAGATCGCCTTTACCCATTGTTAGAACATCTGGTGCTATAACAGCGCCATGGAAATGAATTTTCCCCACCACGCGTTACGCCACGATTCGGATATCAGCCGGAAGGACAGGCAATCCGCCCTTGATGCTGCCCGCTTGCGTCAAGCGAACAGCCGGACGGTCCGGTTCCTTCACCAGGCCGATCAATGTGGCGCGCCGGAACCCGACGATCTCGCTGCCCGAATTCACTGTTTCGCGGCGGCCCCCAATGCCGAACACGCGGTGGGGGGCTCATTTTGGCAAAAATCCGGACCAGAAAAAACTAATGAACCACCTGTTTACCAAACTGCTTTAGGCAATATCAAAGGCCGCCTCCTACCTATCGATGCAACAGGAACCGAGTTAACCCTGGCGGGGCATGGAGCAGGAAAAAATCATGATTGAGAACCAGAAATTCCGTCCAGCGCAGGTCATTGGTCCATTGGGCGAACCGCTCACGTTGGACAGCCTGCCACCTCCCGGCACAACGCGGTGGGTTGTCCGCCGCAAAGCGGAAGTGGTCGCGGCTGTGAATGGCGGGCTATTGTCCATCAATGACGTGTGCGAACGCTATGATCTGACGCTCGAAGAATTTGCGTCGTGGCAGCGGGCAGTCGACCGGTCGGGTATGCCCGGCCTGCGCGTAACCCGTATTCAGCATTATCGCGACTTGTACGAGCGTCAGCAGAAATACTGACCGCGCGTTTTCAATAGCCAGCGAAATGACCGACCCCGCCTTGTGCGGGGTTTTCGTGCGCACGGATCATGGTATCTTTTTGGTGGGGTGTTTGTTCTGGCGCCCCAAACTGTTGTTCGTCGAAACATATCGACGACAGTTCCTATTGTTGCGGACAAGCTTTTCCACTATCGTATAGGGACCAATAAGGCGGTTTAGCTGTTGGTATTCTGCTGCTTGCAGGCAGTGACTTATTAAGGTAATACAGCTCCGCTATAAAAACATTGGGTTGCGTAACGCGCGCCCGCGACAGAATTTGGAACATCGGTATGAATTACGAAACAACTTTGAGCAGTTCGCTGGGTAGCGATGTGGTGGTGGATAACGCAGAACGCAATCGGCGTCGGCGGAACATCGCGCTGATTGTTGTCGCAATTTTGGCCGTTGCGGGTGCCGCTTATTATTTCTTTGGCAGCAGCACCGCGGCACCGACGGACGCCGACAAGGCAGGCCAAGCGCAAACCGTTACCGTGGTTGCCCCTGGTCGCGATTCTGTTGTGCGCGCCATTAACGCAACGGGCACGCTGGCGGCACGCCGCGAAATTCCCGTTGGTGTCGTTGGCGAAGGCGGACGCGTGCTTCAGGTATATGTCGATGCGGGTGAATGGGTGCGCCAAGGTCAAGTTCTCGTAAGCGTTGACCGCTCGGTCCAGACACAACAAGCCGCCGCGCTTGAGGCACAAATTGGTGTCGCGCGCGCAGACCTTCAACTCGCGCAAAATGAACTCGAACGTGCGATGCAGCTTGTCGAGCGCGGCTTCATTTCAAAAGCAGATGTCGATCGCAAGACCGCAACACGCGATGCGACACGTGCGCGCGTTAACGTCGCCAATGCGCAGCTTGCCGAAACCCGTGCGCGCAACGCACGGCTTGATGTCCGCGCGCCGGTTTCCGGTTACGTGCTGGAACGCAAGGTTGAACCCGGTCAAACGGTATCCGCAGGCAGCGGAATCCTGTTCCGCATCGCCAAAGATGGCGAGCTTGAGTTGCAGGCAAAGTTAAGCGAAGATGATCTGGGGCAAGTTGCAGTGGGCATTCCGGCGACCGTCACCCCAGTCGGGACAGATCGCGCCTTCAACGGCAGCATCTGGCAGATTGCGCCGATGATTGACGCCCAAAGCCGTCAAGGCATGGCGCGTATCGCACTGCCTTTTGACACAGCATTGCGTCCCGGCGGATTTGCTTCGGTTGAGATTAAGGCTGGCACAATGACGGCACCGGTTCTGCCGGAATCCGCGGTGCAAACTGGCCGTGAAGGCAGCTTTGTCTATATTGTTGGCAAGGATAACAAGGTACAGCAACGCCCCGTGAAGGTCGGTTCCGTCACTGCAAATGGTTTGATTATCGAACAGGGTCTTGATGGCACCGAACGCGTCGTTTTGTACGCTGGTGGCTTCCTCAATCCAGGCGAAACGATCAATCCCAAGCTTTTGAAAAAGCAGTAAGTTTTGGACCTGTCGGGATATAAATCATGAATTTAAATAACATATCCGCATGGTCCATCCGGAACCCGGTGGTTCCGATTGTTTTGTTCGTCGCGCTCACCATTGCGGGCATCATGTCGTTCATGAATATGGACGTGCAGAACGATCCTGACATTGAATTCCCCGTTGTCGTTGTGTCGATTTCTCAGCCTGGCGCAGCGCCGACCGAAATCACAACGCAGATCACGCAAAAGGTCGAATCCGCGATCCGCAGTGTTCAGGGTGTGCGCAACATCGATGCCAGCTCAAGCGAAGGCAACACGACGGTCAGCGCCGAATTCGAAATTGGCGACGACATCAATGCGGCGGTCAGCGAAGTCAAAAACGCCGTCGACCAAATCCGCAGCGATTTGCCCGACGGCATTTTGGAGCCGCAGATTTTCAAGGTCGCAACATCCAGCGACCCAATCGCCTATTTCGCGGTCGAAGCCAGTGATATGACGCTTGAGCAACTCAGCTGGTTTGTCGATGATACCGTCGCACGGCGGTTACTCTCGGTTGAAGGCATGGCGTCAGTTAGCCGAAATGGCGGCGTAAACCGTGAAATTCGTATCGTTCTTGACCCTGCCAAAATGCAGTCTCTTGGCGTAACCGCAAGCCAGATCAACAGCGTCCTGCGTCAGCAAAATGTCAACGCGTCGGGCGGACAATCGCAAATCGCAGGATCGCGCCAGTCGGTGCGCGTGCTTGGCAACGCAACCGATGCGTTCGCCTTAAGCCAAACGCAAATCAGCCTTGGCGGCGGTCGTTCGATTAAACTCGCCGACGTTGCCGAGGTCACTGATGGCTTCAGCGAACAGAGGTCCATGGCATTTGCCGGCGGCAAGCAGGTCGTCACCTTTGGTATGTCACGTGCCAAGGGTGCGTCCGACGTCACGGTCTTTGACAACGCGATGGTCAAAATCGCCGAGATCGAAAAAGAAAATCCCGGTGTAAATTTCATCACTTTGTTCAACAGCGTCGATTACACCAAGGGCCAATATAAAAGCTCAATGGCGGCGATGATTGAAGGCGCATTGCTCGCCATCGTCGTTGTGTTCCTGTTCCTGCGCGATTGGCGTGCGACGATCATTTCCGCGATTGCCATTCCGCTGTCCGCTATTCCGACTTTCTGGTTCCTGGACCTGTTGGGCTTTACGCTCAACACCATGTCACTGCTCGCGCTTGGCCTTGTTGCCGGGGTGCTGGTGGATGACGCGATCGTGGAAATTGAAAATATCGTCCGGCACATGCGCATGGGCAAATCCGCCTATCAGGCGTCAATTGATGCGGCCGACGAAATCGGGCTTGCCGTGGTTGCCACCACATTCTCGATTGTCGCGGTGTTCCTGCCCGTTGGTTTGATGCCCGGTGTCGCGGGACAATTCTTCAAGAATTTCGGCCTGACCGTTGTCGCTTCGGTTCTCATGAGCCTTGCCGTCGCGCGCATGATTACGCCCATGATCGCAGCCTATTTCCTCAAATCCGACGGCATGGCCGAACATGGCGAGGCAGGCTGGATCGACCGCTATATGAAGATCCTGCGCTGGTCGCTTGGCCATCGCCGCTGGATGATGGGTATTGGCGCAGCCGCTTTGGGCCTGACCGTCGCGTTGTTAATCATCCTGCCAAAGCAGTTCTTCCCCGACGGCAATACCGATTTCAGCCGTGTGCGTATTGAAATGGTTCCGGGCACGACGCTTGAGCGGACCCGCGAAGTGGCCAATGAGGCTGCTGCGATTATCGAAAAGCAGCCGGAGGTAAAAACCGCCCTTCAAAGCGTGCGCGAAGGCGGCGCGAGCATGTTCATCACTTTGCATGAAGACCGTGCGCGGACCAGCCAGCAGTTTGAAGAAGATCTGACACCATTGCTCACCAAAATCGCCGACGCACGCGTTACGTTTCAGGCGAATGGCCCGGGCGGCGGCGGCGGCGGTTCAGGTCGCGACGTTTCGGTCATGTTGTCCGGATCAGACCCCAAAATGCTGGACCGAACAGCGGCAACGCTTGTGGAGCAGATGAAGACGCTGCCCGAACTGCGCGCGCCGCGTATTTCCGCTGATTTGCAGCGTCCCGAATTGATCATAACGCCGCGTAATGACCTTGCGTCGCAACTTGGCGTATCGACGGTAGCACTCAGCCAGACAATCCGCGTTGCGACGTTGGGTGACATTGACCAGAATAGCGCAAAATTTTCGCTGTCTGACCGTCAAATCCCGATCCGCGTGATGCTTGCCAAAGAATCGCGTCAGGACTTGGATGTCATCCGCAACTTGCCAGTGCCATTGGCGAGTGGCGGTTCTGTTCCACTATCCCGTGTCGCGGACATCAGCTTTGGCGCTGGCCCCACCTCGGTCCAACGCCGGAACCAGAATTTCCGCATCTTCATCGGCGCGGATTTTGCCCCTGGCATTGTGTCATCGGTTGCGGACGCAAAGATTAACAACCTTCCCATCATGAAAAACCTGCCTACGGGCGTGTCGCGTGCACCCTTTGGTAGCCAGGAATGGGAACAGGAAATGCAGGGCGACTTCCTCGTGGCGCTGATTTCCGGAACCTTGCTGGTGTTCGCGGTGCTGGTGCTTTTGTACCATCGCTTCATGTCGCCTTTGGTCAATATGGGTTCGCTGCTCTTGGCTCCATTGGGTGGTTTGATCGCCCTTGGCCTTGTTGGACAGCCAATCTCCATGCCTGTGTTCATCGGCGTGTTGATGCTCTTTGGCATCGTCGCGAAAAACTCCATTCTGCTGATCGACTTTGCGATTGAAGAAATGGCGCGCGGTGTTCCCAAGTTCCAAGCCATCATGGAAGCAGGGCATAAGCGTGCCCAACCAATCGTTATGACCACCGTCGCCATGACCGCTGGCATGGTGCCAACTGCGCTTTCGCTTGGTGGCGACGGTCAGTGGCGCTCGCCAATGGGTACCGTCGTGATCGGCGGCCTGATCGTTTCAACCTTGCTTACGTTGCTCATCGTTCCTGCGGGCTTCAGCCTTGCCGATGGTTTTGAAAAGCGCGTTGGCCCGTGGTTGCGCACGCGGTTGCTGACCTATGATCCCGACAAGCATGGCGAAGATGTCGCTCCGCCCGCCGCCACGCCCGCAAAGGCAACTGGCAAATCAGCGGGCAAGGACGACCTCGGCGGACTTCAGCCTGCGGAGTGACGCTTTACTTGGCAGCTTGGCAGGCCTTGGCTAAGGCAGTGATGTGAAATCCGCCGATAAACTGGGACAGTCGGAGAAAATCCGGTACGCCGAACGCGACGCTGAACTGCGTCAGATGCGGATTATCGCCACGGCCTTGCTGTTGGCAATGGCCGCCTTGTTCGTCTTCGGCAAATATATGGAAACCCGCTATGACGGCTATTGGGGCTTTCTGCGCGCCTTTGCAGAGGCTGGCATGGTCGGTGGTCTGGCCGACTGGTTTGCCGTCACCGCCCTGTTCCGCCACCCGCTTGGCATCCCCATTCCGCACACCGCGATCATTCCGAATAACAAGGAACGGCTTGGCCGCACGCTTGCAAGCTTTCTGCGCACCAACTTTCTGACAACCAAGGTTGTCGCGCGCCGCGTGCAGCGTATGGATGTCGCGGGTGCAATGGGCAAATTTTTGAGTGCGCCAGCCGGCGGCGAAGGCCGCATGCGCATGGGTGCCTCGCGCCTATTGGGGGATATCATCGCCGCGCTGGATGATGAACGGCTTGGCGGTGTGGCCAAGGGCGCGATCCGCAAGCAACTCGACAAGTTGGATATTGCCCCGCTGCTCGGCCAATTGTTGACCGCGATGATCCGCGAGCGCCGCCATATTCCTGTGCTCGACGGCATCATCAAATGGGCCTCGGCCACGCTGGAGGCTAATGAGCATCTCATTCGTCAAATGGTGGAGGAACGCGCCAACACAATCATGCGCTGGACGGGCCTTGACGACAAATTGGCGAACGCCATCGTCAATGGGCTGAACAAGCTGCTGCACGAAATGGCGGAAGACCCAGATCACCCTTTACGTGCAAAGGGCGAAGAGGGCCTCGCCAGCCTTGCGCACGACCTTCGCCATGACAAGGAATTGCAGGCGAAGGTCGCGCATTGGAAAGGGCAGTTGCTCGAAAACCCCGCGATGGGCAAATGGATCAACAGCCTGTGGGATCAGGGCCGCGATGGCCTGCTAAAGGCCGCACGCAACCCCGATGCCGCGCTGGCGGGCAGCTTTGGCGATGCCCTGATAAAGCTTGGTGGCAGGCTTCAGGAAGATTCAGGCCTAAAGCTTCAAATCAACCGCTTCGCGCGCCGCGCGATTGTCGGCACCACCGAAAATTACGGGGACAATATCGTGACCCTCGTTTCCGATACAGTCGCCCGCTGGGACGCATCAACCATCACCGACCGCGTCGAAAATGCCGTGGGCAGCGACCTCCAATTCATCCGCATTAACGGAACATTGGTCGGCGGCATGGCGGGCATCGTCATTCATGCCGTTGGCTTGCTAATTTAAGCCATTTACAGCGCCGATATCATCCGTTCGGTTGCCTCGGCGGCTTGGCGGGCGGCGCGTTTTAAATTGGCCTGAAAATCGCCCGAGCTGTCGCCATTGGCATTGTCGCTCGTCGCCTTGATCGCCGCCCATGGCACGTCCATGCGGGCTGCGGCTTGGGCAACGGCTGCGGTTTCCATATCGATGATGTCGCCGCCAAGAACGCGGTGCAGGCGGCGGCCATGGTCGTCGTTTTCCATGAAGCAGTCATTTGTGATGATCCGCACTTTCGGTAGCCCCGTCTCTGGCATGATCGCGGCGTGATAGGGTTCGGCGTGCGCCTCGCCTATCGGCCATGCCCCTGCCCGATAATGCACAAACCCGTCGGCACGCGAGGCGCCATAATCCCCCTGCACGGCTTGCGTGATCTGGAAACAATGGCCGTCATGATCGCTCAATTTACCCGCAGTGCCGACCACCAACAGCAAATCCGCATGATAATGTTCTACCAGCATCATCGCGGCCATCGCCGCATTCACTTTGCCAATGCCGCTGCAGGTGATGGCGATATTGCGGCCACCGGATTGGACCTGACGGACCATGAAACCGTGTAAGGGTTCGCTATTGGCGCTTTGGCCGGGGAACAACGCAGCGGCTTCGGCGTCCACGCCGGTAATGATGCCAATGGTTTTGAACATGCTGCGCCCTTTATATATCTTCCAACAGGATGTTCCTGTAGCGCAGCATTAACGTAATTATGATGACATAAACGCTAGCGCCGCGAAATTATTGGCTGGCGGCAATCATGTCTTCGATACGGACGAACTTTTCGCGCGGGGCGCCATCGCGCGCGCGGGCAATCTCTGCCTCTTCAATTTTCTTCCAGTCGCTGAATGTGACAATGTCGACCTTGCGTAACGCCAGCAGCGCATCCAGACCGGCACGGCCATCTTTGTCGGCGCTTATGGGCATATCCTCCGCCACGGCATCGACGATATTATATCCATCGGGCCGGTTGGTTCCGATGGTGCCGGATGGACCACGCCGGGCCCAGCCGACGCAATAGAGACCCGGCAATATCCTGCCGTCCAGATTGGCAAAGCGGCCGCGGCCATGTTCATACGGCACGCCGTCAATGGGCGGCGTTTGATAGCCAATGCAGCTGATGACCATGGAACAATCGATGGTGTAACTCTCGCCCGTGCCAACACTGCGATACTGGTCATCCAGCCGCATGCGCTCCACGCGAACGCGCTGCACTTTGCCATCGCCCTCAATCGCGATGGGCGCAGCGAAAAAGTCAAAATTGATGCTGATCGGCTTATCCGCGCGAAACGCCTCTGGAATGGCTGCGAATTCGCGCAGATGCGTGACGGACTTGCGAATGCCGGGTTCCAACAACGCATCTTCGCCGATGTCGGGCAGATCGTCCTTATCGACGCGCGGGGTCGCCCGCTGCAAATGCGCGAGTTCGCCGAGTTCCTTGGGCGTCATCGCAATTTGGTGCGGCCCGCGCCTGCCCAAAATGGTGATGTCCTCAACACCCGAATGATCAAGCCCATCGAGCGCGTGGCTAACGATGTCCGAACCGTCAAATTCGGCGCGCGTTTTGGACAATATGCGCGCGACATCCAGCGCCACGTTACCATTGCCGACAATGACGACATGCCGGCCATCCAATGGCGGCTTAAGGTCGGCATAATCAGGGTGGCCATTATACCAGCCGACAAAGGCAGCGCTGCCAAAAACGCCCGGCAGATCTGCGCCAGCGATATCCAGCGGACGATCATTCGGCGCGCCGGTGGCGAGAATGACCGCGTCATATAATGTCTGAAGCTCGTCGATGCTGACGTCTTTGCCGACAGTCACATTGCCGACAAACCGGACATTGTCGGACAAGGCGACCTTTTCATAACGCCCCGCTACCGCCTTGATCGACTGATGATCGGGGGCAACGCCAAAACGGATGAGGCCAAAGGGAACGGGCAAGCGGTCAAGGATATCCACGCGCACATCGTCGCCAAATTTCTTCTGCGCGGCTTCGGCTGTGTAATATCCCGCCGGACCGGAACCGATAATTGCGATATGCCGCATGCCCTACTCCCCGTCATTGCCTGATTCGGCAGGCTAACGGGTCAGCGCCAAAAAGAAAGCGCGACCTTCACACAGAAGATCAGGCGGCTTTGCGCGCCTTGTGTGCGCCGCGGTCAAGGAAACCGCGGATCGCCTCTATGCTCTCTTCCACATGGCTCAACAAGAACAAATGCCCGCCATTTTCGACCACGAACAACTCACTGTTTGGAATGAGGAAATTCAGAAATTTGCCATTGGCGAGCGGGACGATCTGGTCATCATCGCCCATCATGATGAGCGTTTCCGTTTTCAGGAATGGCAGAAACGGCGCGCTGGTCCATCCCATCATCGCCATCAGCTGATAAAAATATCCCGTTTTCGACGGCGGCGTAATCCGGCCGATATGCTCGGCCTTGTTGCCCACCACACCGCCGTACAGCGTCTTGAAATGCTTCGCCATGAAATCGGGGTCTATATAACGCCGCGGGTCAGCCATTTTGACCAGCGCGGCGGGATTGCCCGGCACCATCAACATGCCAGCGCTGGTCGCAACAAGGATAAGCTTGTTCGTGCGCGCGCCATATTGCAGCGCAAATTGCTGCGCCATCGCCCCACCCCAGCTGACGCCCATGACATCGACCACGGGCATGTCAAACCGGTCAAGCAACAACGCCGCAATGCGCGCCATCAATAAAGCGTTATAGGGCACCACCGGATCGGGCGAACCACCAATGCCGGGCATATCAAAAGTGATAAAATCGCGGTCATCGAGCAACTCCGCCATCGGCGCCATAGCCTCAATATTCGCCCCAATGCCGTTGAAGAACAATATCGGCAGCTTCTTCGTCGCCTTCGACGCCCGCCAAACCGCAACCCGCAAAGTACGACCGTCAACGGTCTCCATGCTGAAATTTGGGGCGCGGTTTTTGGTCATATGGGTTCCCCTGCCGCGTTTATCGCCGACGTTGCGCAGAGTTTAGCGCATGGACTCCGCTGTGCAAGGAAGAAAGAGCCATTTCGGCATCGTGCCGACGTGGCAACATCCCCTCACTCCAAAACATACAACCCCGGTGCGGCTTCCATCGCTGGATGCTTTTTGCTGCCGAGCGTACCGGGGGCTGCGACTTCTGCGCCTGATCGCGCGTGGAGCCATTCCATCCAATGTGGCCACCAGCTGCCGGCAACTTCTTCGGACCCTTTCATCCATTCGGTGACATCGGCTGGCGTCTTGCCGTTTGAATGTTTCCAATATTTCGCCTTGGGGTTACCCGGCGGGTTCAGGATTGCCTGCATATGGCCAGCCTGGCTCAGGATGAATTCGACATTTTTGCTACCGAACAATTGTGTCGAGCGATAACATGCGCGCCATGGCGTGATGTGGTCCGTCGTCCCGCCCAAAACGAACAGGTCGCCCGTCACCTTGGTCAGGTCAAGCGTGTGGCCCGCAATTTCGAACGTGCCCGGCGCGGCGTAGGCATTGGCCTCAAACAGCTCCAAGAAATCACCCATCAATGCCGATGACAGGTTGGTCGCGTCGGCATTCCAGAACAATATATCGAACGCTGGCGGATCATCGCCCAGCAGATAATTGTTGATGACATAGTTCCAGATGAGGTCATTTGGCCGCAACCAAGCAAAGCCGCGCGCAAGGCTGCTGCCCTCAATAACGCCTTTCTTCGCGGCGCGTTGCCGTGCCAGCGCAATGCCATTGTGCGACACAAGGCTCGACGCCTCCGTATCGCCGGGTTTGGGTTCAAGCACGCACACCATCATGGTAATGGCGTTGGCGCGGGTGTCACCCATCGACGCCAGCTTGGACAGCAGCACGGACATGGTCTGTCCGCCCGAACAGCCGCCCGAAATATTGACCTTGTCGCTGCCAGTAATCTCGCAAACAACATCCAGCGCCTTGATGCAGCTTTCGATATATTCGGCCATGCCCCACACGCCCATATCGTCGGTGGGGTTGCGCCATGAAATCATGAATGGCTGAATACCATGGTCGGTCTGCCATTTGATGATCGATTTTTCGGGCGACAGATCGTTGATATACATTTTGTTGATCTGTGGCGGGATCGTCAGCTGCGGCGTGGCAAACACCTTGTCGGTGGTGGGCGCATATTGGACGAGTTCGAAACGTTCGTCGCGATAGACCACTGCCCCCTTTGCGGTTGCGACATTCTCGCCCAGCTTGAACGGCTTTTTGTTCACCTGGCTCACCATCATGTCGTTGTGAACCATATCATTATAGGCGTTTTTAAGTCCCTTCACGAGGCTGAGTCCGCCGGAGTCCACCAGCCGTTTTTGCGCGGTCGGATTGCCGATCAGCGTGTTGGTCGGTGACATTGCATCAATGATGATCTGCGAGATGAAATTGGCACGGTCCCGCTCAAGTGCGTCGAGTTCCAAATCCTCGATATAGCTTTTAACGCCCTTTTGCACCGCGAGATAATATTGCGCGCCCGCTTTGAAGAAGGGGTTAAACGTCCACGCCGGGTCCATGAAACGCTTGTCCTTGGGATCCGGCGCAAGGTCTGACTTTCCGGTCATGATTTTGACGACATCTTCGGAAAAGCTGCTGGTTGCCTTCCACGCCTTGTCGGGGTTGGCGGCGGTCTGGCGGAGCATCAGGCCGATTGCGCCGATGAAATCCTCCCGCGCTAATCCTGCTAATGGGCCAAGCGCCATAGTGGCATCATTGGCGGCGTCAAACGCCCCTGCAACGCTGGAAAATGGTGCGCCTTTCTTTTTCGCACCCTTTGTTCCGGCCTTTTTTCCAGCTCCGCTGCCCGCTTTTGTCGCCATCTGCATCTCCTCTTGCCAAGATGAAGAATTACATGCCCCGCGGCCTGCGTCAATCGCGCATCAAGCCGATGGAAAATGCCACAAAAATCGCCTATACTGACCGCGCCTCAACAGAGCGCACATTGTTAACAATTGAAAACAAGCGCTTCTAAACTGGAGGACGGCCGCCGCGCATCTTAATGCGCCCCTTAAGGAGCACCAGTATGAATGCCCGAGTTTGCTTTGCTGAATCCTCAACAGGCCGCCTTTCGACGCCAATGGGCAGCGTCATTGGCCAATCCAGCGCACTGATTTTTCTGCGATGACCTCAGACATGAAAAAACTGGAAGGCTTGGGCAAATTGCTGAAGGCTGCCGGGGTTAAGCCCGCTGGCGCTGAGGCGATGGTCCGCGGCCATATCGACGAAATTCAAGCCGACGCGCGCCAACATCATGCCGAACTCATCGCATCGGTGAAGGCGCTGAAAGAAGAGCTGGTCGAACTGCAGCACAATCATGCATCGTCGGTGTCCGAAATACGCATGGCGACCGATGTGATGCGGCACGAAATAGAAGCGCGCAGCGTTGCGTTCGGCCGAACGCTTCAAATCGCCAAATTCGTGCTCATTATCGTCGTGGCTTTGCAAATCGTCCTTCTTGTGAGCTTATACACGACCACGGGCAGCAGCCTGCCCGAACTTAGCCACTTCATTCCTGCGTCTGAGACATCGAACGACGTGCAGGCCCCACCCCCGACGTCCAGTCCCCAGGGCGCAGCTACGAAATGACCGAATGACATATATCATGTCCACAAAGCGACCTTCCCGTTTTCTCATTTCACGCAGCCTGATGGGAGGCCTGTGTCTTGCGGCCGCGATCACGGGCATCACGGTGACCGCCAACGCGCATGATCCAAGCGCGGAAAAACAAACTACGGGAAAGCCAAAAGCACAAAAGCCAAGCGCGGAAAAACAAACTGCGGGAAAGCCAAAAGCAGAAAAGCCAAGCGCGGCGAAAACGGCCCCAGCCAAGCCAAAAGCCACCAAAGCCGAGCAGAAAAAGCCAAATGTCGCAAAGCCAAGCGCGTCAACATTCACGATCCCCAGCCTCGAAGACAAACCGACCAACGCCCAGACCAACGCCCAGACCAACGCTCAGTCCGCTGCGGACGAAAAGCTGCGCAATGACATTGACACGCTTTGGAAGAAATTTCCCGGTCGTGCGGGCATCGCCATTTACACGCCATTTTCGGATGACATTATCGGTCGGCGGCACACCGAACGCTTTCCGCAGCAAAGCGTCTCCAAAATGTGGGTCGCACTGACGATTTTGGAACAAGAAGCCGCGGGCAAGCTGTCGCTCGACAAGAAAATACGCGTCAGTCGCGATGATATCGTGGTGTTTAGCCAGCCGATCAAACAATATCTCAGCAGCCAAGATTCCTTTGAAATGTCCGTGCGCGAATTGCTTGCACATGCCGTCAATGCGAGCGACAATCTTGCAAATAGCGTCCTGATACGCGTGGCCGGCGGCCCGCAGGCGATCAACCAGATGCTGGACCGGCGCAAGGTGCAATCGATCCGTTTCGGACCTGGCGAAGTGCTTTTGCAAAGCG
>JBILOZ010000135.1:0-5208 GCA_044374245.1 Sphingorhabdus sp. | reverse complement strand
TGCCGACACGATGTTTCATGCCGAAGCGCGGTCGCATTATGACGCGGCCTTGTGCGCATATCATGATCAGGCCCTCATTCCTTTGAAAACGCTGTATTTTCATGATGCGGTAAACATTACGCTAGGGTTGCCGGTTGTCCGCACCTCGCCAGACCATGGCACTGCGTTTGGAATTGCTGGCAAGAATATGGCACTTCCGCTTTCGATGATTGCGGCCATTAAGATGGCTGAATCTGCGGCGCTTCATCGCCTTGCTGCTGCCGATCTTGGCGGATGACGGTGTCGCTCCCTCCGCTTAGAGACGTCATTGCGCGACATGGTTTGTCCGCAAGTAAGGCGCTCGGCCAAAATTTTCTGTTCGATGAAAAGCTGCTTGATCGCATTGCCGCGATTCCCGGCAGCTTGGCGGGCGAGCATGTATATGAAGTTGGCCCCGGCCCCGGTGGCCTCACCAGAGCGCTCTTGCGTGCAGGCGCACAGGTGCTGGCCGTTGAGCGCGACCATCGTTGCCTTCCTGCCCTGGCGGAACTGTCAGAGGCATTTCCCGGGCAGCTTCGCGTGATTGAGGGCGATGCGTTAAAAATCGATCCCTTCGCTGAAATTGGTGCACCGTTTCACGTTGTTTCAAATCTGCCGTACAATGTCGGCACTGCGCTTGCGGTCGGCTGGTTGGGCGGTAACGAATGGCCGCCACATTGGAAAAGCCTGACCTTGATGTTCCAACGCGAAGTCGCAGACCGTATTATCGCAGCGCCGGGCACGGGTGCATTTGGCCGGCTCGCGATATTGGCGCAATGGCGGTCGAATGCGGCAATTGCGATGCCTGTTCACCGTTCCGCATTTACGCCCCCGCCAAAGGTGATGTCTGCGGTCGTGCACATCACGCCCAAGGATGCGCCCGCAGACGTCAAAATGTCTGTGCTCGAAAATCTAACAGGCGCCGCCTTTGGCCAGCGCCGTAAAATGTTGCGACAGAGCCTGAAGGGCGTCGCAGGCGCATTAGAAGCGTTGAGCGCCGCTGGAATAGCCGAAGATCGCCGCCCTGAAACGGTCACGATATCGGAATGGTGCGCTCTGGCAAAGGAAGTGGGTTAACGCTTCTAGCAGGGGTGGCCCTTTGGATGATCCAAGGCTAAGAATGCGATATGCACACGCTATCTGCCAGCGAACGACAGGCGCTCGAAACCATAAAGCAACCACCTATGCTTGCCCAAGTCCAGAGCTGGGCAGCCATCAACAGCGGCTCAGGTAATCTTGACGGGCTTGCCACCACTGCCGATTTGCTCGCGGACGCATTCTCGGCCCTCCCGGGCGAAGTAACACTCGTTGAGCCCGAACCTGTGGATCGCGTGCTATCCGACGGAACGGTGACCACAGTGACGCATGGGCGGCATTTGCTGATGACCGTTCGCCCGGAATGTCGGGCACAATTGCTGTTTACCGGCCATATGGACACGGTGTTTCCTGCAGACCATCATTTTCAGACATTGCGCTGGCTTGACGATGGCACGCTAAATGGCCCCGGTGTGGCCGACATGAAGGGCGGCATCGCCGTGATGCTCGCGGCTTTGAACGCTGCAGAATCGTCCGGAAAACTCGCACAAACGGGATACCAGATACTCATCAACAGCGATGAAGAGGTTGGCTCGCCATCATCCGCACAATTGATCGCACGACTTGCGCAGAACAAGCTTGCTGCGCTTACGTATGAACCCGCATTGCCCGACGGTACGCTGGCGGGTGAACGTGGCGGCAGCGGCAATTTTTCTATCATCATTGCGGGAAAATCGGCGCATGCGGGACGGAATCCCGACGATGGACGCAACGCGCTTTTGGCGGCGGCGGACCTTGCGCTGCGGTTCAAGCAACTGTCGCGCGAAGGCCTGTCGGTAAATCCGGCCAAAATTGACGGTGGCGGTCCCAATAATGTCGTGCCCGACCATGCGATATTGCGGGTAAACTTTCGCCCGCGCACGCCAGAGATTGTGCAGCAGACGGACGTGGATTTGCGCAGGATTATTGCCGACATTGAACATGAACATGATGTGCGCGCGCACCTGCATGGCAGTTTCGGCCGCCCGCCAAAGCCCATTGATGACGAGGCTGCGAAGCTGTTTGGCTTGGTTAAGCAATGCGGGGCTGATCTGGGCATCCCAGTCGCATGGCGTTCCAGCGGCGGCGTATGTGATGGAAACAATATCGCCGCCTGCGGCGTGCCCGTTGTCGATACGATGGGCGTACGCGGGGGCAGCATTCACAGTTCCGATGAATTCCTCATCGTCGAAAGTTTGGTCGAACGCGCACAATTATCGGCGCTGACGATTATGCGCTTATCAGAAAAAGGGACTTTATGACCTTCATCATCCGTCCGGCAAATGTGAACGATCTTCAGCCAATTTATGAAATGGCCAAAAGGACAGGCGGCGGGTTCACTAACCTGCCACCCGACCGGAAGGCTCTGATGCAAAAGCTGGAGCGGTCGGCCGCTGGTTTCGACCGTGTGGGTGAGGAAGTCGCCGACGATCTATATGTTTTCGTTCTGCAAAACACCGCGACCGGCGAAGTGCGCGGGACATGCCAGATATTTGGCAAAGTTGGCCAAAGATGGCCGTTCTACAGCTATCGTATTGGCGCGCTGACGCAGCATAGCGTTGAACTTGAGCGGACGTTCCGTGCGGACATCCTTAATCTGTCAACGGACCTCGAGGGCGCGACGGAAGTTGGCGGATTGTTCCTGCATCCCGGCGAGCGGGCTGGCGGCTTAGGCATGCTGATTGCGCGCAGCCGATATTTGTTCATTCGCAACCACCGTGCCAGATTTGCCGACCGTACAATCGCAGAATTGCGTGGCGTCATCGACGAAGCTGGCGGATCGCCGTTTTGGGACGGTGTCGCTGGCCGCTTTTTCGGCATGAGCTTTCAAGAGGCGGATGAGTTCAACGCCAAATTCGGCAACCAATTTATCGCTGACCTCATGCCGAAGCACCCTGTCTACATTGCCATGCTTCCCGACAGTGCAAAGACCGTCATCGGCGTTCCGCATCCTTCAGGCCGCGCTGCAATGCGTATGCTTGAGAACGAGGGATTTGCTTGGGAAAATTACATCGATATCTTTGACGGCGGCCCGACCATGACCGCGCGTACAGATCAAATCCGCAGCATCCGTGACGCGAAAGACGTCATAATAACTGCCGTCAGCGATGACGTTGGCGAACATAAATCAGGTGATAAAAAGCTGATAACGCTGGGCCGTCTGCATACGTTTAAGGCCGCCTATGGCTGGATCGATGACAGAGGCGGCAATGTCATTATCGACAGCAATTGTGCACGCGCATTGGACGTTTCAGCAGGCGATGCTGCAACCTATGTCGAGCGCACCTGATCATGGCTTTGGTCGAAATAAACTTTGATGGGATTATTGGGCCAAGCCATAATTACGCAGGATTGAGCGTTGGCAACCTGGCATCGTCAAACAATGCGGGCGCACCATCTTATCCAAGGGCTGCTGCGCTACAGGGCATCGAAAAGATGCGCGCGAACCTGCGGCTTGGATTAGCGCAGGGTTTTTTCATGCCACTCGACCGGCCGAACCAAAATTGGCTTTCCGGACTGTCGAGCGACATGCAATCGGCCGAACCTCATATCCGCGCCGCGGCTTTTTCGGCGTCGGCCATGTGGGCCGCCAATGCAGCGACCGTCTCCCCCGCGCCCGATACAGCGGATGGCAAATGCCATCTGTCTGCGGCGAACCTGCTGACGATGGCGCACCGCAGCCATGAATGGACCGGAACGCTTGCGCAGTTAAAACTGGCATTTGACGATGAAGCACATTTTGCAGTGCACGAGCCCGTTCCAGCGCCGTTTGGCGATGAAGGTGCGGCAAACTTCATGCGTCTGTGCCGAACGCATGGGGACGCGGGCATTGAGATATTTGTCTATGGTAAAACAGGCGGCCCGTTCCCTGCCCGTCAGCATATTGAGGCATCGAAAGCCATTGCGCGGGCGCACCGGCTAGACACCGGAAAAACATTGTTCGTTCAACAATCCGAGGTCGCGATTGCCGCTGGCGCGTTCCACAATGACGTCGTTTCTGTCGCCAATGAACATGTGCTCTTCACCCATGAGCAGGCGTTTGAACATCCCGAGCAGACCTACGCCGATATCAAGCGGCTCTTGCCCGAGGCAGAGATCATCATTGTGCCTGCCGAACGGGTCAGCCTTGCCGATGCTATTCAAAGCTATCTGTTCAATGCGCAGTTGGTGAGCCTACCCGACGGCGGAATGGCGCTGATCCTGCCGAGCGAGGCGCAGGACAATGCGCGGGTTTGGGGCTGGCTGAGCGAGATGGTCGCGGGCAATGGCCCAATTCGCAAGCTCGTCCCCGTCGATGTGCGCCAATCGATGGCCAATGGCGGCGGCCCCGCCTGTTTGCGGCTGCGTGTGGTTGCGGATCCCGCCACAGTCGATCCGCGCTTCATCGCCAATGAGGCTAAGCTCGACCAGATTGCCAGCGTGGTTGCTGCATATTGGCCGGATTCGATTGTGCCGGACCAATTGGGCGATGCGTCATTTATGGATCAGGTACGCGCGGCGCGTATGGCACTGTTAACTATGTGCGATCTGACCGCGTTAGCCTGACTGTCGGTTTTTCTTACAATCAGCGCGTCCGTTAACCATCGTCACCGCTGCAAATGCTGATTTGGCACGGGCATTGCTTCGTATTTAGTTAACTATGAAACGCATCCTACGCCTGTTCACGATCAAAACGAAGCTGGAGGTCTTTATGATCACCTTCGCGCTTGGCCTGGGTGCAGTGAAGCGTGGGCAGGAGTATATGATCCAATATCCCGGCAACATCGGGAAAGTGTTCTTTCTGCTGTGCACGGGCGCCGTTTTTATCGCTGCCGCCAAAATGCTTCAGGCGGTTGAATTGGATGCAGCCTTCGGCGAGGATTAACGCTCAGCATCACAGTAAATAACGAAAAGTCCCGGGATTCTGTTGCTCGGCGATTCAATAGCGCGCGCATTTTGTAACAGGAAAGCCGGTTCCCACTTTTCCTGAAAATGCGGGATTAGGTGGAGGGTTTCTGTTGCTCGGCACCCCCCGGGCCGCCGTAACCTTTCTGTTGCCCGGCCGGTCCGGCCGCGTTCTTTTAGTATAAGTTCAGACCGTGAGGCCCAAAATTATGCTGCGAGAGCAAGTGCTTC
>JBILOZ010000134.1:0-5211 GCA_044374245.1 Sphingorhabdus sp. | reverse complement strand
ACACCTTGCGATGCCAGAACCTAAATCTGGTGCGTCTACCAATTCCGCCACGCCCGCTTACGAAAAGCTGCCGTTTCACAAACGACGGGAGCCTCTAACGGGAAAGCCCCGCTAGGGCAAGGGCAGAAGCGGCAAAACCGCCGCTGCGCCCTTATCGTCTGTTAACCAAGTGCCTTTTTCAGCAAGTCGTTGATGATTTGCGGATTGGCCTTGCCCTGCATCGCCTTCATCGTCTGGCCCACGAAGAAGCCAAACAATTTGTCTTTGCCCGAACGATATTCGGTGACCTTATCTTCATTGGCGACCATGATCTTGGCAATTTCTGCCTCAATTGCGCCCGTGTCGTTGGTCTGTTTCAGGCCTTTTTCTTCGACAATCGCAGATGCACCCTGCCCGGTCTCAAGCATGATTTCAAAGACCTGCTTGGCGATGCTGCCGCTGATCGTGCCATCAGCAACCAGGCCAAGAAGCTCGGCGGCTTGCTTTGGATTGACCGGGCTTTCGTCCAAGGTCTTGCCCAGCTTGTTCAGCGCACCGAACAATTCGGACATCAACCAGTTCGACGCCTGCTTGGCATCGACGCCTTCGGCCAACAAATCTTCAAACCAAAACGCCGTTTCGGCTTCCGCCGTCAGAACAGCGGCATTGTATGCGGTAAGGCCCAATACTTCATAACGCGCACGTTTTGCGTCGGGAAGTTCGGGTAAGGACGCACGGCATTCCTCCAAAAACGCGTCATCGAGTTCGACCGGCAACAAATCAGGATCGGGGAAATAACGATAATCATGCGCGTCTTCTTTCGACCGCATCGAGCGCGTTTCCATCTTGTTCGGGTCGAACAAGCGGGTTTCCTGAACCACTGCGCCGCCGCTTTCGATCAGGTCCACCTGACGCTGCGCTTCATACTCAATCGCCTGCATCATGAAGCGGATAGAGTTGACGTTCTTGGTCTCTGTGCGCGTGCCCAGTTCACCACCGGGCTTGCGGACCGACACGTTGACGTCAGCGCGCATGGAGCCTTGCTCCATATTACCGTCGCACGATCCGACATAGCGCAGGATGGATCGGAGTTTCTTGAGATACGCGCCAGCCTCTTGCGGGCTGCTAATGTCAGGACGCGACACGATTTCCATCAGCGCAACGCCCGAGCGGTTCAAATCGACAAAAGACATGGTTGGATGCTGGTCATGCATCAACTTGCCTGCGTCTTGCTCGACGTGGATGCGCTCGATGCCGATTTTTTTGGTCGGGCTATCGGGGTCTTTTTCGTTTAACGTAACCTCGATTGCGCCCTCCCCCACGATGGGGTGATACAGTTGCGAAATCTGGTAGCCCTGCGGCAAATCGGCGTAGAAATAATTCTTACGGTCAAAGCGCGACCAGCGGTTGATCTGCGCATTGATCGCCATGCCGGTGCGCACAGCCTGACGCAGGCATTCGCGGTTTGGCACGGGCAACATGCCGGGCATCGCTGCGTCGACAAGGCTCACATGACTGTTCGGTTCTGCGCCAAAGCCGGTCGATGAGCCCGAAAAGAGTTTGGACTCACTGGTGATCTGCGCATGAACTTCAAGGCCAATCACGACCTCCCACTCACCGGTATTTCCCTGGATGCGGTACTCGCTCATATTACCACCACTCTCCGGCTTCCGCCGTAAATCCTGAACGCTGCTCGATCGCGAGGCCGGCGTTGAGCACAGCCTGTTCGTCAAGCGCCTTGCCGATAATCTGCAGCCCCAAAGGCAGGCCTTGCTTGTCGAGGCCGCCCGGAACCGACATCGCGGGCAAGCCAGCCAATGAGGCAGGCACCGCGAACACGTCGTTCAAATACATCGACAATGGGTCTGCATTCTTCTCACCCAAGCCAAAGGCCGCGCTTGGTGCGGTTGGCGCGAGGATGAGGTCACAGCTTGCCCATGCATTTTCGAAATCGCGTGCGATCAAGGCCCGGACCTTTTGCGCCTGCGTGTAATATGCGTCGTAGAACCCAGCGCTGAGCACATAGGTGCCGATCATGATGCGGCGGCGCACTTCTTCGCCGAAACCAGCGGCGCGGGTTGCGGCATACATGTCCTGCAGGCCAGCGCCCTCAGGCAAGTCGCGCAGGCCAAAGCGGACGCCGTCATAGCGCGCAAGGTTCGATGACGCTTCAGCAGGGGCGATGATGTAGTACGCAGGCAGCGCATATTTTGTATGCGGCAGGCTGATGTCGACGATTTCCGCGCCTGCATCCTTCAGCCATGCGATGCCATTATCCCACATCTTGGCAATATCTTCATCGATACCATCAAGACGATATTCGCGGGGAATGCCAATGCGCTTGCCCTTCAGATCGCTGTTCAAAGCTGCTTCCCATGCGGGCACAGGCAAATCGAGCGAGGTCGAATCCTTTGGATCAAAGCCTGCCATGGCTTCCAACATGATCGCGCAATCGCGCACGTCACGTGCCATTGGGCCAGCTTGGTCAAGCGAACTGGCAAATGCCACAACGCCCCAACGCGAGCAGCGGCCATAGGTTGGCTTGATACCGCTAATGCCGACAAATGCCGCTGGTTGGCGGATCGAGCCGCCGGTGTCAGTACCTGTCGCAGCGGGGCACAACCGCGCCGCGATGGCCGAGGACGAACCGCCCGATGAACCACCCGGCGCAAGTGCAGCGTTGCCACCGTCATTGCGACGCCAAGGCGAAATAACATTACCGAAATAGCTGGTTTCGTTCGACGAACCCATGGCGAACTGGTCAAGGTTGAGCTTGCCCAACATCCCTGCCCCAGCCTTCCAAAGATTGGCGGAGACCGTCGACTCATAGGTCGGGACGAAGCCTTCCAGCATATGGCTTGCAGCGGTCGTCTGCACACCTTCGGTGCAGAACAAATCCTTCATGCCAATCGGTACGCCTGCCATTTTGCCCAGTGGCTTGCCCGCCGCGCGGTCGGCATCAACCGCTTGCGCAGCCGCAACGGCCATTTCAGGTGTTTCCACGATAAAGGCGTTCAGTGCCTTTGCCGCAGCAACGCGGGTGTTCAGCGCTTCAGCAACCTCAACAGCTTTGAATTCGCCGTTGGCGACGCCATCACGGATGGCAGCTACGCCCAGTCTCGAAAAATCAGTCATTATTCAATCACCTTGGGCACGCCAAAGAAGCTGCCTTCCTTCGCTGGCGCATTGGCAAGCACCTTGTCGCGGACATCGCCATCGGTGACGACGTCGTCGCGCAGGCGCAGCTTATTGGCAATGACAGCCGTCATCGGCTCAACGCCAGTGACGTCGACCTCGCCCAATTGCTCCACCCAGGCAAGAATGCCATTGAGTTCGCCGACCATCTTGTCAGCCTCTGCATCGCTAATCGCGATACGCGAAAGCCGTGCGATTTTGTTCACGGTATCTTTATCTACAGACATGAGCCAGCCGCTAGCATTGCGCCTGCCCCGCTTCAACGGAAAAGCTTAATCTTTCAGGCTGCATTCAATTTTCCGATGCTATTTTTGTCCAATCGGCTAAATCGCATCAAAATTTCAGGACATAAACTTGGCTCGTAAATTCATTTATATCGTTGCAGCGCTCATCGTCCTCGTCATTGCGGGCGGTTTCGTTATCCGCATTTATGAGGCCGAGCTCACCGAACTGGCGTTCGTGCCAACGGCAAAGTTCGAAAAACAGGCGGCATTTGAACCAAACAAATATGCCAGCAACGATATGTGGTTTGCGCGGCCCGGCAAGGCCGAAAATCCAGCGGACTGGTTGCCTATGGGCGCGGCCAAGCCAGAAGTTCGTGGATCAGCGGCGATATTCTTCGTTCACCCAACATCCTATATCGGCAGGGACCATTGGAATGCCCCGCTGGACGATGCGGAATCGCAGGATCGCGCTAGGTTGTTCCTGCGTGGCCTAGCTTCGCCATTTGCCAGCACCGGCGAAATGTGGGCGCCCCGCTATCGTCAGGCCGCCATTGGCTCGTTCCTAACCACCAAACCCGAGGGTCAACTGGCGTTGGACGCCGCATATCAAGACGTTCTTTTGGCGTTCGATGAATTTGTAGCGAAGGTGCAAAAAGACCGGCCGATTATATTGGCTGGCCATAGCCAAGGCGCGCTGCACCTTACACATCTGTTGAAGGATCGCGTTGCAGGCAAACCAATCGCCAAACGAATCGTCGCCGCTTATGTTGTCGGCTGGCCAATTTCCGTGGACAATGATGTCGCTGGGATGGGGCTGCCCGCATGTTCGGGTCCGGATCAAACGGGGTGCATCATGGCGTGGCAGAGCTTTGCCGAGCCGGCCGAATATGACCGCATATCAAAAGTCTATGACGCAACGACGGGCTTCAACGGCGAAAGCCGCAAAGGCACTGCAATGTTGTGCACCAATCCTTTGAACGGTGGTGCAGTAGCTGCGGCAGAGATGAAGGCCAATTTGGGCACGTTAAATCCAGATGCGTCGATGGAAGCCGGCGAGCTGGTCGTTGGTGCCGTACCCGCACGATGCGATCCAAAGGGCTTTCTATTGATCGGCGATCCGCCCGAAGTTGGTCCATATGTCCTGCCGGGCAACAATTACCATGTGTATGATTTCCCGCTGTTTTGGGCGAATGTGCGGGCGGATGCCACGTTGCGGCTGCGGAAGTTTCTTCAGAAATGATTTTTGACGCTGTCGCCGATTTTCTGGAACAGCTGCCCGACGGCGGCGTGTTGATCGGGCTCGATATTGGCACCAAAACAATTGGCACGGCGTTTTGCGACGCGGGCTGGACATTTGCATCGCCCGCCGACCTGATCCGCCGGAGCAAGTTTTCCAAAGACAAGGCGTTGCTCAGCGCCGCGATTGCGACCCGCCCCACGCGCGGCATCGTCATTGGCTTGCCGCTCAATATGGATGGCAGCGAAAGCCCCAGAAGCCAATCAAGCCGCGCTTTTGCGCGCAACATCGCGGATCTTGGCCTGCCGATTTTGTTGCGCGACGAACGTTGGTCGACGCAAGCTGTCGAGCGCGACATGATTGCCGCCGACATGAGCCGCGCAAAACGGGCCGAAAAAATCGACAGCGGCGCAGCGGCATTCATTCTGCAAGGCGCAATCGATGCGCTGACCATTGGGTGACGGTTTTTGCCCGGCCAAGACATAGCCGACAAAATGATTGAGTATTGCCCCCCTTCCCTTTAAGGGCATCGCTTTAATGACATGGACACAGCCTTTTGCAGCCGACAGCTTTCCA
>JBILOZ010000133.1:0-5240 GCA_044374245.1 Sphingorhabdus sp. | reverse complement strand
CTCCTATAGCTGGGCGCCATTATTGTATCGGGACGAGGGACATTATGAGCGCGCACGGCTATCGTCGTATATTGCTTAAGCTTTCGGGCGAAGTGCTGATGGGGGATCAGGCCTATGGCATTGACCCCGATACCGTCGCGCGCGTGGCCGAAGAAGTGAAGGCAGCCCAAGATACCGGGCTGCAACTGTGCCTCGTTATCGGTGGTGGCAACATCTTCCGTGGAATGGCCGGTGCTGCCAAGGGTATGGATCGCGCTCAGGCGGACTATATGGGCATGTTGGCAACGGTCATGAATGCTTTGGCCATGCAGAATGCGCTTGAGCAGCTTGGCGTCCCTACGCGGGTCCAGTCGGCCATCGAAATGGACAAGGTGTGCGAGCCTGTCATTCGCCGCCGCGCCGAACGTCACCTTGAAAAAGGCCGGATCGTTATTTTCGCCGCCGGTGTTGGTGCGCCGTTCTTCACGACCGATAGCGGCGCCGCATTACGTGCTGCCGAAATGCAGTGTGACGCCTTGTTCAAGGGCACGTCGGTCGATGGCGTATATGACGCCGATCCGAAGAAGGTCGCGACAGCAACCCGTTATGAAACATTGAGTTACGACCGGGTGTTGGCAGATAATCTGAAGGTTATGGACGCGAGCGCCGTGTCGCTTTGCCGTGACAACAACATTCCAATCGTGGTGTTCTCCATCCGCGAACAGGGCAATATTTTGAAAGTGCTGGACGGAAGCGGCACTTCTACTGTGGTAACAAGCGAAGGAAATTGAATCATGCCGCAATATGACAAGACTGATGTCGAGCGCCGCATGAAAGGCGCTGTTGATTCTTTTAAGAGCGACCTTTCCGGTTTACGCACGGGCCGTGCGAACGTGACCTTGCTCGATCCCGTAGTGGTCGAAGTATATGGCTCACACATGCCATTGAGCCAAGTTGCAACGGTCAGCGCGCCTGAGCCGCGGTTGTTGTCGGTGCAGGTTTGGGACCGTTCAAACGTGACACCCGTTGAAAAAGCTATCCGTTCGGCGGGCCTGGGCCTCAACCCGATTACCGATGGCCAGACATTGCGTTTGCCTATCCCCGATTTGACCGAAGAGCGCCGCAAAGAGCTGGCTAAGCTTGCCGGTCAATATGCGGAGAAGGCGAAGATCGCGATCCGCAACGTGCGCCGCGATGCGAATGACGGGCTGAAAACCGACGAGAATAAGAAGGAAATCAGCGAGGACGATCGCAAGCGGCTTGAGACTGAAGTTCAGAAGATGACCGACGAGATGATCAAGGCCGTTGATGACGCTGCTGCGCACAAGGAAAAGGAAATCCTTAGCCAGTGATATTGGCCAGCCCTTTAACCTCATCGGGTATAGGTACGTGATGGCGGTCGCTGAAGCCCAAGAGCGCATTGAGGCCGGCACTGGAAAAATGCCGCGGCATGTGGCCATCATTATGGATGGTAACGGACGCTGGGCGAAAAAGCGCATGTTGCCGCGGGCGATGGGGCACAAAAAAGGCGTTGAGACTGTTCGCAAAATCGTGCGGGCAGCCGGAGAGCTCGGCTTGGAAGCGCTCAGCCTTTATGCGTTTTCGAGCGAAAACTGGAAGCGTCCCGAAGATGAAATCAACGACCTGATGGGGTTGATGCGCGAATTCATCAAATCTGATCTCGATCAATTTGCGGCCAATGATGTCCGTTTAAAGATAATAGGCAATTACAAAGCATTAGCGCCCGATATTGTGGACATGCTTGAAGAATCCATTGCCCGAACGTCACAGAACACACGCACGACGCTGGCCGTTGCGCTGAATTATGGCGCGCAGGACGAGCTTGCGCGCGCGGCCCGTTCCGCCGCTGCGCAGGGTGAGATTACGGTAGAATCTATCGAAGCCAATTTGGACACCGCAGGTCTGCCACCGTTAGACCTTTTGATCCGGACGTCGGGCGAACAGCGGTTGTCGAATTTCATGCTGTGGCAAGCAGCCTATGCCGAATTCTGGTTTACAGACACGCTGTGGCCCGATTTCAGCAAGGATGAGCTGGCACAGGCTTTGACAGAGTTTTCGACGCGTGAGCGCCGTTATGGTGGCCGATGACCGATAAGGTTGTTCCTTTGACGAAGCCGCGTTCCGACTTAGGCGTGCGGACATTGTCGAGCGTTGCCATGATGTCGGTGGCTATCGGCGCGATCTGGCTGGGCGGCTATGCGTTTATGGCGCTGATCGTTCTGGTCGGATTGGGCGTATACTGGGAATTTGCAAAGCTCGCGGTTGCGTTTGCCCGCAATGTGCCCGCGCGTATCATCTGGCTTGCGGGCGGGCTTTTGTACGTTGGGCTCGCTTGCTTCACTTTATTGCTGTTTAGCGCGCCGTTTTTTGGAATGACGCCCACAATCATGCTCATCGCTGGTGTCATCGGTACCGACGTCGGCGCATATTTCGCGGGGCGGACATTCGGCGGGCCAAAAATAGCGCCGCGCATCAGCCCATCCAAAACATGGTCTGGTTTGCTGGGTGGCATGGTTGGCGCTGGCTTGATGATGATCGCTATTCAGGCGGCGATTTACGCATTCAGGGGCGGCAACGCGGGTGATGGCGACGTTTATCTGACTTATGGTTGGCAACGCCTTGCCTTGACCGGCGCTGCACTTGCCGTTGTTGCACAAATCGGTGATTTTTTCGAAAGCTGGATGAAACGACGGGCAGGGGTAAAGGATTCCGGAGGACTTATTCCCGGGCATGGTGGCTTGTTTGATCGTACCGATGGTTTGATTGCGGTCGCATTTGTCGCCGGGCTGATCACCGTGTCGCAAAGCGCAATGGGTAGTTAGCGATGACACGCAGCGTTTCGATATTCGGGGCCACTGGCTCTGTGGGGCTCTCCACCCTCGATCTCGTGCGTCAGCATCGTGACGCCTATCGCGTCGGCGCCCTGACCGCCAATGGCAATGCGTCTGCGCTTGCAAAGCTTGCCATTGAATTTGGCGCAGAGCTGGCGGTTGTTGCTGATGAAGCTGCCTATCCCGCGCTGAAAGATGCGTTGCAAGGCACGGGCATCGAGGCGGCTGCAGGCGCGCAGGCGCTTGTCGAGGCGGCGCAGCGTGATGTCGACTGGACCATGGCCGCAATCGTCGGCTGCGCTGGACTGCCGCCCACAATGGCCGCGATACGGGCGGGCAAAACCGTTGCGCTTGCCAATAAAGAAGCGCTGGTCTCCGCAGGCGCATTGATGATGGCCGCGGTGCGGCAGTCAGGCGCATCGTTACTGCCCGTGGATAGCGAGCATAATGCCATTTTCCAGTGCCTTGCCGGAAGCAAGCTGGAACATGTGCGCAAAATCACGCTGACGGCAAGCGGCGGGCCGTTCCGGTCGTCCTCGCTTGATCAGATGCGTGAGGTCACGCCGGCGCAGGCCGTCGCGCATCCCAATTGGGACATGGGCGCAAAGATAAGCGTCGATTCCGCGACGATGATGAACAAGGGCCTTGAGCTGATTGAGGCATATCATCTGTTTCCCGTGGGGCTCGATAAGCTCGACATTTTGGTTCATCCGCAATCGGTCATTCATTCGATGGTGGAGTATGACGATTGTTCAACGCTGGCGCAGCTTGGTTCGCCAGACATGCGCATACCCATCGCCAGCGCGCTTGCATGGCCGGAGCGTATGGCCACGAACTGCAAGCCGCTTGATCTTGCGACCATCGGCCAGCTGACGTTTGAACAGCCCGACATGGTGCGCTTTCCCGCGCTCCGCTTGGCGCGCACGGCGATTACCGAGGGCGGCGCGAAGCCGGCCATCCTGAACGCCGCCAATGAAGTTGCTGTCGAAGCGTTTTTGCACGGCCAGATTGGCTTTCTGGATATCGCAAATGTGGTGGAGGCAACATTGACGGCCTATGCACCGCATGCGCCCACAAACTTGGACGATCTGTTCAGCATAGATGCAGATGCGCGGATTTATGCGCGGCACGAATTGGAGACATTGACGCGTGGCAACTGAATCACCCAATATCTTTTTGACCCTGATCGCGTTCATTGCGCTGATCGGGTCTTTGGTCGTTGTGCATGAACTGGGGCATTATTTCGTCGGCCGCTGGTTCGGCGTGAAGGCCGACAAATTTTCCATCGGCTTTGGCCCGCAAATTTGGGGCAGGGTGGATAAGCGCGGCACATTGTGGCGCATTGGACTGTTGCCATTGGGCGGATTTGTTCAGTTTGCTGGTGACATGAACCCGTCAAGCCAAGCCGATGACAGCTGGCGGCAACTGCCCGAAGCCGAACGCAACCAGACTTTTCAGTCCAAGACGCTGTGGCAGCGCGCGTTGATCGTGTTTGCTGGGCCTGCGGTGAACTTCTTGCTCGCGATACTGATCTTTATGGGCTTTCTGCTGGCATTCGGGAAGTCGGTTACACCGCCGGTATTGGATGTGGTTCAGCCCGGAAGCCCTGCTGCCGTCGCGGGCCTGATGCCAGGGGACCGCGTAGTAAAATTCAATGGACGCAGCATCGAAACCTTTAACCAGATGGCCAACGAGAGCATCATGATCCCCGGTGAGCGCGTTACCATCGAAATCGAACGCAATGGCGAGCGGTTGGAAAAAGAAACCGTCGTGGCCGAAGTCAAAGAAGTCGATCGCTTTGGCAACGAATATCGTATTGGCCGTATTGGCGTTGGCGCCAGCAAGGTGGAAGTCCGTGAAGTCGGGATATTGGAGGCGCCGTGGGCCGCTGTCTTGCAAACAGGCAATGTCTTGCGTCAGCAGATGACTGGCCTTGGGCAGATTATTTCGGGCAGGCGCCCGCTTTCTGAACTTGGCGGGCCATTGAAAATCGCAAAAGTTTCCGGCGAAGCGATGAGCCTTGGCATATTAACGTTCGTAAGCTTGGCGGCGCTCATCTCGATTAATTTGGGGTTCATCAATTTGCTGCCAATCCCGATGCTCGATGGAGGACATCTTTTGCTCTACGGAATTGAGGCGATACGCAGACGCCCAGCAACACCGCAGGTGCAGGAGTGGGCTTTTCGTGCAGGTTTTGCTATGCTCGCGGCGTTCATGCTTATGGTGACATTTAATGACCTCGCGTCTTTCGGGCTTTTTGAAAGCGGCTGAAGGCGATGTATACTTGATTGCGGACGCTGCATGGGGCAGGGACGCAAAACCGTTTTAGCGGCAATAAGCCAACTCCCGGTGGGGCCCGGACATCAGATCGGATGACAATGAAAAGTAGACCTTTCGGCAACCTCAAAA
>JBILOZ010000029.1:0-18864 GCA_044374245.1 Sphingorhabdus sp. | reverse complement strand
TGGGGCAGGGACGCAAAACCGTTTTAGCGGCAATAAGCCAACTCCCGGTGGGGCCCGGACATCAGATCGGATGACAATGAAAAGTAGACCTTTCGGCAACCTCAAAAGCGTTGGCATTTTTTTAATGGGTTCGACGGCCCTTGCGGCGTCAGGCACGATGACACCTGCGTTTGCGCAAGCAACGCCATCGGCGCCTACCGCTGAGCCGACTGCGCCAGCTGCGGTCGATCAAATCAAGTCCATCACTGTCGTTGGGACCCAGCGACTCGAGGGCGATACGGTCCGGTCGTACATCCGCTTGCGGACAGGACAGCCTTGGACTCAGGTTTCTGCCGATCAAGCGTTGAAAGATTTATACGCGACTGAATTATTTGCGGACGTCGCCGTGCGCAACAATTCGGGCGCGGTTGTCATTGAAGTGCGCGAAAACCCGGTGGTCAACCGCATCATTCTTGAAGGCAACAAGCGCATCAAGAACGACAAAATCGAACCTGAAATTAAGTTGGCGCCACGCCAGATTTACTCCCGTTCGAAAGTCCGCGCAGACGTTGCGCGCATCGTTGAACTCTACAAGCGTCAGGGACGTTTTGCTGCGGTGGTCGAGCCCAAGCTGGTCCAGTTGGATCAGAACCGCGTCGATATCGTCTTCGAAATCACTGAAGGTCCAAAATCAAAGGTCCAGCAGATCAACATCATCGGCAACGAAAAGTTTTCCGATGGCGACCTGCGTGGCGAAATGGTGACGAAGCAATCGCGTTTTTACCGCTTCTTTAGCTCAGGCACCAGCTATGACCCTGATCGTCTGGCATTTGACCAACAAAAGCTGCGCCAGTTTTATCTGACGCAGGGCTATGCGGATTTCCGCGTGGTATCCGCTATTGCGGAACTAACACCCGATAAGCAGGATTTCATCATCACTTATGTGGTGGAAGAGGGCGACCGCTACAAATTCGGCGATGTGAAGGTTGAGAGCCAAATCCGCGATTTCGATTCTGAACGCCTTACGGCGACATTGCGCATGAAAAAGGGCACTTGGTACAATGCCAAGATGGTCGAAGATACGGTCGAAAGCCTCTCGGAAACCGCTGGTCTATTTGGTTATGCTTTTGCCGACGTGAACCCCGATTTCCAGCGCGACAAAGAAACGCTGACGATGGGCATCACGTTCAACGTGGCGGAGTCGCCGCGGGTGTTCGTTGAGCGGATCGACATTAACGGCAATACGCTGACCCAAGACAAGGTGGTTCGCCGTGAGTTCCGTTTGAACGAAGGCGACGCATTTAACAGCATTCAGGTGAAACGCACCGCAGAACGCATCAAGTCGCTTGGCTATTTTCAGGAAGAGCTCGAAGTCGAGCAAGTGCAGGGTGGCGCGTCCGACCGCATCGTGCTGACGACCAATGTCGAGGAAAAGGCAACGGGCGAATTGTCGCTTTCGGCTGGTTTTTCGTCGATTGAAAACTTCATTTTCCAAGGTTCCGTAAGGCAGCGGAACTTCCGCGGTGTTGGCCAGGAATTGCGGACGAATATCTCTTATTCATCCTATTCAAAGTCCGCTGAAATCGGGTTTACGGAACCATATCTGTTTGACCGTTCAATTGCGGTGTCCGGCGATATTTTTCGCCGCGATTTGAACAGTTTCAACTTCGTCAACAATCAACGCAACACAACCTATGAGCAGGCAACCACCGGGTTCCAACTGCGCGTTGGTGTGCCGGTGAACGAATATATCTATTTCCAGGCACGCTATGGCTTGAGTCAAGATGATATCACTTTAAGTCCCGAATACTTTAACGACATTGATGCGGATGGTAATCTGGATTGCGCCGCCGGACGTTTCCTGTGCGATGCAATCGGTAAGCGTTTGACTTCATCGCTGGGTTACACCTTGTTATATGATGATCGCGATAACCGGATCCGTCCAACGCGTGGCCAGAGCATTGGTATTAGCCAAGATTTCGCAGGACTTGGCGGCAGCGTCAAATATGCAAAAACGCGCATTAACGCCGACAAATTTTGGAAGCCATTTGGTAACTTCGTTTTCGGACTGTCGTTTGAAGGGGGCTACATTCACCCGCTGGAAAATCGCGGTTCGGTATCACAGGGCATTGACGATGTACGTCTGACCGACCGCTTTTATCTTGGGGAGCCTCAAATGCGCGGCTTCGATATTCGTGGCGTCGGTCCTCGGGTCCAGCGCGTGTTATTTAAAGGCGAAGTCGTCAACGGCGTAGCCGTGAACACGGCATTGACGGACCGGAGCCAGCTTCAAGACGATGCCATCGGCGGTCGGGCTTATTATATGGGCCGCGCGGAGCTTCAGATTCCGCTGGGCAGTGGCGCCAGGGAACTGGGTCTGCGCCCATCTTTGTTCCTCGATGTTGGTTCGGTTTTTGACGTGACTCGTCCTATATTGCAGACAGTTCAGCTACGCGAGAATACCACGCAGGGTGCGCCGCTATATTACTTTGTGGACACCGAAGGAAAGCTTCAGACGTCAACCACCGCCACCAATGCCGACGGATCGGCGCGCATCGCTGCGCTGTATTTCGAAGAACGCTTCCTTGGTGACACATGGAAGCCGCGTCTGTCGGTCGGTTTTGGCGTAAACTGGAACTCTCCTTTTGGACCGTTCCGGCTTGATATTGCCCGTGCGCTGCTAAAACAGCCTGGCGACGACACCAAATTATTTACATTCAACGTAGGAACTCAATTCTAATGAAAATTCGTAACACCGCCATCGTGGCAGCTCTTTTGTCCGCAACAGCCATCGCTGTTCCTGCAACGGCTCAGGTATCCGGTATTGCAGCCGCCGAACCAGCGGTCGCTATTGCCCGTTCAAAGGCGCTCGGTTCGGCGTATCAGCAGATCGGCACGCAATACGCAGGCGTTGTTCAGCAGATGCAGGCCAAGGGTCAGGAAATCAACAACATCAATGCGCAGCTTGATACCAATAAGGATAAAGAGCTGACGCAGGCTGAGCTCGACGTTGCAATTAAGGCGAAAAACCCTTTGCTGACGCAGCTTGATGCCAAGCAAAAGGAAGTTAACGCGCTTCAGGAACCGATTATCTTGGCGCAAATATATGCCGTTGAGCAGGTCGCGTTGAAGTATGATGCTGCCCTGCAGGCAGTCATTACCGCAAAGAAAATTAACGTCATTTTGGCGCCCGACGCATTTATTTGGGCACCGGAAGCGGTTTTTGTAACGCCTGCGATTACCGCTGAACTGGACAAAGCTGTTCCATCAGTAGCGATCACACCACCAGCTGGCTGGCGCCCGTCGCGTCAGATTGGCGCTTTGTATCAGCAAATTCAGCAGTTGTTTAACAACGCTGCGCAGGCGCAAGCCGCTCAGGCCGCTGCGGCTCAGCCACGTGCTGCCGCACCTGCAAACCCTGCAGCACAGCCTGAAAGCCGCTAAGCGGAATGAGCGAAGCTGATTTTAGCAACTATGACGTCCGCCGGGTTATGTCGGTGCTGCCGCACCGTTACCCGATGTTGCTGGTTGACCGCGTTGAACAGCTTGTCCCTGATGAGCGCATCAGCGCGATTAAAGCCGTAACGATCAATGAAGGGTTCTTTCAGGGACATTTCCCTGGACGGCCCATCATGCCCGGCGTGCTGATTGTTGAAGCGCTGGCCCAAGCGGCTGGCGTTTTAGCGATGGAGAGCCTTGGGTTGATTGGTTCGGGCAAGCTCGTGTATTTCATGTCGATCGACAATGCGAAGTTCCGTGCACCCGTCGAGCCCGGTTGTTTGCTGCATCTGAATGTAGAATTTGTGCAAAAGCGTCCGCGGGTTTGCAAATTCGCGGGGCGTGCGATGATGGGCGATCAGGTCGCGGCGGAAGCCGAATTCATGGCCATGATCGCCGATCCGCCAGCGTGATGACATTCGCGGATAATTGAATCTTGCTATAACTGGCGTCCACCGCTATGCGCGGCGCTTCCGAATTTAGGGCTTCCGGTCGGAAACCGGTCGCTGAACAAAGGAATTATATATGAAAGCCGATATTCACCCCGATTATCACATGATCAAGGTGCAGATGACCGATGGCACCGTCTTCGAAACACGCTCCACTTGGGGCAAGGAAGGCGACACATTGGCTCTGGATATTGACCCGACTTCGCACCCAGCATGGACCGGTGGTTCGGGCCGTATGCTCGACACAGGCGGCCGCGTTGCGCAGTTCAACAAGCGCTTTGGTGGCCTTAGCCTTAAGAAGTAAGATAATCAGCGTGCCGGGTTGACGCCCGGCATGTGATAATCTTAAGGCCAAAATATAGGAACGCGCCTGCCTTAGTGGCGCTATGGCGACCGTAGCTCAGTTGGTTAGAGCGCTGGTTTGTGGTACCAGAGGTCGGGGGTTCAAGACCCCTCGGTCGCCCCATTTATTCCCCCCGCATAATCCGAGTGACTTTCGCATTGCGTAATATTATTACGTCGATGTGTAATTTGATTCCGATTGCCGTTGGAATGAATTCGTCCGTATTTGGGAGTGACGAGATGCCCGCCATTTGGGATTTGCCAGATTTTGACTCGCATGAAGCGGTCCATGTGTTTGACGATCGCGCAACGGGCCTCAAGGCCGTCATTGCCGTGCACTCGACTCATTTGGGGCCAGCAGCGGGCGGAACGCGTTTCTGGCATTATGCCGACTCACAGGCGGCGATCACCGACGCGCTCCGTTTATCGCGCGGTATGAGCTATAAAAACGCCATGGCCGGACTTTCGGCAGGTGGCGGTAAAGCCGTCATTCTGGCGAATCCGCAGCGGGCAAAGCCGCAAGAACTGCTTGAAGCGTTTGGACGTGCGGTGGACTCGCTCGGCGGCAAATATATCACTGCGCAGGATGTGGGCATTTCCGAAGCGGACATGGTTGCCGTTTCCAAGGTTACCCCACATGTTGCCGGACTTCCGGGCCAGGGTGGTGATCCCGGTCCATATACGGCGCGTGGCGTCTTTCTGGGCGTCAAGGCAGCGGTCAAGCATGCGCTCGGTACCGACGACCTTAATGGCGTCCATGTGGCCATTCAGGGCGTTGGTAGCGTCGGTGGCGGGCTCGCGCGTTATCTGGCGGCAGAGGGCGCCAAGCTGACGCTTGCAGATGTTGACGCGCAGCGCGCTGCAGATCTTGCGCGTGAATTGGGTGGGCAAAGTATTGCTGCGGATGCCATTATGACGGTGGAAGCCGATGTGTTTAGCCCGTGCGCGCTTGGTGCGGTACTGACCGAAGCCAGCGTAGCCGCGTTAAAAGTGCGCGCTGTGGCCGGTGGTGCAAACAACCAGTTGGCAACCGGCTCTGAAGGGCGGATGCTCGCCGACCGCGGTATTTTATATGCGCCGGATTATGTCATTAACGCAGGCGGCATTATCAACGTCCTGCGCCAGATCGAAAATGCTGACGATGCCGAGATTAACCGGCGCATCGATGCCATTGCAGGGCGATTGGCTGCTATCTGGAATGAAAGCGATTCGACCGGCAAAACACCGGCTGAAGTCGCCGACAATATGGCACAAAAGCTTATTGGCCGCTGATACCGAATCCATTGGCGTAACGCTTTGGCGGTGCTAGATGCATCGCCGACTTATGCATCGTTTCGCTAATCCTGCCCGTTTTTTGCGTATTGCAAAGCCACTCACGCCTTGGCTGTTGTGGATGGGCATCGCTTTGACCCTTGGGGCTTGCCTGTGGGGTGTGTTCTTCACGCCGACTGAGCGCCTCATGGGCGATACCGTAAAGATTATATTCGTTCATGTACCCGCCGCTTGGCTGGGTATGGGCGGCTGGACCGGTATTGCGATTGCGAGCATCGTTCAGTTGGTCTGGCGTCATCCACTGGCCGGCGTGTCCGCCCGTGCGATTGCGGTCCCCGGTGCGACCTTTGCGGCGATTTGCCTGATCACTGGGTCGATTTGGGGGCGGCCAACATGGGGAACATGGTGGGTGTGGGATGGCCGGCTGACATCCATGCTGGTGCTGTTCTTCCTTTATCTTGGATATATCGCGCTTTCGAACGCATCGAGCGAGAAGGGCGATACAAGCCGCGTTGCCGCTGTTTTCGGTATCATCGGTGCCGTCAACATTCCGATCATCAACCGATCCGTCATCTGGTGGGAAAGCCAACACCAAAAGGCGAGCATCACCTTGGGTGGCTCTTCCATCGATCAAGCTTATCTTGTGCCGCTTTTTGTGTCTGTTGCGGGCTTCAGCCTGTTGTTCGGCGCGTTGGTGTTGATGCGGATGCGCACGGCTTTGGCTGAAATGCGGATTGAGGCGCGTATGCGCCGGATGGCGGACTATTGATGCCGCACGCACCGTTCATTATCGCGTCGTTCGCCGTTACGGGCGTGGGTATTAGCTGGCTTGTAATCTCCAGCTATCTTGCCATGCGTCGCACAGAGGCATCGGCAGATGAATTGAGGCAGCAGCCATGAAGCCCAAGCATCAACGCCTCCTGCTCGCCGTGATCGCGGTTTGCGCCTTGATTGGGGCTGGCCTGATCGCAGCGGCGGCACTGCGCGAAGAAGCCTCTTATTTTTACACGCCCACCACTTTGGCCAGCGCCAATGTTGCCCCCGGCAAAGCCATCCGCCTTGGCGGGATGGTGCAAAAGGGCTCAATCGTCCGCGCCGCCGACGGCGTTTCGATTATCTTTACGGTGCAGGACAAGGATAAAACGCAAAAGGTCGCCTATCGCGGTATTACGCCTGATCTGTTCGTTGAAGGATCCGGTGTCGTTGCAGATGGCCGGCTGGGCCCCGACGGCATCTTTATAGCGGACAGTCTGTTGGCCAAGCATGACGAAAATTATGTGCCCAAAGAACTGGCGGATATCGACATGACTTCCGCCGAACACACAAAGGACACGCTTTCAAAATGAAGGCTTTGACATGATGGCAGAGGCAGGACTTGCCGCATTGTGGCTGGCCACCGCAATGGCGCTGTTGCAGCTTGTGGGTGGCATGACATTGTTGCGCGGCGGCGCAGGGCAGCTTGTGCCGCTCATTAAGCCTGCGGCCTATGTCCAAGGTGCCTTATGCGCTTTCGCGTTTCTCGCGCTGATGTGGTTGTTTTACGTAACCGACCTGTCGGTGTTGCTGGTCGCCAGCAATAGCCACATTGATAAGCCACTGATTTTTAAGCTTGCGGGCACATGGGGCAACCATGAAGGCTCGATGCTGCTGTGGGTCTCGGTTTTGTCGGTGTCCGGCGCTGCGATTGCGCTGCTGGAAAAGCGGATTGAGTCCAAAACGCTACATGCCACGCTGGTGGTGCAGGCATTCATTGCCCTTGGTTTTTTTGCGTTCCTTTTGTTCGCGTCAAACCCGTTTGAACGCCTTGTGCCTGCAGCTGTTGAAGGGAATGGGCTTAATCCGCTGCTTCAGGACGTTGGCCTCGCGTTCCATCCGCCGACTTTATATTTTGGCTATGTCGGGCTTTCGATCGCCTTCTCCTTTGCGGTAGGAGCATTGTTGACCAATCAGGTTGGGCCTGCCTTTGCTCGCGCCATGCGGCCTTGGGTGTTGGCGGCGTGGATATTCCTGACCATCGGCATCACGGCCGGTAGCTATTGGGCTTATTATGAGCTTGGTTGGGGCGGCTGGTGGTTCTGGGACCCCGTTGAAAACGCATCGCTGCTGCCATGGCTTGCGGCAACCGCGCTTCTGCATTCGGTGAGCGTACTTGCGACACGAAACGCTTTGCGCGCATGGACGATCATGCTGGCGCTCGTTGCATTTGCGATGTCGATGGCTGGGACGTTCTTGGTGCGGTCGGGTATTTTGACCAGCGTCCACGCATTTGCCGTCGATCCAGAGCGTGGGGCGTTCATTCTTGCCTTGATGTTGATTTACACCAGCCTTGCGTTTGTGATTTTTGCCTTGCGCATTGGTTCGGTCAAGCAAGGTGAGCCGTTTCAACTTATCAGCCGCGAAGGCGGCATTGTGGCGAACAATATCTTCCTCAGCGTTATCCTCGCGGTGGTGCTCATCGGCACGCTGTACCCGTTGGCCGCCGAAGCGATGGGCGACAAGATTTCGGTTGGTCCGCCCTATTTCAACAAGGCAACGGTGCCAATCGCTGTGCTGTTGATGCTTGCCCTTTTGATTGGCCCGATGCTGCGCTGGCGCCGCGATGATATCAAACGCTTAAAATATTGGCTTATCGGGGGCGCTGCAATTTTGTTGTGGAGCGGCATCGCCGTGTGGAAATGCGCGCCGGATGTTGGACTGTTCCCATTGCTTGGGATTGCCTTGTCCTTGGCACTGGCTGTCGCCGCTTGGCTGCCCTTACGCGGCCGCAAATTGCTGCGCACACCATTACCTGTATTCGGGATGGTCATTGCCCATTTCGGCATTGCCGTCAGTGTTTTCGGCATGGCGGCAGAGTCCGGCTTTTCATCAGAAACATTGACCGCGCTTGCCCCGGGCGAAAGCGCGGAAATTGCGGGCTGGCAAGTGAAGCTCGACGACGTCAATCCTGTTGTCGGGGACAATTGGGTTGCTGTTGAGGGCCAGATGCATGCCGTAAAAAATGGCAATGCCTTTGTGCTTCGTCCGCAATCACGGCAGTTTTTCAAACCTGAAATGCAAACGAGCGAGGCGGCATTGCTGACGCGCTGGAATGGCCAACTTTATGCCGTCATCGCGCAGCCTGACCAAGAGGGCGATGGCCGCTGGCAGGTGCGCTTGTGGTGGAAACCTTTTGTATCGTTCATCTGGTATGGCGGACTGCTGATCGCGGTCGGTGGCATCATTGCGCTGCTTGGCCGCATGTTCCGGCGCGCGAAAAAGCCTGCTAAAAACAAGTGGCAGACAACATGAACCGGCCTTGGCTTTTGTGGATCCCGCTTGCGGTGGTCGCCTTTATCGGTGGTCTGGCGATTTACGGCCTGGCTGTGCCGAAAGACGAACAGGTGCATTCGGCGATGATTGGGCAAAAGCTGCCTGCATTTTCATTGCCCGCAGCAACGGCGGGTGTCGAAGGCTTGGCCAGCGGCGATATGGTCGACGGCAAGCCCCGTTTGCTGAACATTTTTGCCAGCTGGTGCATTCCGTGCAAGGCGGAAGCGCCGTATCTCGACGCCTTGAAAAGGGCAGGTGTTGAAATTGACGCTATCGCCATTCGCGACAGACCCGAAGACGTTGCGGCATTCCTGAACGAATTCGGTAACCCGTTCCAGCGGATTGGATCGGACAGTGAAATGGTGGTTCAGCTTAAGCTTGGATCGTCAGGGGTCCCGGAAACCTATGTCATCGGCGGTGACGGCACGATATTGTATCAGCATATCGGCGATATCCGGGCTGAACATGTCCCGATGCTGATTGGAAAAGTGAACGCCGCGAAATGAGACAGCTGGCGCTCATCTTTCTGATGCTTGCAACACCCGTGTTCGCGCAAGGCAGCGGCCCCACGCCCGCATTGGCGAACCGTCAGCTGCCTGATCCCGCACAGGAAGCGGCGGCGACCAAGTTGATGCACAGCTTGCGCTGCATTCAATGCCAGGGCCAATCTATCGCCGATAGTGACGCGCACATGGCGGGTACGATGCGCGCGGAGGTGCGGCAACAAATTGCAGCGGGGCAAAAGCCCGAGGCCATTCGTGGCTGGATGATCGCGCGCTACGGTGAATGGGTCAGCTTTGAACCTGATATGAAGGGGGCAGGGCTGTTGCTTTGGTTGACGCCCTTGTTGGTCCTGATCGCGGGCATTTGGCTGGCGCGCGGACTATTCCGGAGGGGCGCATGAACGGTTGGTTTGCACTTGGCATTTTGGCGGTACTCAGCCTGGCCGTGCTCGTCTGGAATGTCCGATCGTCGAGAGGTTTGTGGCAGATTGCCGCAGCTGTCATTCTATTGGGGATGACGGGATATGCGCTTCAGGGACGGCCCACGACACCATCGTCACCGGCCAAGCCACTGGCGGCAAGCGAAGTCGCCGCGACCCAGTTGGTCGACATACGGGCTGATATGGACCAAAGCTTTGGCAGCGCAAAACGCTGGCTTGTCACCGCGGATTCATTCGCCAAGCAGGGCGATTACACGCTTTCGGCATCTTATATTCAAGCGGGTTTGCGCAAAGACCCGAACAATCCGGATTTGTGGTCCGCATTGGGTTTGCAGCTGATGCTCGCAAGTGAAGGCCAAATGTCGCCACCTGCGCAATTGGCATTTGATAAGGCGCGGGCAATCCGGCCCAATTATCCTGCGCCATATTATTTCGCGGGGCTAACTCGGCTCTTTGCCGGTGACCTCGACGGGGCCATTTTGCTGTGGGAAAAGACCGTGTCGCTCGCGACACCGCAAGCCAAGTGGAAGGCACGTATTGAGTCGCAACTGCAAGCGGCGAAGGCATTGCAGGCGCAGGCCGTTAATGCCCAAGCCGAAAATGCAGCTAAGTAGCTGATATAATTTATTTTTGTTATCAATAGCTGACATCATTGCTTTGTTGTGATGGGTTGGTGCCCATGCTAATGCGCGCGTCCTGACTGCTTCTAGAGGCAATCGGGGCAAACGCCGGGGAAACGAAATGGTTGGACCGCAAGCCGCAGACGATTTTGGTCATAGCGAACAAGATCACCATGCAAGTCATGCCCCAAAGGGGTCGCTGCTCGCCCTGTGCGTTGGCACAGTTGGCGTTGTCTTTGGCGACATCGGGACCAGCCCGATCTATGCTTTCCGCGAAACATTCGCCGGACATCATCCCATCACCCCCGATCCGATGCACATTAATGGTGTGCTAAGTCTCGTTTTTTGGTCGATGATGATCGTTGTGACATTCAAATATGTCTTCACGATCATGAAAGCTGACAACAAGGGAGAGGGCGGAAGCCTTGCCCTTCTCGCGCTGATTAACCGCCAGACTGCGGGCGCAAAATGGACCGCGCCTTTCGTGATGCTTGGCGTTTTTGCAACCGCCCTTTTCTATGGCGATTCCATGATTACGCCTGCGATGTCGATCCTGTCCGCGGCGGAAGGTCTGAAATATGTCAGCCAGGGCTTTAGTGCCTGGATCTTGCCCATATCGATCGTGATTATCGGTGGACTGTTTGCGTTCCAATCGCGCGGGACGGCCAAGGTTGGCGCATGGTTCGGGCCGATCATGCTGGTCTATTTCGCAACGCTTGCCGGTCTTGGCATTATGCATCTTACAAAGATGCCGCTGATCATTCTCGATGTTCTGAACCCGCTAAATGCGCTTTATTTTTTCTACGCCGATGGCTTCCGCGCGTTTGTCGCGATGGGCACTGTCGTGCTGGCCGTTACCGGAGCCGAGGCGCTCTATGCTGACATGGGGCATTTCGGGCGGCGCCCAATCAAGTTCAGCTGGCTGTTCTTTGTTCTGCCAGCGTTGATGCTGAACTATATGGGGCAGGGGGCAATGATCCTGTCGATGACGCCTGAGGAAGCCCAGATGGCCATTCGTGACCCGTTCTTCCTGATGGTGCCGGACATCATTAGCACGCCCGTTATCATATTGACGATCTTGGCCGCGATTATCGCCAGCCAAGCCGTGATTTCGGGGGCTTTCTCGCTGACCCAGCAAGCCATTCAATTGGGCTTCATGCCGCGCTTGAGCATTTTGCACACCAGCGAAAAAGCCGCAGGGCAGATTTACATTCCGGCAATCAACTGGGGGCTGGCGGTGATGGTCCTCTTGCTGGTGCTGTTCTTCCAGTCTTCGTCAAACCTGGCCGCGGCTTATGGTATCGCGGTGACAGGTGCGATGTTTATCGATACCTGCCTGATCGCAGTCGTGCTCGTGTCGCTTTGGAAATGGCCAAAGTGGAAAGCCATTCCGATCTTGGCTTTGTTCTTCATCGTCGACTTTGCCTATTTCGGTGCAAACCTGCTCAAGGTTCCTTCGGGTGGCTGGGTGCCGCTGCTGATTGGTTTGGTGATCTTCACCCTGCTGACGACCTGGTCACGTGGACGCGCGCTGATGCGCGAGCGTATGGCCGAAAGCACTATGCCGATGGAAATCTTCATCAAATCGGCTGCAAACAGCGCCACGCGGGTTCCGGGCACGGCAATTTTCATGGCGTCTGCCGCGAGCGGCGTTCCTTCGGCTTTGCTCCACAATATCAAGCACAACCGCATATTGCATGAACGCGTCATCATTCTCACGGTGCAAATCGAAGATGTTCCCTTTGTCGAAACCGGCGAACGGATTATCTGCAAAGACCTTGGCGAAGGATTCTATCGCGTCAAAATGCGCTTTGGCTTTTTGGAAGAAACCAATGTCCCCGCGACCCTCGATATGGTCGATCTGTGCGGTCCAAAGTTCGACATGATGCACACCAGCTTCTTCCTGTCGCGGCAGACGCTTATTGCGTCGAAAATCCCCGGCATGGCGATCTGGCGCGAAAAGATTTTCGCATGGATGTTGCGCAATGCGGCAAACGCCATGGAGTTCTTTAAGCTGCCCAGCAACCGGGTGGTCGAACTGGGAAGCCAAGTCGAAATTTAATACGCTACGCCGCGTTGACCATGTGTGGTCGCTAAATCGCTTGAACCTTTTTGTTTCGACCAATACGAACAAACAGGAACTTCGATTGGAAGATCGTATGTCGGTTATGGCATTGCTTTCGGCGGCTAGCTGCGCCGATTTGAAGGAAATGTGGCAATCCGTCGATTTCGACCGGCTTGGCGTCACCTTGGATGACGGCAGTAATCCGGCGAGCGCATCGGGCAGTCTGCTGTTTAGCGGCGTTGCATTTACCTATGCGTTACAGTCGTGCCCTGCGCCAGCGGCAACGCACCACATTTTTTGCAACGCTGATCTCTCCGATATTCAGTCCGCCGTGCACATTGATTTGGGACCAGCGGTCGCATCTGGCCGCACTGTTCCCGCAATTGTTCAGGTCATGCTGGAACTTGGCGAGGTTTTAGGGCGTAGCCTGGATATCAGTGCCGTGTTTTGGTCTCCGGCGGCTGTTGTGTCGGGATATGATTATTACGCAGAATCGGTAGCCCAATATGCCCAAGGTGCGGCCTTTCCGGCCTTGTTGTGCGTTGGCTTTGATATGTCGAGGATCGGTACTGTGCAAACAACAGGGTTGGCGTGGCTGTGCGATCAGGAACTTAGCTTCGCGCATCCGCAGCTGCCTGCGCATGAAGCCATGCATTATGTGGTGCGCCTTGTGCACGACCTTGCCACGCAAGGGGCATATGACCGCGCGCTTGAGCTGCCCGGCTTGCATGCAGATGAGGTTGTTGTCGTGACGCCCGGCCCCGATCACGGCACATTAAATGCAAGCTTGGTTACCGGTAAAGAGGCTATAAACTCCGCCCAATAGCCAATGCGTTACACCATTTGGTTGGCAACTAAATGAATGCGCATAAATTTTATACTGGACGAATGTTGCTTTGAATGGCTATCGCCGCAACATAATGTCTTTGCACAACGCGACCTTGCTTCTTCTACGACTTACACGCCCTTAGGCGTGCGCTTGATGTCGGCATCGTTCGGCAGGCCGCCTAAGGGCTTCAAGAAACCCCGCCAAGTCTTACAGCCCATATGATGGGCGCAATAGCGAAGTTGCACAGAACATGATGTTATCCGATCCATCTGGTAAATACCGGGCATTCCCGCAAGTTGACCTGCCTGACCGTCAATGGCCAAATCGTACAATTGATTATGCCCCACGGTGGCTTTCGACCGACTTGCGCGATGGCAATCAGGCGCTGATTGACCCGATGGGCGCAGAGAAAAAGCGCCGGTTTTTTGATCTTCTCCTGAAAGTGGGCGTGAAGGAAATCGAAGTTGGTTTCCCAAGCTCGGGTGCGACAGATTTCGATTTCATTCGTGGTTTGGTCGATAGCGGAAGCATCCCCGATGATGTGACGATCCAGAGCCTGACGCAGTCGCGACGTGACCTTATTGAGAAAACGTTCGAAAGCATGGCGGGCGTACCGCGTGCTATCGTGCATCTGTATAATGCCGTCAGCCCCGCGTGGCGGGACATTGTCTTCAACCTCGACAAAGCGGGGGTGAAGGCCATCGCGGTTGAGGGCGCGCATATGTTGATGGAGCAAGCCGCGCGTTTCCCCGAAACCGACTGGCATTTTGAATATAGCCCCGAGACCTTCTCCACTGCCGAGCTCGAATTCAGCCTTGAGGTAAGCGAGGCTGTGATGGAGGTTCTGAAACCGACCGCGACCAAGCCACTGATCCTGAATTTGCCCGCCACCATCGAAGCCGCGATGCCCAATGTATATGCGGACCAGATCGAATGGATGTGCAAGCATATCAGCGTGCGTGATGCGGTTGTCATCAGCCTGCACCCGCATAATGACCGGGGCAGCGGCATCGCTGCGGCGGAACTTGGCCTGTTGGCGGGCGGCGACCGGATCGAAGGTTGCCTGTTCGGCAATGGTGAACGCACGGGCAATGTCGACCTCGTCACGCTGGCGCTGAATATGTATACGCAAGGGCTGAACCCCGGCCTTGATTTCAGCAATATCGATGAAGTCATTCAGACCGTGGAATATTGCAATCAACTGCCGGTCCATCCGCGTCACCCATATGCTGGTGAATTGGTGTTCACAGCCTTTTCCGGATCGCATCAAGACGCCATTAAGAAAGGTTTTGCCGCCCACGAACGGCAAAATGATGAAATCTGGCGGGTTCCTTATCTGCCGATCGATCCAGCTGATCTGGGCCGGTCATACGAAGCCGTCATCCGCGTGAATTCGCAAAGCGGTAAGGGCGGTGTGGCGTGGGTTATCGAGCAGGACCACGGCCTCAAACTGCCGAAGCGCATGCAGGCCAACTTTTCCACAACGGTGCAGGAATTGTCGGACACCACAGGCCGGGAGCTGACCAGTGCCGACATCTGGGAAGCGTTTGAAAAGCGCTATCATCTGAAAGGTGAAGGGCGCTTCCGGCTAATCGACTTCCGCGAAAGCCAAAGCCAGCGTCAACTGGATGAACGCATCTTCGCAGGCAACATCCGCATCGATGGCGTCGAACAAAGCGTGAGCGGTCGCGGCAATGGACTTATCTCAAGCCTTGCCAACGCGCTTGAGGAGGCTCTTGGGGGCCCGCTGGACATTATCGATTATAGCGAGCACGCAATCGGCCACGGCACCGATGCACGCGCTGCTGCCTATGTTGAGTGCCGTGTTGGCGATGGACCGATCTTGTTCGGTGTCGGGATCAGCAGGGATGTCGCGACGGCGTCGGTTCGCGCGATTTTGAGTGCCGCTAACGGCGCATAAGTCGATCTAAGGCGGGCGTGCATGAAAAATCACACCCGCCTAACCTTACGTAATGGCTTGTTCCGTACCACCCATTTGACAGCCGCAATGTGCAGGCGCTAACCCTCCGTTAAATGCTCAATTAACAAGGGATTCGGCGCATGGCACTTCCGGCAATTTTCGACAATCTTCGTCTTCCGGTGATTGGATCGCCGCTTTTTATCGTTTCAGGCCCAGAGCTGGTGATTGCACAATGCAAGGCCGGTGTTGTCGGTTCATTCCCAGCGCTCAATGCACGTCCTGCCAGCCAGTTGGACGAATGGTTGCATCAGATCACTGAAGAACTCGCAGCACATAACCGCGATAATCCCACGCGCCCTGCCGCGCCTTATGCCGTGAACCAGATCGTGCATAAATCAAACAACCGGTTGCAGGAAGATTTGGCCGTCTGCGCGAAATGGCAAGTTCCGATCACGATCACGTCGCTTGGCGCGCAGGAAGAACTGAACCAAGCCGTACACAGCTGGGGCGGCATTGCGTTTCATGACGTTATCAATGACCGTTTCGCACATAAGGCAATCGAGAAGGGCGCAGATGGCCTTATTCCCGTTGCTGCGGGCGCTGGCGGACATGCTGGCGTAACCTCACCCTTCGCATTGATGCGCGAAATTCGCGAATGGTTTGATGGTCCCGTGGCATTGTCCGGATCGATTGCGCACGGTGCGTCCGTGTTGGCCGCGCAAGCCATGGGTGCAGACTTTGGCTATATCGGCAGCGCGTTCATCGCGACGAAGGAAGCCAATGCTGTTGACGGCTACAAGGACAACATCGTTGAAGCAAAAGCGTCCGACATTGTTTACTCGGACCTATTTACCGGCGTCAGCGGTAACTATCTGCGCCAGTCGATCGAGCGGGCAGGGATGGATCCCAACAATCTGCCAAAGGGCGATATTTCCACGATGAACTTTGGTTCTGGCGGCAATAGCGAAGCCAAGGCTTGGAAGGATATCTGGGGTTCAGGCCAGGGTATCGGCGCGATCAAGGAAGTGCAAACTGTGGCACAATTTATTGATCAGCTTGAGGCAGAGTATCGCGCAGCGAAGGTTGCTTTGGATGCGGCTTTCCGGGGCTAATTATATCCCAAGGTTGGCGTAGCCAGCCATACATGCATATGACGCCGCAAAGGCACAAAGCGAGGAAAAATATCCCCTTTGTGCTTTTGCGGCGTCTTATTTTTGATCCTCAGCTCGCCTTTTCAAAGGCGACGCTGATGTCCAATGTAACGTCATCCGAAATCATCGGAACGGCATAGCTGATGCCGAACTCGCTGCGTTTGATGACAGAGGTGGCATGAAAGCCGACGGTTGGTTTCTTATTGAACGGATTGTTGCCAGCCCCTGAAAAGGTCGTATCGAGCACGACTGGCTTGGTGATGCCGTTCAGCGTTAGGTTACCCGTGATTTTCGCTGTCGTACCCTTGGCGACCACGCTGGTGGATACAAACTTTGCGTCCGCTGGCGCTGGGCCGAAAAAGTCCGCTTTGCCGCCTTCTTTGCCAGCACGGAGCAAATGGCCCGTGAGGCCCGCGCTCGCGGTTGTGACTTTGCCTATAGGAATAGTGATATCGACCGTTGAAGCGTTTGGCTTTGCAGGGTCCAGAACCAATGTCCCCGTCGCATCGCCGAAGATGCCAAAATAGTCGTTGAAGCCGAAATGGCTAACCCGCCAGCCGATCAGCGTGTGTCCGGGGTCGGTGTTGTACGTTCCTGCGGTCACGCGCGTGACATCCACCACGCCGGGGGTTTGTGGTGCGCTTTGGGCGATGAGCGGGACCGCAGCGAAGAGGGGAAGGGCACATAAAAGCTTGCGCATAAAATTGCTCCAGACAACAAAAAGGGGAGGCACCAGTGTCGATGCCTCCCCTTAAACTGTCAAGATGCGAAGAAGCTTAGTTTTTCGCTTGATCAACCAACTTATTCTTGGCGATCCAAGGCATCATGGCGCGCAGTTTTGCGCCAGTTGCTTCGATTGGATGCGCGGCAGCGGCTTTGCGTGCGGCCTTGAGTTCAGGTTGTCCCGCACGGTTGTCCAGAACGAAGTTCTTCACAAAACGGCCGGACTGAATGTCCGCAAGAACGCGCTTCATTTCCGCTTTGGTTTCGTCGGTAATGATGCGCGGGCCAGTCGTGATGTCGCCATATTCTGCGGTGTTGGAGATGGAATAGCGCATGTTGGCGATGCCGCCTTCATATAGCAGGTCAACGATGAGCTTCGTTTCGTGCAAGCATTCGAAATAGGCCATTTCAGGGGCATAGCCCGCCTCAGTCAGCGTTTCGAAGCCGGCTTGGATAAGGTGCGTGATGCCACCGCAAAGGACGGCCTGTTCACCGAACAGATCGGTTTCGCACTCTTCGCGGAAATTGGTTTCGATGATGCCGCTGCGTCCGCCGCCAACGCCGCTTGCATAGGCAAGCGCGATGTCATGGGCATTGCCCGACGCATTTTGCGCAACCGCGATAAGGCAAGGCACGCCGCCGCCTTTTTGATATTCGCTACGCACGGTATGGCCGGGGCCCTTTGGCGCGATCATGATGACATCAATGTCTGCGCGTGGTTCGATAAGGCCAAAATGGACGTTGAGGCCATGGGCAAAGGCAAGCGCCGCGCCGGGCTTCATATTTGCATGCAGGTCATCGGCGTAAATGGCGGCCTGATGCTCGTCAGGTGCCAGCACCATCAAGATATCGGCCCACGCTGCCGCATCGGCATTTGCCAAGACCTTGAAGCCAGCGGCTTCGGCCTTTTTCGCGGTGGCTGATCCAGCACGCAACGCAATGGCTACGTCCGCAACGCCGCTGTCGCGCAGATTCTGTGCATGTGCATGGCCTTGGCTACCATAACCAACAATCGCGACTTTCTTGTCCTTGATCAGGCCCAGATCGCAATCTGCGTCGTAAAATACTTTCATGTTTTAGTCCTTCTGCTTTGCCGTCACCCTGAATGTGTTTCGGGGTCTTACTTTCAACGGCGTAATATTATGACGATGAAATTTAGCTGCCTTCGGCTCCGCGCATCAGGCCGACAATCCCGGTTCTGCCGACTTCAACCAGGCCGACTTCGCGCATCAACGCGACGAACGTGTCGATCTTGTCCGGGCCGCCGGTTATCTCAAAAATGAAGCTGTTGACAGTCGCATCGATCACGCGGGCACGATAAATATCGGCAAGGCGCATAGCCTCAACCCGTTGGTCACCGGTGCCGCGCACCTTAACCAACGCAAGCTCTCGCTCCACATGGGGGCCGGCCTCGGTCAGGTCCGTGACTTTGTGTACCGGGATCAGGCGTTCACATTGCGCAATGATCTGGTCGATGACCGGCGGTGGCCCGCGGGTGACGATGGTAATCCGGCTGGTGGTATGATCTTCGCTGATATCGGCAACGGTCAAACTGTCGATGTTGTAGCCGCGCGAGGTAAACATGCCCGCGATCCGCGCGAGCGTGCCTGCTTCGTTATCGACGGTCAGCGTGAGCACATGCCGTTCGGTGAGTTCCTGTTTGATATGCATTATACGAGCGCCTTTGCTTCGTCGTCCATCGTCCCTGATACTTCATCGGAATGCAGGATCATGTCCGTATGGGCCGCGCCTGACGGTATCAT
>JBILOZ010000028.1:0-18916 GCA_044374245.1 Sphingorhabdus sp. | reverse complement strand
GTTGAATTTTTCTACGATCTTTCAAGCCCATGGACCTATTTGGCGTTCACGAACATTATGGGCGTGCTCGGTCGCACAGGGGCGACAATGACGTTGCGGCCTATATTGGTCGGCGGCGTGTTCAACGCGGTCAACCCGGCTGTCTATGCCGCCCGCGAAGCATCCGACAATCCAAAGCTGCTCCACAGTTGGAGAACACTACGCGATTGGGCAGCGTTAGCCGGCGTCGCACTGAACTTCCCAAGCCAATATCACCCCGCCAAGAGCGTCAATGCAATGCGCATGGCCTGCGGTCTTGCCGATGATCCTGTCGCACTGCACGCGTTTACGAAAGCGGCGTTCGAAAGCTATTTTGGCGCGCAGGAAAATCTTGATGATCCCGATGTGCTGGTTGCGGTGGCCAACAGCGTCGGTTTGGATGGGGACGCCTTGCGTACGCGTGCGCAATCAGACGACGTAAAGGCGCTGCTGCGTGCAAATACGGATGAAGTCATTGCCCGCGGTGGCTATGGCTCGCCCACGATTTTTGTCGACAAAACATATATGTATTTTGGTAATGACCAGCTGCCTTTGGTAGAATTTGCGTTGAATAGGAGCGCCGCATGAACGACCGCGTTAGCATAACCGTTGAAAACCACGTCGCCGATGTGCGGCTCACCCGCGCCGACAAAATGAACGCGCTCGACCCGGCCATGTTTCAGGGGATCATATCCGCCGGAGAAGAGCTTGTAGCGATGAAAGGCGTGCGCGCCGTTGTGCTGTCGGGTGAAGGACGCAGCTTTTGTGCAGGGCTTGATATGGCCAGCATGGCAAGCGGCGGTGCAAGCGCGAACAGCGGCATGGGCAGCCTGACGGACCGGACACATGGCAATGCCAACACATTCCAGCAAGTCGCGATGCTTTGGCGCAAGCTGCCTATGCCCGTCATTGCCGCAGTCCACGGCGTTTGCTTTGGCGGCGGCCTGCAAATTGCCAGCGGTGCGGACATCCGCGTGATCGCGCCTGACGCCCGCCTTGCGGTGATGGAGATGAAATGGGGGCTGATCCCTGACATGGGCGGCTACGCCTTATGGCGCGGTATGGTGCGTGAAGATATGCTGCGCGAGTTGACCTATACCAACCGCGAGTTTTCCGGGGCGGAGGCGCTGGGATTGGGCTTTGCGACGTTCGTGGATGAAAACCCCCACGCACGCGCCATGGCCATCGCCCGTGAAATCGCGGACCGGAACCCCGACGCGATGCGTGAGGCCAAGGCGCTGTTCAACGAATATGCTGACATGGACGAAGACGCGATCTTGATGGCCGAAAGCGTCCGCCAAGCCCGTGTCATTCGAACGCCTAACCAGATCGAAGCGGTCATGGCGGGAATGCAGAAGCGTGCAGCTACGTTTGTTGATTAAGCCGCTTTAACGCGCAGCCGTTCGAACTCTTCTCTGAGGTCATCAGGAATAGGCGCTGACCCGTCTGCATTGGTTAGCACGATGGTCGTGATACAGGTGGCTTTGCATTCGCCGCCTTGAAAGGCTGCGGATGCGATATCCCAGCTGCTGTTACCAATCCGCGATATGCCGCTGGCGATGTCGACATGCTCGGGGAAATGCGCTTCGGCAATATAGTCCAGATTGACGCTGGCAATCAGCCATCTTTGGCCTGGCGCGCGGCGCTGGACCTCAATGGCGTGATTGAACATGCCACGGCCATGTTCGAACAGCCCCGCCATGGACACATTATTGATGTGGCCAAGAACATCCATATCCGCAAACCGCGTTTCGGTGCGATGGCTGAACGGATAGCTGGCCGGGTTAAGCTGCCAAGCCTGAGGTTTTGGCATGTGATGGGTTCCATATTCTACGTTCGTCACCCTGAACTTGTTTCAGGGTCTTAATTTTCAACGCAGAAAGTAAGACCCTGAAACAAGTTCAGGGCGACGGTTTGGGTGTTGTTAGTAAGCCCTACAGACCCCGACCGATGAGTTCTTTCATGATCTCGTTGGTGCCGCCGAAAATGCGCGTTACGCGGGCTGCGCGCCACATGCGGGCGATGGGATATTCATTCATATATCCAGCGCCGCCGTGCAACTGCAGACAGGCATCGACAACTTCCCACTGCAGGTCGGTGTGCCACAGCTTTGCCGCAGCGCCTTCCTCGGCGGTCAGTTCTTTCTTATAATGGCGGTTCAACGCCCAATCGAGATGTGCCCAGCCAATCTGCAGCTTCGCCTTGATATCGGCCAGCACAAAACGGGTGTTTTGGAAATCCAGCAAAGGCTTGCCGAACACAATCCGTTCGCGGCAGAACGCGACGGTTTCATCAAAAGCCTTCTGCGTGCTGGCCATTGACGATACGGCAATCGACAGACGCTCCTGCGGCAGTTCGCTCATCAGATAGATGAAGCCTTTGCCTTCTTCGCCCAAACAGTTGGTCATTGGCACGCGGACATCTTCGAAGAACAGTTCTGAAGTATCAGCTTCATCCATACCGATTTTGTCGAGGTTACGGCCGCGCTTGAATCCTTCACGATCAGCCTCAACGAGGACAATCGACATGCCCTTATAAGCGGGCTGGATCTCGGTGTCAGTTTTGACGCAGACCAAGATCAGGTCGGCATTTTGGCCGTTGGTGATGTAGGTTTTGCTGCCGTTGATTACATAATGGTTGCCGTCTTTACGCGCGGTTGTCTTCATACCCTGAAGATCGCTTCCGGTGCCGGGCTCGGTCATGGCGATGGCGGTGATGACTTCGCCCGAGATCATCTTGGGCAACCAATGCTTCTTCTGCTCTTCGCTGCCGTAGCTGGTGATATAGTTTACGACGATATCTGACTGAAGCGAAAAGCCCGTGGCGACGCCACCATAATAAGCCGACTCTTCGTCGACGATCGCGTTGTAGCCAAAGTCGAGGCCAAGTCCGCCATATTCAACAGGTGCGGTGGGGCAGAGCATGCCGACTGCGCCAGCCTTGGGCCAGATCGACTTTGGAACGATGCCATCTTCTTGCCACTGCTTTGCGTGGGGTGCGACTTCCTTTTGAAGGAACTGGCGTACCGACTGGCGGAACGCTTCATGGTCTTCGTTATAGGCGGTGCGTGGAATGGTATCGAGCGACATGGTGAATCCCCTGCAAGAAGTTACTGCAAAATATGCACCATCAATGGCAGCAAGTTGACGCGGGCGTCAAGCCGAATTTAATCGTTCGATTAAACTGGCTCGCCCGCATCACGTGCACGTTCAACGATCGTGCGTTCCGCCTTAGGCACGCTGCGATAGGCGGCGATTAGCAAAGCCAAGGCAATTGGCGCGACGGCGATGAGCGAGAGGATGCCAATGCGTAAGTTGCCCACCAGCTTCCCGTCGACCATGGTTCCGGCAAGATCGGAAATCTGACCGACCATATATGGCCCAAAGGACAGCCCGACGAGCGTGGTGCCCAAGAAGAACGCAGCGGTTGCCGTACCCCGCATGCGTGGCAGCACAAGGTCCTGTGTGGTTGCGGCAGCGGCGCCAAGTGCCGTTGCGCCAAACATTCCAGCAAGAAATTGCATGATGTAAAACAATAATGCATTTTCGGTCGTAAAGCCGATCCAGATCGGAATGATTGGGGCAACGACACCGAAAATTATAACTAAAACGCGCCCTGCGGCATGGCGCGCCCGGAGCATATCGGCGACAGATCCGCCGACGATTACACCCAGAAAGCCACTAAGTGCGCCACTTCCCCCTAAAATCAAAGCCAACTCTGCTTTAGGCAGCTTAAGCACCGTTTCCGCATAAGGAGCGGACCAGAACGCCAGAGCATAAGCGACAAGCGCAACGAGGCCATAGCCAATGGTCGTACAGATGAACGCAGGCGTTCCCCAGATGAGCTTAAATGTCGCCGGATCCTTCGCCCGCAAGGTCGATGCCCAGGAGAAGACGGCATAATAGCCAAAGCCAACCGCCGACCATTGCGGGAAATTGCCGGTCAGCTGGATCATTGTGAAAGCAAACGCCGCGATAGCGGCTGCTGTTACTATGTTTATGACAAGCGCTGCTGGACCACGTTGCCAGGCACCCCACAAAGTAAACGGCGGGACAATCATGGAAAGATCGCTCGCAAATGCACGGAATGGGGCAGGGTGCGCGGGCGTAACGAGCCCATCCATCGCGCCGCGGACCGGTTCACGCAATGTAGCGACCCACAAGCCCACGATTATGCCCGGGATGCCAACCGCAACGAATGCGGCATGCCAGCCAGCCAAGCCGAGCGGGCCACCTTGCGGGAAAGCCGCGTCCCAGCTTTGCACAATGAGCGCGCCCAAAAACAACGAAACGCCGCCGCCAATATACAGGCCGGACGAGTAAATCGCGAGCGCGGTCGCGCGCTGCCGTTTCGGGAAATAATCGGAAATCAGTGAATAAGCCGTAGGGCTTGCGGTGGCTTCGCCAACGCCGACGCCCATGCGCGCCATGGTCAGTTCCACTTGGTTACGCGCAAAGCCCGACAAGGCGGTCATGATCGACCATAAGGCAAGGCCAACGGACAAAAGCTTTACGCGGCTCCAATTATCCGCAAGTCGGCCCAATGGAATACCGAATAAAGCATAGAAAACCGCGAAAGCTGCGCCACCCAAAAAGCCCATATCGGCATCGGTCAGGCCAAGGTCTGCTTTGATGTCGACAGCCAAAATGCTGAGGATTTGGCGGTCGATGAAGTTGAGTATGTAGACGATGACAAGGACAAGGAGCACATACCAGCTGTAGCTGCTGGCCTCAGGCGATTTAACCTCTGCTTGCGGGGAAATAGCGCCGTTGTTTTCGCCTTCGACCGTCACACTCACCTTGCTCTCCCTCAATCGCGGTTGTCGCCTTCTCCTGCTATGGCTAGCAGAACAGGCAGTCTGCGCAACGATAATTCCCTTGCAACGCGACATTGGCGCTGGGGGGTGGCTATTGCAGTTCGTCAATCTGCGTTCGTCGGTGCCATTAAGCAAAAATCGGAAAGCTGCTTGTCGTGTTTCACTTGAAACTGGAACGAATTCCTCCAATATACTGTTCATGCGGCTATATTGCCGTGTTTTGAGGAGAATTAAGTCATGGCACAGTGGTCCGATCCACGGGTAACCGGGACCCAGTCAAGTCTTGCAGGTACGCGCGCAGGCGACGTTGCTGTCGACGCTGGTCTGCGTTCGCACATGCTCAAGGTTTATAACTATATGGCGTCAGGCGTCTTGCTGACGGGCATCGTTGCGATGCTGTTTGCACAGACCGAGCTGGCACGAAATCTGATGGTGAACCCAAGCCTGATGAGCTGGGTAATCATTTTATCGCCACTGGTCGTCGTAATGGCGATGAGCTTTGGCCAAGGTAAATTTTCTGCTGCCACGCTTCAGGCTATGTTCTGGGGTTTTGCGGTATTGATGGGCCTGTCACTGGCACGCATCTTCATGATGTTTACCGGTGAGTCCATCGCGCAGACTTTCTTTGCAACGTCAGCGGCTTTCGCTGGATTGAGCCTGTGGGCTTACACAACAAAGAAAGACATCAGTGGCTGGGGAAGCTTCCTTGTAATGGGTATGGTCGGCTTGATTGTTGCGTCGATCGTCAACATCTTCCTCGGCTCGGACACTTTGGGTTGGGTTATCAGCTGCGCAGGTGTGCTCATCTTCGCTGGTCTGACCGCTTATGATACGCAACGTATCAAAAGCGAATATTTCTACCTTCAGGGTACAGAAATGATCGGTAAGGCCGCGGTCATGGGCGCACTGACGCTGTATCTGGACTTCATCAACATGTTCCAGTTTTTGCTGAGCTTCCTCGGTAACCGCGAATAAGTCATCGGCTGTTCACCTTGAACGCCACAATATGGCCCGGTGGGAAACCACTGGGCCATTTTCTTTGGGATTTGGTCGAACAGGGCTTTTCATTCGAACGAAAATCCTGTTGGAATCAGGAATAGCAAATCGGAGAGAGCAAATGCGTCGGGGCATAAAGAATTTAGCTGCCATCATCATGGTGACTGCGGCTGCAGCTTGCGCCCCAGCGCCGGTAAAAGTCGTACCTACACCCATTCCACTTCCTGCACCGCCGCCACCCGCTATGCCTTTGCCACCGGGTGGCGCGGCGCTGTCGATGACGATCCCGCCGGTCGGGCTTGATGGCGTTCGCATAACGCCCAACCGTGGTTTAAGCCGTGATGAACAAATTTGGCATTTTCGGTCGGCTTTGAACGTCGCGGCATTGAATTGCCAAGGGCCTATATGGGGTCAAATCGCGACCGAGTATAACAAGTTCATCGTCATTCATAAGGCGATCTTGTCGAAAACCAGCAAAGCGGTCGACCGGGAATATGTCGCCCGTTATCCTGGACAAAATGGTCTGCGGGTTCGCGATACGCGTATGACCGATTTGTATAATTATTTCGCTTTGCCGCCCGTTCGTGCCCAATATTGTGACATGGCGCTGCGCAAGCTGACCGAGGCCAATACCGTGCCCACAGGTGCATTGCCCGAATATGCAATTGGCGGCCTGGCCGACATTGATGGCGTGTTTGTCAATTTTTATGATGCATATGTGAAATATGAACGCGATCTGGCCGACTGGAATATGAAGTATGCGCCGAAGCCGGTTTATGCCCCAATTCCAACATCGAACATGACCGCGCCACCAGCAGCATCATCTGCGGCGCCAACAGGGTCGCCATCCAATCCCGGCTAATTTTTGGACTAACTGGCGGAAGCAGCCAGCACCTCGCGCAAGTGATGGTTAGGCCATGCTGATATAATCGCGCATTGCCGCGGCTTCGGCCTCAATTTTGTCGATACGGTGCTTCACCAAGTCGCCAATGGAGACAAAACCGACAAGGTCATCCCCTTGGATTACGGGAAGGTGGCGAATGCGTCTTTTCGTCATCAGCGATAAAGCCGACAGGATTGGCGTATCGGGCGCAACAGTGATCGCCGGTGCCGTCATTGTGTCCGCCACCGTCTTCGTCAGGAAAGCGGAGCCATGGCGCGCGACACCGTAGACAATGTCGCGTTCGGAAAAAATGCCGACGACGGCTTTGCCTTCTACAACGGGCAGGGCACCAATCCGGTTTTCGGCAAGGCGCGAGACCACATCACCGACACTTTCGTGCGGCGCAGCCGTGAACACATTGCCTTGATGGTTGGCAAATATCGCAGAAATCGTCATCGACTCTCTCCCTATGTCCTTGCCCCTGATGGAACTTATAGCATAAGGCGACCTTATCAAGCTATGACTCGCCCTTCCCGCCTCGATGATCCTGAATATGCCAACTTCGCATGGCGCCGTTATTGGCGCCTTATGCGGTGGATGTTTGGCGTGACGTTGATCGTTACCGTGGGTGCCCTCGGAACATTCTGGTGGCAGAACGGGATGGTCTCCATCCACTTCTTCATCGCCACGGCCGGTGCAATAACCGGGGCAATCATGCTGACCGCCGCTTTGATGGGGCTTGTTTTCCTGTCCAGCGGGTCGGGCCATGATGAATCCATCGATGACCCGTTTGAAGACGAAGCCGACCGGTGACAGAGGCTGTACGCAACCTTCCAAAACGGAATGACCCGGTTTTACGGGTTGTTCCGGGCCCTGCCGATATCAATGCCAATGGCCATATCTTTGGCGGTTGGGTATTGGGGATGATGGACCAGGCCGGCGGTATCTTGGCCGGACGGATTGCCCAGGGCGCGTGCGCGACGGTGGCCATTGAGAAGATGGAATTCATCGCGCCGATTTTATTACGCGACATCATTTCCGTGTACGCTTCACTTGAACGGCGGGGCCGCACATCCATGGGCATCCGTGTCGAAGTTATCGCGACCCGTGCGCGTGGCCAACAAGAGGTCAAAGTGACCGAAGGGCTGTTTACCTTTGTTGCCTTAGACGACGATCACAAGCCACGGGCACTGCCCGAAAGCTAGAGGTTATCGCGCCATTCGTCCGCGATCAACGGCGGAACGATTGATTATTCCGCCGATGCAGCTTCATCATCACCAGCTGGCTTAACGCGGCGGGCGCGTGGTTTGCGGGCTGGTCTTTCCATATCCGCATCATTGTCGTCCGACGAAATCGCAATGGACGGCGGCAATACGGCGAGATCAAGACCTGCGGGCGCATCGTCTTTTTCTTCGCTGTGGTGACGGCGTGGGCCGCGATTTGCGGAGCGGTTATTGTCGGAACGATCATTACGGTCGGCCCGTTCCGGACGACGTGGACGGCTTTCGCGCTGTTGCTCACGTGGGGCACGCTCTTCGGTGTCGCCATCGTCTTGCGAAACGGAATCGGCGTCCATTCCATCGGAAGAACCTTGCTCGTCATAATTCTGCGAACGATCATCATTCTGCCAATCGTCGCGGTCTTCGCGATTATCTTCGCGGGGACGACGTTCGCCTTGCTGTTCCTGACGCGCTTCTTGGCGGCCGCGGAAATCGGCGAGTACGCGGAAATAATGGTCAGCAAATTGCAGGTGATATTCGGCGTTTACGCGGTCACCGTTAAATTGGGCGTCTTGCGCTAGCTTTTTGTATTTTTCCAGCATCTGCGCTGCGTTGCCGCGCGCACGATTGTCGATCTGGTTCTGATAGTCGAAACCGCTGCGGTTGTTATTTTGCTGGCGATTATTGTTGTTGCGACCGCGGCGACGATTGTTGTTCTGCTGCTGCCTGTTGTTGATATTCATCAGGGCTGACCCGTCCTCTTTTAGCATTTTAACATTGCAGGAAGCCCCAAAACCCAGTCTTTGGGTTACGCCAAGGTCGACCGAGACCTTGAAAAAATTTCCAACTGCGCTGGGGGCGGCTTCGCGCTAATCTCCGCAATTTACGGGTTTTGCTGCGATGCTTTTTAGCTTTAGCGGTTCGGTTGCGCGATTCCAAGCGAAAAGCGCAAGACGCGTGGATTGCCGGAAAGGTCGTGGGTTAATTCGGAAGCGAACCCAGCTTCGGTGCCCAATTTTGCGACGGATTTTGACTGGTTGAATCCGATTTCGAAGGCCGCGATTCCGGTGGTTTTTAGCAGTTTTTCGAGGGTTTTTAGAAGTATGCGATAGTCGCGCAGACCGTCGGGTCCGGCGAAGAGGGCGCTGTGCGGTTCGTGGCGGGCGACCATGTCCGCAAGCGGGGTATCGTCCTCAATATACGGAGGGTTGCACATAATGAGGTCGAATTGCCCCAAACCATCCGCCCACCCGTCCAAAGTCCAATCGCGCTGTTCAAAGTATGCGCGCCCGTCCAGCCCAAGCCGTGCCGCGTTGCCCGATGCGACCGCCAGAGCCGCCGCGCTGGCATCAATGCCCACAGCTTCCGCGTCCCCAAACACCGACAAAGCCGCCAGCAACAAAGCGCCCGACCCCGTGCCAAGGTCCAAGATCCGCGCAGGCGCATCCCGTTCGGCAAAACCCGCAATCGCCACCTCAATCACCGTTTCGCTGTCCGCACGGGGGATCAGCACATCGGGCGTCACATGCAGGTCAAGGTCCCAAAACGCCTGCATTCCCGTGATATAGGCCACGGGTTCATCCGCCACCCGCCGCGCGAGATACGCCGCAAACCCCGCAGGCACAGCAAGATCATGCATCCGCAACAACATCGCCGACCGGTCTATGCCCAAGGCATGCGCCATCAACAATTCGGCATCGAGACGCGGGGTCGCGCTGACGGGCGTCAGGGCATCGGTCGCATCGCGCAGCGTTGAGGCCAGATTAGGGGCAGGTCCATCCATACCCCGCCCGTACCCCCAAGCCGCCCGAAAGCAAAGCGGTCCCGCGCGCATACTTCGGCGCGCCGCCATTTTATTTCACATGTGACCAGGGTTTCTCAGGCTGCCAGCTCCAGCCGTGCGACGGAGATCTCGCCTTCATGCGAACGCGCCTGCGCTAGATCATAGGCCGTCTGCATGCGCAGCAAAGTGTCAGCGCGCACACCAAAGGCCTTTTCAAATCGAATAGCCATGTCGGCCGATAGGCTTGCATGCCCGTTGAGCAACATGCTCAAGGCCTGACGAGATACGCCAAAATGACGCGCAAGCTGGGCAACATTAATCCCGCTGGGTTCAACAACCTCGGTCTTGAGCCAATCGCCTGCGTGAACTGCCAGTGAGCTATGCATCTTAAGAGCCATGATAATCTTCCAAATCCATATCAATGAGCGCGCCCGCCTTATCCATTTTAAACGTCAGCCGCCAATTGCGTGTCACGGTCATTGCCCATGTGCCAACGCGATCCCCTTTTAACGCATGCAGGCCATAATTTGGTGGCACAGAAAGGTCATCAAACGAGGCGGCGGCGTCAATAAAAGCCAACATTTTGCGAAGACGCATCAGATCGCCCACAAGGCCTTTTGCGTTGCCGGTTTCGAAGAACCGTCGCAGGCCTTTGTGCGCGATAGACTCAATCTCCATCTGTCATGCGATACTTGACACATTAACGGCTGTCAAGTCATGCTTGACACCTTGCCACGAAATTATGGTGACAAAATTACGGTGACAGTGCCCTTAATTTTTAATTCCTCATGGCCCGGTCCGTCATCCTGAACTCGTTTGTGCAACCCCGTCATCCTGAACTTGTTTCAGGATAACATGCAACCGTTGTTCGTCATCCTGAACTCGTTTCAGGATCTTACTTCCCACGTCGAAATAGTAAGATGCTGAACCAGTTGTGCTCTGCACGCCTTCGGCTCCAGCATGACGGGGTGTGGGATGACGGGGGAGGAGACGACAGGAGCTGTCGGGACGAGGCGTGGGCTGTATCGGATTTTGATTCACGCAGAGGCGCAGAGACGCAGAGGACCGGCGCAAGATGGTGGCGGTTTGGCGGGGCGCAAAATGCTATCGACAATGATCAAATGGCACGATAACCAACAACAATCGGTCCAGATATTTCGCATGTGATTCATGGGGGTTCTGGATGTCTGTCAGGTCAATTTCTCTCAGAAAATTGATAAAAATTCTTTTCTCACCCGCGAACCGCAGAGTTTCGGGGATTAGAAAAGATATCCGCAAAGACATGAACAGAAGTCACGACGCTGCCGCTGGTGGCGGCGATTTCTTGCGCGTTTTATTCTCCAAAAATGTTTCGGGTCTACGCCTGACAGGGTCAGATGGCTGGCGCATGCCAAAGGCGGTTTGCGCGGGTGGGATTAGGTTGGCGAGGGGGGTATACGATGATTAAAAAAATCAAGCTAGTTCAGCAGATAGGTCAATTTGATAATGTGTCTTCACAAATTGAACTTAGCCCTCTTAGCATAGTTTACGCCGAGAACGGACGAGGTAAAACTACCCTTGTCAGTATATTTAGGTCACTTCAGTCGGGCCAAGATATTCCTATTCGAGAGCGAAGGCGTTTGGGGTCATTAAATAATCCCAAAGTGGTACTGTCATTTAGCAATGAACAGAATGACATTATCTTTCAAAATGGCGCGTGGTCGACAGCCAAAAGCGATATTTTTATATTCGACGAGCAATTTGTAAACGACAACATTTTTTCAGGAATGGTGGTTCAATCTCCCCACAGGGAAGGACTGCATAGTCTGATTGTTGGAGCGCAAGGCATGCGACTTCTAAAGGCATTGCAGGGCGCTGTTGGCAATATCGAGGAGCACAACACAAAGCTTCGGACGTTGATTGCTGCATTCCCGACAGAAGTATTGCGTGGTCTTACCGTTGATCAATTTTGTGCCTTGGCAGAGCTAGATAATGCCGATGAAAAAATTGAGGAGGCAAGAAAGTCCCTATCGGCGGCACGGCAACAAGAATCTGTTATAAAGATGGCCGATTTTGAGATGCTGCCTTCCGCTCGAATAACACCTGAATCGATGGAAGAAGAGCTTGGGAAAAAACTAGCAGACATTTCCAGCGCCACAGAAAGGCGAGTAATTTCTCATATTTCTAAGCTCGGCGCTGGCGGCGAATCTTGGCTCGCTCAAGGCGTTTCGCTGGCGAAAGAACACGAACCCGAATTGGGCGATAATTGTCCATTTTGTGCTCAATCTCTCGCCGCGTCAGATTTGGCACAAGCTTACAGCGCACATTTCAGCGAGGCATACGAACATCTGAAGTCTCGCATTGGTCGGCTGATCACAAGACTTAATGAAATATACGGTGAATCGGCGATTGAGCGAGTTAAAAACGTATTCATTCAAAATAATACCAAATGGCTGTTTTGGAATGAGTTTGCGAAGCTCGAGCCGTTGAATTTTGATATCGATCAGTTCATTACAACTGCAGAAAAGGTAAAGTGCAGTCTAACAGAGCAGTTGGAAGAAAAGGCAGGTGCCCCGCTCGAGCCCTTAAGTTTGACACTGCAGTCGAAAAACGCATTGGCCCAACTGGCGTCGGAGCTTGCCAAAATCGAAACCTACAACTCCGAATTAGCATCCCTGAATGATGCCGTAGCAAAAATTAAAGAGTCAGTGTCGGTAACAAGCACGCAAACGGTTCAAAATGAACTCAATAGATTAGAGGCGGCGCGTGACCGCAAAGATCCCAACATTGCGAGGCGGTGTGAGACGTATCTGGCCGAGGTTGCAGCCAAAAAGGCCACCGAAGCGTTACGCGCAAAATCTAGGAAGCAACTCGACCATCATTTGGCCCAAACATTCCCAGCGTTTCAAGAGTCAATAAATGTCTATCTTCGACGGTTGAATGCAGGGTTTAGAATTGCCGGGGTGAAGTCAAAAAATAGTCGCAGAGGGCCGTCATGCGTCTACAACATAGTAATTGATAATTGCCCCAATCATCCCATCGCGATCACGCAAGATACATTGGGTGAACCGTCATTCAAGACTGTGCTGAGCACAAGTGATCGAAACACTTTAGCTTTAGCCGTATTTCTAGCCAGCGTAGAAATGGATCCCCAAAAACAAACTGCAACGGTAGTAATCGACGACCCTATCAACAGTTTAGATGAACACCGGCAACTTAGTACGCTAGCAGAAATTAGACGCCTCACCAACGAAGTGCCGCAGGTCGTTGTGATGTCGCATAGCCGTCCACTTGCGTGCCAGTTATGGGAAACAAAGGGCCAGATTGGGAAGACAGCGATTGAAATAGCAAGAGATGGCACAGGTTCGATTTTGCGAGATTGGGACGTTTCCGCTCAGGCATTAACCCCACACGACAAGCGACATGCTAAACTCCGAGAGTATGTGGCAAGCCAAGGCTACAACTCACGAGAAATTGCAGAAGCCATTCGCCCCACCCTCGAAGCCTTCCTCCGAGTGGCATATCCAGCAGATTATCAACCGACAGATAAACTAGGGCAGTTTTTGATCAAATGTGTTCAGCAAGTTGGCAAAGTGGAAGAAATACTTGCAGAATACGATATTATCGAACTGCGCGCATTAACGGATTACGGAAATCTTTTCCATCACGACAGTAATCCAGCTCATCAAACGGCAGATATAAATGATGCTGAATTGGTTCATTTTGTAAATCGCACGTTAGATTTCATAAGAAAGCGGTGACAGCCGCGCCATCCCCATAGCTTTTGGGAATGACGGGTCGGGTTGGCCCTTCTTCGTGCCTTTGTGGCTTTGTGCGAGATACATTGGCGCAGCTTCTGGCTTTGGTGGGGCGGCGTGTCTGCGCGCTATGGGCGAGGGGCCACCCCTAGCCCAGTGGAGCCTCTCGGATTAGTTTGGGGGGGGGCTTCAGCGTTGCAGGCCCCTCCGTCAGCCGTTCCGGCTGCCACCTCCCCATCGTAAATCGATGGGGAGGAATGGGGGTGTTGCTGCCACTCTTCGTCATGCTGAACTTGGTTCAGCATCTTACTTTTTAAGGGCGGTCGGAAGTAAGATCCTGAAACAGTTGTGCTCTGCACGCCTTCGGCTCCAGGATGACGGTGGGGTGCGGGATGACGGGTTGGGTGTCGGGATGACGGGTCGGGCTGGCCCTTCTTCGCGCCTTTGTGGCTTTGTGCGAGATACATTGGCGCAGCTTCTGGCTTTGGCGGGGCGGCGTGGTCGCGCGCTATGGGTGAGGGGCCACCCCTAGCCCAGTGGAGGGGAATCTGGGCGTGGCTTCCCACTCTTCGTCATGCTGAACTTGGTTCAGCATCTTACTTTTTGTCGGTGGTTGGAAGTAAGATCCTGAAACAAGTTCAGGATGACGGGTCGTGGTGTCAGGATGACGGGTTGGTGTCAGGATGACGACGGGGGATGGTGGGATGACGGCGGACTCGCGGCATCCCCTAACCCATAATCTCCGCCTGCGCGTAGCCCAAAGCTTCGCCCAGTGCTTGCAAACGGCGCTGGACGCTGTTGGACTGTAATCGCACGGCGGAGCCGGTGAGGTGCAGGCGTAACGTTGCGCCGTCGCCGTCAATGCGGCTGTCGGCCAGCGCGCCGCCGGTGCCGCCGTCAAGCCGGTGCGCCAAACGGATGGCAAGGCCCCAGATCACCGCTTGCGCGAGTGCGGCGGGCGTGGCCAAGGCCGTGAGCATTTCGGGCAAGGTCCGCTTTCCGGCATGCACCGTCCACAAAGCCGCGGCTATCACCGCGCGGTCGCTTGCGTTTACGCCGGGCCAGCTGCCGTCCAATGCCAGATCGAGCGCGTGGTCTGCGCGATATTCGGGGTTTGCGTTCCACACGCTGTCGGACAGCAAACAGGCCGCCCGGCACAGCCGCGCATCATTGGGGCTTTGTCCGGCGAACACCGGCGCAATCCATTGCGCCAACGCGTCCCCATGAAAGGGAAACCGGCCCAGCCGTTCGCCTTCAAAACGCGCGGCGGCGATCAGCGGGTCGCCTTGGCGCGCGGCGGGGGTCAGCTGTTCAAACAACAATCCCTCGCGCAGGCCATAGATGCTGGTGACCAGCTTGCTTGGTTTCAGCAGGCCCGATATGCCCGCGAGCAACGCATTCGCCCCCGGCAGCGCAGAAATGCGGCCTGTGGCAACAACATTGGAGCGGGTTAACGCGTCTTTGTCGTTCACCATCGCCATCATCATTTCGGGCGCGTCGGCGGGCATTTCATAATTGGACAGGATGGTCAGCGGATATCCGATGTGGTGCATGTGCAGCCGTGCGAATGTCCGCCACGATCCGCCGATCATATAAAATGGCAGGCCGGTTTCGATGGGAAAACCCGCTTTGCCCACCGCCTTGGCAATATCATCGCGCAGCATCTGCGTAATCTGCTTGGTTGTTTTGCCCTTCAATATATCATGCCGCAATGTGCCCAGCGGCAGGGACACGCGCGTGCCCAGTTTGCCGTCGGATATGCGAATAAGCTCAAGGCTGCCACCGCCAAGATCGCCGACATAGCCATTGGCATGTGGGTTGTCGCTTAATATGCCGAACCCGGCGGCGGTTGCTTCGGCATCGCCATCCAGCACCTCTAAGTGAATGCCGAGCGCCGCTGCCTTTTCGACCAGCTCAGAGCCATTTTTGGCTTCGCGTGTTGCGGCGGTGGCGACCACGCGCATCGTGTCGACCTTCATCGCCTGTGCCAGCGTTTCAAAGCGCGCCAATGCGGCCAGCGCCTTTTTCATCGTAGCTTTATCGATAACGCCATCGCCCGCGAGGCAGGCGCCAAGTTTTACGCGGCTTTTTTCATTGTAAATCGGCAGCGGCGCGCGTGGCAGGCCTGCATAAACGACCAGTCGTACTGTGTTGGAGCCAATATCAATGACGGCCTGACGCACCGCCTTCATCTTTGGCGGATGAGGCGCAGCGTTGGAACCTTCTTGTCATCTGCAAGCGCGCCTCCGCGTCCGGATAATGACGCGTTGGTCATGAAATAATGGTGCAAATTGAAAGGCATTGTTCCTGCTTTGACTCGCTCATATCGGCCGTCTGACCGCAGCATCCAGCTTTGCTGGTTGTCGAGCAGGTTTGCAACCATAACCTGATCCAGAATCTGGTCATGCACGGTCGGGTTTTCAATCGGCAGCATATATTCGACACGGCGGTCAAAATTGCGCGACATCCAGTCCGCCGACGAGATGAACACCTTTGCATCCCGATTGGGAAGGTCCGCGCCATTGCCCATCGCCCAAATGCGGCTGTGCTCGAGGAAACGGCCAACCACCGATTTTACGCGGATGCGCGACGACATACCCTTCACCCCGGGACGCAGGCAACAAATGCCGCGCACGATCAGGTCAATCTCCACGCCCGCTTCGCTGGCTTCGTACAATTTGTCGATGACCGCCTTGTCGACCAACGAGTTCACCTTCGCCCAGACAGCGCCCGACCGCCCCGCCGCAACATGTGCGATTTCGTCATCAATCAGCGACATGATTTTTTCACGCAGGCCAAGCGGGCTCATCGTCAAAAGCTTGAGCTCGGTCGGCGGGATATAGCCGGTGATATAATTGAAAATCTGCCCCGCATCATGCCCGACACGCGGGTCGGCGGTGAAGAAGCTGATATCGGTATAGACCTTCGCCGTGATGGGGTGGTAATTGCCCGTGCCCAAGTGGCAATAGGTCCGAAATCCGTCCGCCTCGCGCCGCACGACCAGCGAAATTTTGGCGTGGGTTTTCATATCGACAAAGCCGTAGACGACTTGGACGCCCGAATTTTCAAGCTGCGACGCCCAGTGCAAATTCTGCTCTTCGTCAAACCGCGCCTTTAGCTCGACAATGGCGGTGACGGATTTGCCCGCATCGGCGGCTTCACACAAAGCGCGGATGACCGCGGACTGCTTGCCTGCGCGGTATAATGTTTGCTTGATCGCAACGACATCCGGATCAACCGCCGCTTGCTGCAAGAATGCGAGCACCGCGTCAAAGCTTTCATAGGGGTGGTGGACGACGATGTCCTTTTGGCGGATCGCGGCAAAGCAGTCGCCATCATGTTCCAAAATACGTTCGGGAAAGCGTGGCGAATATGGCGGGAATTTCAACGTTGGCCGATCTTCGTCCACCAATTGCCCAAGGTCGCCGATGCCTAAGAAACCGACGGTTTCAACGACGATGGATGCGCCAGCGCCAAGCTCTGACCGGATTAAGGTCGCCAATTCCGCGGGCAGCCCTTTTTCCAGCTTCAGCCGGATAATCCGGCCACGACGGCGGCGTTTGATCGCGCTGCGGAAATAGCGCACCAGATCTTCGGCCTCTTCCTCCACCTCAATATCGCTGTCACGGATAACGCGGAACGCACCCGCCGCGACAAGCAAATAGTCCGGAAACATCTGCCCTACAAAATGCTTAATCAACGCCTCAATCGTTACAAAGCGCGTGCCGGGGCCGGGCAATCGGATGAAGCGCGCCAACGATTGCGGGATCATCACCAACTGGCGCACGACTTCGCCATCATTTTTCCGGCGCATATCGAAAATCAGGCTGAGGCCCTGATTGGGGATGAACGGAAACGGGTGGGCGGGATCAAGTGCTTGCGGTGTTAGGACGGGAAGAATCTGCTCCTGAAAATATGTGCCGACTGCAGCTTGATGATTTTTGCCAAGGGCGGATGGTTCAACCACCTTGATACCCTCTGCCGATAGCTCGCGCATCAATTTGCGCCACAGCTTTTGCTGCTGGATCATGAGCCGGTCCGCCGCGGCAACGGTTGCGGTCAGCTGTTCAGACGGGGTGCGGCCGTCGATCGACAGTTCTTCAATTTTCCGTTGCTGTTGGCCGCGCAAGCCAGCGACGCGGACCATGAAAAATTCGTCTAGGTTTGTGCCGGAAATAGACAAAAAACGAAGCCGTTCAAGCAGCGGATGCGCCGGATTTGACGCTTCTTCCAGCACGCGTTCGTTGAATTTCAGCCAGGATAATTCGCGGTTAAAATAGCGTGCGTCCTCAGGCGTTTTCAAGGGCTTCACTTTGCTTGAACCGGGCGCGGGCTTCACGAAAAAATATCCTTTTTAATTGGCTCATGCGGCGTGCCACGAAAACATTACATATTTGCGGCAAGCATTTCGCGAGGTGTAACTGCATTGCCGCCGAAACATCATCGTCCATATACGGGCGAGGCACAACCCCCGCCAACCGCTACGCCAACCTAAACCGCATATGTGGAGGGAAATATATGCAGCTGCGGGTGTGATTTGCCGGTGGGCCGTTGGGTAGGCAAAACACTAGGTTGCAATAGTCGTCTGTCGGGTTAATTGCGGGCTATGGCAAAAATCTGGTTTGACGACGCACTTGATCTTAATGCGCTCACCGAAAATGGTGGCGATTGCATGCCCGGCTATGTTGGCATCCGGTTCATTGATTATGGCGACGACTGGATCAAGGCCAGCATGCCCGTCAATGAACGCACCAAGCAACCTTATGGCCGATTGCATGGCGGCGCGTCTGTTGTGCTTGCCGAAACGGTCGGATCGGTCGGCGCGGCGATGACTGTGGACCGCAGCAAATTTGCGACCGTGGGCATGGAAATCAACGCCAACCATATCCGTCCGGCAAAAGACGGTCTGGTTTTTGCAATCGCGAAAGCCGAATCCATCGGCCGGACAACACAAATCTGGTCCATCCGCATTGAGGATGAGGCCGGTAAGCTGGTGTGCATTTCGCGGATTACGATGGCCGTCATTTCCACCGAACGCGCCTAAAATATTGCGTTTCGGGCCGTTAACGTCCACGGGTAAAAGATAGATGACACCGTTAGACAGAATTTGGGGTGCAGGCGAATGTCGCTTCGATATGTAAGAGAATTTAAGGGCTTTGCCGGGGTCAGGATTGAAGCGGACGATATCGGTTCCGCCGATGAACCCTCGATTGTCCTGCTGCACGGCTTTGGCCAAACGCGTAAGGTTTGGGAAGATGTCGCGGTTGGCCTGGAACAGGCTGGCCGGCATGTCATTAACGTGGACCTGCGCGGCCATGGCGGCAGCGATTGGCCGGCCGATGGCCGTTATGACATCGACGCCTTTGTAGACGATTTACGCGCGGTTCTGGGGCAGATGCGGACGCGACCTGTGGTGGTGGCGGCAACGCACAGTGCATGGATTGCAACGATGGCGCTTGCCGA
>JBILOZ010000132.1:0-5385 GCA_044374245.1 Sphingorhabdus sp. | reverse complement strand
AAATGCGTTGGCGTGCCCCCCGATTTGGACGCGTTTAGGAGAAGCTGTTTGCAAGCGCAATGGACCTGCATCGTCCTTGCCGGGCAAAGGCCTGGTACGGATATGTTTGCACAGCATTTCGGGCTGACGCTGAAAGCTTTGGTGCCCGTGCGCGGCGAACCGATGATTAGCCATGTCGTGCGGACGCTGCGTGCATCGCCGCTTATCGGTGGAATCATTGTCCTCTGTCAGGAACCCGATGCGCTGCGTTCCGCGGTCGATGCCGCAGGTGGCGCGACGCTGGTCGAAAGCCTGAGCAGCATATCGCTGAGCATCAAACGGCAGGTGGATGCGTTAGGATTTTCGTCGCCGATATTGGTGACCACCGCGGACCACCCCCTGTTAACCGTTGATATGATCGCCGAATTTCTGGGCAAAGCCGATGGCGACGTTGCCATTGCGATGGTGGAGCGCAAGACGATGTTGGCGCAGTTTCCCGACGCCAAACGCACATGGTTGCGTTTTTCGGACGGCGCATGGTCTGGCGCAAATCTCTTCGCATTGATGAGCCCCAAGTCTGCAGGCGCACTCGATTTATGGGCAGAGGCTGAACAGGATCGCAAGAAAGCGTGGCGCCTGTTCATGCATTTCGGGGTGCGGCTGGCCCTGCGCGCGCTGACCCGCACCATTGGATTGCGGCAGGCGCTGACCATTGCGGGCAAACGTCTTGGCCTTGTGGCTACGCTGGTGCCAATGTCTGACCCTGTTGCTGCAATAGACGTGGATAAGGTCAGCGACCATATATTGGCGGAGCACATTCTTATCGACCGCGAAACCGTAGCGGGTTCACATCTGGCGGCTTGATTAGCGGCCCATTTTCTTTTGCCGCCGTCTTTGCACGGACGATCCGATACCCATAGCTTCGCGATATTTCGCAACGGTGCGGCGGGCAATGTCGAAGCCTTTTGCCGTCAATAAATCGACCAGCGTGTCATCGGACAAAATCTTTTCGCCCTCGGCATCAATCAACGATTTGATGTGGCTTTTGACGGCCTCAGCCGACGCGCCCTCGCCGTCGGCGGATTGAACGCCCGATGAGAAGAAATATTTGAGGTCAAACAGGCCGCGTCCGCAATGCAGATATTTGTTGCTCGTGACCCGGCTGACGGTGGATTCATGCATGTCGATGGCATCGGCGACTTGCCGCAGCGTGAGCGGCCGCAAATGGGCGACGCCCTTGCGAAAAAAGCCGTCCTGTTGCTTCACAATTTCGGTGGCGACCTTGACGATGGTGCGCTGTCTTTGGTCCATGGCTTTGATAAGCCAATTCGCATCCGCCATGCAGTCGCTGAGCCACGCCTTGGTTGCCTTGTCTTGCCCAAGCTCGGCAACATAGCTGCGGTTGATGAGAATGCGGGGCAGGTTGGCGCTGTTCAGTTCGATGGCCCAACCTTCGCCGCGCGGCGTGATGAATATGTCGGGCGTGACCGCCAGCATATCTTCGCTTTCGAACCGGCAACCGGGCTTTGGATCATAGCCGCGCAATTCTATCAACATATCGCGCAAGTCTTCGTCATCGACGCGGCACATGCGCTTAAGCTGGTCAAACGCACCCTTTGCCACCAAGTCGAGATTGTCGATAAGCTTAGCCATGCAGGGGTCATATCGATCTGCCTCGCGCGCTTGAATGGCAAGGCATTCGGACAGGTTTCGCGCGCCAACGCCAGTTGGATCGAACCGCTGCAGCGCCGAAAGCGCCGCCTCCATTTCCGCCATGGCAACGCCAAGCCGGTGGGCCGCCGCCATCAGGTCTTCGCCCACATAGCCCGTGGGTTCGATATGTTCGATAATCTGTTGGACCAGAAACAGCTGGCGTCCGGACAGGCTGGACCCTGCCTGCGCCATCAAATGTTCCCGCAGACTGACATCGCGCGCGGCAAAGCTGTCGAAATCAGGGCCGTCGCCGTCTAGGCCGCCGGGCGCTGCGCTGCCCGAAAGACCAAGCATGCCATCGGCCCCGCCCACACTGTCCGATGGGGTGTCATGGTGGAACGTTTCTGCGCTGAAATCGACATCCAGCGCGTCCGATGTGCCTTGGCCATCACCACTGAGCAGGTCGTCACTCGCCCGCTCGCCACTGTCGTCCAAAGCGGGTGCGAAGTCCTCGGTCGGCACATCAGGGGCAGCGTCGCTGCTGCCTGTTTCCAAAACGGGATTACGTTCGACCTCTTCCGCGATGAACGCTTCAATTTCGAGCGACGACAATGCCAGCAGTTTAATCGCCTGCTGCAGTTGCGGTGTCATCACCAGCGACTGGCTTTGGCGAAGATCGAGACGGGGTGCTAATGCCATGACGTTATGGTTCCGTCATCGCCGCAAATCACATTGCAAAACTCTCGCCGAGATACAGGCGGCGCACATTGGGGTCAGCGACCAACGCCTCGGGCGACCCAGCGAACAGAACCTGCCCACCATAAATGATGCACGCGCGGTCAACGATATCGAGCGTTTCGCGCACATTATGATCGGTAATCAGCACGCCGATACCACGGGTTTTCAATTCTTTCACGAGGTCGCGAATATCGGAAATGGATATCGGGTCGATGCCCGCGAAAGGTTCATCGAGCAACATGATCGACGGGTTTGCCGCCAGCGCGCGGGCGATTTCGCAGCGCCGCCGCTCGCCACCCGAAAGCGCCATGGCGGGCGCACTGCGCAACCGGGTGAGGCCAAATTCGCCGAGCAGTTTTTCCAACCGCTCGTTGCGCGCGTCTGCATCTGGTTCTGCCATTTCCAGAACCGCGCTGATATTTTGTTCAACGGTCATGCCGCGGAAAATTGATGTTTCTTGCGGCAAATAGCCCAAGCCCAAAATCGCGCGGCGGTACATCGGCAGGTTGGTGATGTCCGCACCATCCAAGGTGATGCGTCCGCTGTCGGGCTTTACCAGCCCCATGATGGAATAAAAGCAGGTGGTCTTACCCGCGCCATTGGGGCCAAGCAGACCAACCACTTCGCCCTTCGCAACCGAGAGCGACACATCGGTCAATACCGCGCGCTTGTCATAGCTTTTGGCGATGGAAACGACACCCAGTCCGGATTGCACGCTGTCCTGCGTCGTCGCATCCGCAGCGGGAGAAGTTGCAGTCATGCTGTCCATATCCAAATTTCGCCCGCGATTTTGCCGTTGATATCGAACAGACAGCTAATGAATGCTGACCCATTTTGCAATTGGCATGATTTATGCTGCCCCGTTTTAGAGGCTGTTTGGGGCTACCCCCTAATTTTTGCGCTGTGGAACGCTAAACGAACCGGTAACGCGGCCGCCCGAATTGCTTGTATTGGCTGGACCACCGGCATTGAGGGTTGATCGGCCGGAATTGAGATCAATGACAAGCCTGCCGCCGTTTAACCGGTTGCTGCCTTGCACCAGATTCACATTTCCAATCAGCGTGATCAGGCTGGAGTCGAGATCATATATGGCCGAGCTGCTGGTCGCGCGCAGATCATCCTTGGTAACGGTAACGCCGCCCGTGGCGTCCAGACGATTGACGTCCACGCCGCCATTGTTGGAATAGGCGGCCGTCACGCGATTTGCCTTGAGCGTAAGCCCCGCCTGCGTTGCTGTCACGCCGCCGGCAAGAACGACGCGGTCTGCACGATCCTGCAGCTCCATCGAACCCGCAGCGAAATCTACCGGCGCATTGCTATCATGATTGCCAATGCTTTGCGCCGCCGCCGAAGACAACATCATGATGCCCGCAACTGCGGCGGCCAGTCCAAAGGAGATAGAAGCTTTGCTCATGTCGGCCTCACTTAATCGCATTCTGGTCGATACGCAAACGAACGCCGCCATCTAGCCGGATAATGCGCGTATCGAGGTCAGCGCGCAATCGTCCGGCGTGGAAGGTCCCGACCTTTGTGCGGCCGCTCACTGGTCCAAAGCTCTGCATCGTCCTGTCTTTCAAAGACAGCTCCACATTGCTGGCGACCATGTCATAGCCCGGCGATTCAACCGCCAATGGGCCCGTCACGCGCATGGTTTCCTTGCCAAGGTCATAGCTGCCGCGCTGTGCGATGATGGAGGCTGGGCCGTCCTGCAACGATATCCGGCCCGACAATGATGTCATGTCGAGAACAGGCTGTGCCGATGTCTTCTGGACAGCGCTGCCTGCGCGCAGCGAAAAGGGGCGTCCCTTGCTGTCTTCGCCGCGATAGAGGGCCTCTACAACGCGCAACCGTTCCCGCGACAGATTCACTTCGTCTTTGTTCAGGACAAAGCTAAGTTCCTGCTGTCCGGTAAATGGGCTGAACGCCAATATGGCGACAAGCAAACCGATGATGCTCGGCAAGACAACCCGCATCGCGCGGATAAGGCGGTCATGCCGTCCGCCGGGCAATGCCCAGCGTTGACGATAACTGCGTTCAAGATCGGCCTGTGCGGACATGTGATGTCTCTAACCCGATTAAACCTTAACTGTGCCCGAATATATCGGTCTCTGGCCAGCCAGACAGATCAAGGTTCGCACGGTGCGGCAGAAAGTCAAAACAGGCCTGCGCCAAGTCGGTGCGGCCTTCGCGTTCCAAGCGCACGACAAATTCGGCATGCAGGCGGTGCAGATAGCGCACGTCGCTTGCGGCATAATCTTTTTGCGCTTCGGACAATATAGGGCCGCCCCAGTCGCTTGACTGTTGCTGCTTGGAAATGTCTGTCGACAGCATTTCCTTCACCAGTTCCTTCAGCCCGTGGCGGTCCGTGTAGGTCCGAACAAGGCGCGATGCGATTTTGGTGCAAAATAACGGCGTCGCGACGACGTTCAAATAATGCGAAATCGCCGCCAAATCGAATCGGGCATAATGGAACAGCTTCAAACGGGTGGGATCGGCCAATACGGCACGCAAATTTGGTGCAGAAAAGTCACTGTTGCGGCCAAAACGCACCAGATGTTCATCGCCGCGTCCGTCGGAAATCTGCAGCAAGCACAGCCTGTCACGCGGGGTGATGAGTCCCATGGTTTCGGTGTCTACGGCGACGGGGCCATCGGCCAGTACGCCTGCGGGAAGGTCTTCTTCATGTAAAAATACGCTCATGCTAGCCCCTTGCCCCACCCGACTGTGCAAGGCAAATGAAACTACAGTTGGCGCCCTGCGATTTCCGGCCGCAATATTAGCTATCGCGTAACCTTTTAATGCGATATACAAAATGCTTGCGCAATCACCAACGGCTGCGCTTGTGACGTGCAGTACAGTCGCCCTCGACTGCATAACATAGTGGTTCTGGGCGATGAGAAGGCAAGTAAGAAGTTATGGGTTTTGATCGCAAGCGTGCTGGCAAAGGCCGGGACAAAAGAGATGGTTTCGGTGATGAAAGCTATGACGGTTATCGCGCACCGTCCCCCTATCAAA
>JBILOZ010000131.1:0-5407 GCA_044374245.1 Sphingorhabdus sp. | reverse complement strand
TTCATTGATTGGAATTTGGCTCACGGTTGCTGGTTTAGCGCAGCGCGCTTGCAAAGCAAGCGGGGCAAGCTATTGCATCCTTCAACCCATTATCAGGAGTCTATCATGCGTCCATCAGGCCGTGCGCCAGACGAAATGCGCGCCATTTCGATTGAAACCCATTTCACCAAGCATGCAGAGGGCAGCTGCCTCATCTGCTTTGGCGACACCCGCGTGCTTGTCACCGCAAGCGTGGAAGATCGCCTTCCACCATGGTTGCGTGGCAAGGGTGAAGGTTGGGTGACGGCGGAATATTCCATGCTCCCACGCGCGACACACACCCGCAGCCAGCGCGAAGCGGCGAAGGGTAAACAATCGGGAAGAACTCAAGAAATTCAACGTCTTATTGGCCGTTCTTTACGCGCTGTCGTAGATATGAAAAAGCTGGGCGAGCATCAGATCACGATCGATTGTGATGTGTTGCAAGCCGACGGCGGAACACGCACTGCGGCTATTTCCGGCGCGTGGGTCGCCCTGCGGCTTGCGGTCGATGGCCTGCTTGCCTCGGGTGCAATTAAGGAAGATCCGATCAGCGGCCGCGTCGCCGCCATCAGCTGCGGCATCGTTAACGGTACGCCCGTCCTTGACCTCGACTATATCGAAGATTCGAGCGCTGACGCTGATGCGAACTTTGTCCTCATTGAAGGCGGCCAAATCGCCGAAGTACAAGCGACCGCCGAAGGTGCGACCTATGATGAGGAAAGCCTGCTGCGCTTGCTCCGTCTCGCACGCATGGGCACCGACCGGATATTTGCGGTGCAAGCTGAAGCGGTAAAGTAACCGCTTTTGGCGAGTTAAACGTCAAGGGCTCAAGGCAAGAATATATGACCCATCGCAAATTGCAGCCCGGCAAGCTTGTCATCGCCAGCCACAATGCGGGCAAGGTGCGAGAAATCCGCGCCTTGCTGGCGCCGTTTGGCATAGAACCGGTTTCGGCAGGCGATCTTGGTTTGCCTGAGCCCGAAGAGACGGGGACGAGCTTTGCCGAAAATGCGCTGCTGAAGGCACATGCCTCTGCCCAAGGATCGGGCCTGCCTGCCTTGGCGGATGACAGCGGCCTTTGCGTGGCCGTGCTTGGTGGCGCACCCGGAGTGTACACAGCGGACTGGGCGGAAAAGCAGCGGTTCGAAGGCGGACCGGGACGCGACTGGTATATGGCAATGGGTAAAGTCGAGGGCAAATTGGCCGAGCTTGGCCCAGATACCGACCGAAGCGCATATTTTATCTGCACCCTCGCGCTTGCATGGCCCGATGGTCATGAAGAACTGTTCGAAGGCCGCGTACAGGGCAGCCTGACATGGCCTCCGCGCGGTACGTTGGGCTTTGGCTACGATCCGGTGTTTGTGCCAACCGATCGGACGTACACTTTTGCGGAACTGGACCCGGCGGAGAAACATGCCATGAGCCATCGGGCAGATGCGTTCCGCAAATTGGTTGAGGCCGTTTTTTGACAAGCGCCACATCTCACAAGACCGTAGCCCAGAGCAGCAGTCACGCCGTGACTGCGACCGTCGAAGGGCGGCTATCAGTCAAGCACGGTGGTTGAACGAGACGCACCCTTCGACTTTTCGGCAGTGCTCCGCACGGCCGGCTCAGGGCTACGGTAAAGCGCGAATGTCAAATCCGCTCGCCCTCTATATCCACTGGCCCTTTTGCGTTTCCAAATGCCCTTATTGTGATTTCAACAGCCATGTGCGGGAAAGCGTCGACCAAGACGCGTGGTGCGCCGCATTGTTGGCGGATATGGCCTACGAAGCGGCGTTGACGCGCGGCCGCAAGCTCAGTTCCATTTTTTTCGGCGGTGGCACGCCATCGCTCATGCCGCCGTCAACGGTCGCCGCGTTGATTGCCGCCGCTGCACAACATTGGGGCTTTGCCGACAATATCGAAATTACACTTGAGGCAAACCCATCGTCGGTTGAGGCATCCCGCTTCGCCGATTTGGCCAAAGCTGGCGTCAACCGCGTGTCGCTTGGCCTGCAATCGCTCGATGACGCAGCCTTGGCCTTTTTGGGGCGTGCGCATTCGGTTGCCGAAAGCCTTGATGCCCTCACGGTTGCGCAGCAACATTTCGACCGCGTCAATATTGACCTGATTTATGCGCGGCCCGAACAAACAGCAAAGCAATGGGAGGCGGAGCTTCGGCGCGCATTGTCCTTCGACACCGATCATATGTCGCTATATCAGTTGACGATTGAGGTGGGCACACGGTTCGAAACGCTGGTTCGCACGGGACACTTCACCCCCGCCGACGATGACGATGCTGCGACGCTCTATGAAATGACGCAGGACATGACGCGCGCAGCGGGCATGGCAGCCTATGAGATTAGCAACCATGCGCGCTTGGGTCATGAAAGCCGGCATAATTTGAGTTATTGGCGCTATGATGATTATATCGGCATCGGCCCCGGCGCACATGGACGGCGTCTGAAGTGCGCGACACAACGTCATAAAAAACCAGAGAATTTTTTTTCTGCAGTGGACCGCAACGCGCATGGCATCAGCACCGAAGATCATCTCGACCCCGCAAGCCGTGCAACCGAAAGCTTGCTCATGGGGCTGCGGTTGAGCGAAGGTATCAGCCTTGAGCGACTGTCATCGCGCACGGGTATCGCGCCAGACAAGATGCTGGATTTCATTGCGGTGGACAAAATCGCACGCCTTGGCCTCATCACCCGCAACGGCGACCGCATCACGGTCACGCCGCAAGGCATGCCGTTGCTGGATGCGATCCTACCGCAAATAGTAGCGGTTGAGGCAGATGCTGCCGCCTGATAGCATGACTGCATAATGTCACTGCTCGCCGAATATCTGACGTTCCTGACCGACAATCGCCGGATGTCGCCGCATAGTGTCCGCGCTTATCATGCCACGGCAGATCGGCTGACCGGTTTTCTGCAACTGCACTGGGGGTCGGCCGTCGACCGCACAACACTGATGAAAATTTCCGCCGCTGATATGCGCGCCTTTTTGACGGACCGGCGTGGCGATGGACTTACCAACCGGTCCACCGCGCGTGAATTGTCCGCCGCCCGTCATTTTTTGCGCTTTGCACTGGGCGAAAACGCAACCCTGCCGCCAATGAAGGGCCCGCGCGTGCAACGCAGCCTGCCGCGCCCCGTAAACCCCGACGACGTAATGGCGCTAGCGGATGACGTCGCAGAAAGCGCGAACGATGGCTGGGTCGGCGCACGTGACTGGGCCTTGCTTCTCCTGCTCTACGGCAGCGGCCTGCGCGTGAGCGAAGCGACCGGGCTGCTCGGCGATGTCTTGCCGCTTGGCACGACAATGCGCGTCACCGGCAAGCGCAACAAGACGCGCATTGTGCCGCTGCTCGATCAAGTCCGCACCGCTATTCAGGAATATATTGCGCTGTGCCCCTATCCAATGGCTGCAGACCAGCCATTGTTTCGTGGCGCGCGCGGTGGGCCATTGGCGCCCGCACTGGTGCGCCGCGCGGTGCAAGGCGCGCGCATGCGGCTTGGCCTATCGGAACGCACAACGCCGCATGCCTTGCGCCACAGCTTTGCAACGCATTTGCTTGCGGGTGGCGCAGATCTGCGCAGTCTTCAGGAACTGCTGGGCCACAGCGGCCTATCATCAACGCAAATCTATACCGCTGTTGATACGGCTATGCTTCTGGATGAATATCAGAACGCGCATCCACGGGCGTAGGCACGGGCGTAGGATTGCGCTTCCAGCGCGCCAGCCGCCAAACATAAGTCCCCAATATGCCGACCATGATGACCGTCGACAACGGCCCAAGCCACTTTTCGATATCGTCAAATTGTGAGCCCAAGAAATAGCCACCTGAGGCGAGAGCCGCGCTCCACCCCGCCGTTCCAATCGTGGAGAAAACCAGAAAACGGCGCAGCGACATACCGAACAAACCAGCGGGAACCGAAATCAAAGAACGCAGGGTCGGCAACATACGCGCCACGAGCACGATGATTGGCCCATGTTTGCGAAACAGCCCGTGACCGCGTTCAATCTCTGCCCAGTCAAGCGTGAGCCAACGGCTATAGCGGTCGATAAACACATGCATGCGCGCTTCGCCAAACTTGATGGCCAACCAATACCACAGCCAGTTGCCCAGCATGGCGCCTGCGGTTCCGGCTGCGATCGTGCCCGAAAGGCTCATCGTCCCACGCGCCGCGGACACACCCGCCACGGTCATAACAACCTCTGACGGGATGGGCGGGAAAACCGTCTCCAGCAGCATCAGCAGGGCGACGCCCCAATAATGCCCCCATTCGACGAGCCTGATAATCCAGTCTTCCATTAACCCCGGCCGGCAAGCCTGCGTTCAATGGCATCGAGTATTTTGGCGGCGGTATCGGTGCCATTGAACCGGTCGATCGCGACGATACCCGTTGGCGAGGTCACATTGATTTCCGTCAGCCATTTTCCGCCAATGACATCAATGCCGACGAATATCAGCCCAAGTTCCTTCAAACGTGGTCCCATCGCAGCGCAAATTTCTTGCTCCTCCGGGGTCAATAATGTCGCTTCGGCACTGCCGCCTACCGCAAGGTTGGACCGGAACTCGCCTTCACCCGGACGGCGGTTGATGGCCCCTGTGACTTCGCCGTCTATCAGAACGATGCGCTTGTCGCCCTTCGCAACGTCGGGCAGGAATGGCTGCACCATATGCGGTTCGGGCCATGTCGAATTGAACACCTCAAACAGCGCGCCGACATTGCTGCCATCGGCTTCAATCCGGAAAATCGCCTTGCCGCCATTGCCATGCAGAGGCTTCACGACAATCGCGCCATGTTCCTTTTGAAACGCGCGCACTTCATCGAGTGAACGCGTAATCAGCGTGGGCGGCATGAACTTGCGATAGTCGAGCACCATGACTTTTTCCGGCGCATTGCGAACACTGGCAGGGTTGTTGACCACCAACGTCTCATGCTCGATGCGTTCGAGCAAATGGGTCGCGGTGATATAGCCCACATGAAATGGCGGGTCCTGCCGCATCAGCACAACGTCAATGTCGGAGCCCAGATCAATGCGCTGTGGCGCGCCGAACCGGTAATGCGCGCCCTCGACGCGTTGGAGGTCATGCACGGGATGTGCGAGGGCGGTTAACCGGTCGTTGGCGTCGAGCGTCAATGACATCACATCATAATGCCAAATGTCATAGCCGCGCGATTGGCCAGCAAGCATCAGCGCAAAGCTGGAGTCGCCATGAATATTGATGCCGTCCATCGGGTCCATCTGGACCGCCATTTGTATTGTCATTTGCTTGTCCTTATCCGTGCCAGACGTTTGGCAGATGGTTCGGCCAACGCCATGGCGCAACCATAATCACGTCTATCTGCATATTTTCGCATTCTTTTCCATATTTCGGGAGCAGAATTTCGGC
>JBILOZ010000027.1:0-19207 GCA_044374245.1 Sphingorhabdus sp. | reverse complement strand
TCCGTTAGTTGCGTAATGCCGATGCTGCCCGCGCTGCAGATTCTATCGCGGCAACATCAGGAACGCCTTTACCAACAAGCCAGCTTCCACCAACACATAAAATTTCGGGAACCGCGAGCCAGTCTGCCGCCGTTTCCTGTTTGATGCCGCCGGTCGGGCAGAATTTGCACTGACCAAAGGGGCCGATAAGCGATTTCAGCGCAGGTAGACCGCCATTTGCTTCAGCCGGGAAAAACTTGAAATGTGTCAGGCCCAGATCAAGTCCGCGCATGATATCGCCCGCGCTCGCGACGCCGGGCAGGAACGGAATATTCTTGGCGATGGCGGCTTTGCCCAAATTGTCGGTCAGGCCAGGCGAAACGATAAACTCCGCCCCAGCCGCGATTGCGCTGTCCAGGCCTGCCACATCAACAACGGTTCCTGCACCAACAATTGCACCCGGCACCTTCTTCATTTCGGCAATGGCGTCCAAGGCAGCTGCTGTGCGCAACGTGACCTCTAGCACTGGCAAACCGCCTGCGACCAATGCCTCGGCAATCGCGCGTGCATGCGCCGCATCTTCAATCACCAGAACTGGGATAACGGGCGCAGTACGCATAATTTTTTCAACGGGCGACATTGGCTATTCTTTCTCGATATATTGCTGGGCATAGGCCGCCGCTGCGCCGAAAAGGCCGGGCTGCGGATGGGTGATCAGTTTAACGGGGATTGAGGTCATCAATCCTTCAAAGCGGCCTTTGGCGCGGAACCGTTCGGCAAAGCCTGAACGGACAAGACTATCCTTGATACGCAACCCAAGTCCGCCTGCGATGACGACCCCTGCAAAGCCGCCCTGAGCCAGCGTGATGTCACCGGCAACGCTGCCCAACGACAGACAAAAGCGGTCAACAGCCGCCGCCGCAAGGCTATCCTCACCGGACATGCCCATTTGCCAGAGCGTCTTGTCATCATATTGCTGAACCGCGCGGCCTTCGATAGCGGCGAGCGTTTCGTAAAGATCAACCAAGCCCGGACCAGATACGACCCGTTCAATCGAAACCCTGCGGTAGCGTTTGCGCAAGCCCGCCAAAACGGCATCTTCAATGGCATCGAGCGGGGCAAAATCGATATGCCCACCTTCGGTCGCTTGCACATGATAGACGCCGCCGGCGCGCGCGACATGTGCGACGCCAAGACCGGTTCCCGGGCCAATGATGCTCAGCGTGCCTTCAGGCGCAAACGCCTGATCAGGGCCCGTCAAATGATGGAAATGCTCGGGCCCGGCTTGCGCGACCGCATGGCCAACAGCACCAAAATCATTGACGATAACGAAGGTATCGACATTCAGCTTTTCACACACCATCGACCGGCGAATAATCCACGGGTTGTTGGTGAGCTTAATCACGTCAGCATCAACGGGCCCTGCAATGGCGATGGCGGTTGCGCGCGGAAGCGGCGCGCCGTTCATCCGCTGAAATTCCTGCCATGCGGTTTGGAAACTGGCATGCTCTGCTGTTTTCAGCGTAACCGCCTCGCCCAGTTTAATCACCTTGCCCGCATCCACTTCGGCAAGGGCAAAGCGCGCGTGGGTTCCGCCGATATCGACGGCGACAATCGCGGTCATAGCCCTGCCGCCGCGAGCATGGCTGACCCGCCCTTTTCCGCTTCATCGGCCGTAGCGCGCATCAGTGCGAATAGCTCGCGTCCCGTTCCCGGTTGCGCCACGGGCGTCGGGGCTGGTGCGCGACTGGCCCATTCGCTGTCGTTGACCAACACGGACAAAGTGCCGCTATTGCCGCACAGGCGCACGACGTCGCCATCCTGAAGCTTCGCAATCGCTCCGCCACGTGCAGCTTCGGGACTTAAGTGGATCGCCGCAGGTACTTTGCCGGATGCGCCAGACATACGTCCGTCGGTCACGAGCGCGACTTTAAAGCCCTTATCCTGCAATACACCCAATGGCGGCGTCAGCTTGTGGAGTTCAGGCATGCCGTTGGCGGCAGGCCCCTGAAAACGGATGACAACAATGACATCGCGATCAAGCTCGCCGGCCTTAAAGGCTGCAAGGACATCATTTTGTTCATGAAATACCCGAACCGGTGCTTCGATGGTCCAGCGTGCGGGATCAACCGCACTGGTCTTGAACGTCGCACGACCCAAATTACCCGTCACCAGTCGCATGCCACCATCGGGGCTGAACGGCGCGGACGGCGGGCGCAGCATCGTGTCATCGGCGGTCACCGCAGGGGCATCACGCCACACAAGCTTGTCGTCTTCCAACATGGGCTCACGCCCATAATCGGCCAAATCCTGTCCCGCGACCGTCATGATATCGCGGTGGAGAAGCCCTGCGTCTATCAGTTCGCGGATGACATAGCCTATTCCGCCTGCGGCGTGGAAATGGTTCACATCGCCCGAGCCATTGGGATACACGCGGGCGATCAATGGAACCACTGCGGACAGCTGATCCAAATCTTCCCAATCGATAACGATACCGGCGGCGCGTGCGATGGCCGGAATGTGCAGCGCATGGTTCGTCGATCCGCCCGTTGCCAGCAAACCAACGCAAGCGTTGACGATGGCTTTTTCGTCGACACACAGACCTAAGGGCCGGTAATCATCGCCGTCCCAGCCAATTTCGCTCAAGCGGTGCACAGCAGCCCGCGTCAATTCGGTGCGCAGCTTGTTCCCCGGATTGATGAACGCGGCACCGGGGATATGCAGCCCCATGACCTCCATCATCATCTGGTTGGAATTGGCGGTGCCGTAAAAAGTACATGTGCCAGCGCCATGATAGGACGCGGCTTCCGCCTCCAGCAATTCGGCGCGGCCAACCTTGCCCTCTGCATATAGCTGACGGACACGCTGTTTTTCTTTGTTGGCAAGGCCAGACGGCATTGGTCCTGCGGGCACGAGGATGGTCGGCAAATGGCCAAAGCGCAACGCGCCGATCAGAAGGCCCGGGACGATCTTGTCACAAATGCCCAACATCGCGACGCTTTCAAACATCCCGTGGCTAAGGCCAACCGCGGTTGCCATGGCGATGACATCGCGGCTGAACAACGACAGCTCCATCGAATCCTGCCCCTGCGTCACGCCATCGCACATCGCGGGCACTGCGCCTGCGACCTGCGCCGTGGCGCCAACTTCGCGGGCAAATATTTTCATCTGCTCGGGGTAGCGGCCATATGGCTGATGCGCCGACAGCATGTCGTTATAGGCACTGACAATGCCGATATTCATCGCTTTGCCGCCACGAATGGCAGGCTTATCCTCACCGCTCGCGGCAAAGCCATGCGCCAGATTGCCGCAGCTTAACGTGGGCCGGTTTACGCCTGCATCGCGCTGCTTGGCGATCAGATCGAGATAGGCCTGACGCCCGGGCTTTGACCGTTCGATGATCCGCGCGGTGACGGCTTCAACGGTTGCGTGCATTTTACTCATGCCAGCTCACTCCATCACGTTCGGTGAGGGCAATCGCGGCATTGGGGCCCCAGCTGCCGGCACCATAGCCCTTTGGCTTCAACCCCGTGGCGTCCCACAGCGCCCGTATGGCATCGATCCACTTCCACTGGGCCTCAACCTCGTCACGGCGGACAAATAGCGTCTGGTCGCCTTCTATGAGGTCGAGAAGCAGGCGTTCATACGCAATCCGCCGCCGCGATCCGGCAAAGGCGGCGGTAAGCGACAGATCAAGCGGTACTTCGCGCAAGGTGACCCCGCCGCGATCCAGCCCGGGTTCTTTCGCCATCACCAACAACCGAACATATTCCTCCGGCTGTAACCGGATCACCAGCGTATTTGCCTCCAGCCGACCGCCACGGTCCTTGAACACATTGTGGGGGACGGGTTTGAACTGGATCACGATTTCGCTGCGGCGCTCGGGCAAACGTTTCCCGGTGCGCAGGAAAAACGGCACGCCCTGCCACCGCCAATTGTCGACATAGGCCTTAATCGCCACAAAGGTTTCGGTGTCGGATGGCTTGCCGAGGTCCGCGTCATAGCCTTTGACCGCTTCGCCGTTGACCGCGCCGTCATTATATTGCCCGGTCACGACGTCACCTTCGACCACCGGACGCAGCGCGCGCAGGACCTTTACCTTTTCATCGCGTATGGCCGTCGCGTCCAGACTTGCCGGTGGCTCCATTGCCGTCAGCGCGAGCAATTGCAGCATATGGTTTTGCACCATGTCCCGCAGCGCGCCGGTATCGTCATAAAATCCGGCCCGCCCCTCAAGCCCCACGGTCTCGCTCACGGTAATCTGCACATGCTCAATGGCATTGGCATTCCACAACGGTTCAAACAGCATGTTGGCAAAACGAAGCGCCATCAGGTTCTGGACCGTTTCCTTGCCCAGATAATGGTCGATGCGGAACGTGCGTGTTTCCGGGAAAACCGCGTTCACGGCGTCATTTATATGCTGCGATGACGCCAAATCATTGCCCAATGGCTTTTCCAGACCGATGCGCACATTCTCGCCAGACAGGCCGGCATTGTGCAGGCCCTTGATCGTTGGCTCAAACAAAGATGGCGCGGTCGACAGGAAAATCGACAATCCGCCCGATATGTCCCCAATCTTGTCCGCCAATGCAGCAAAGCCTTGCGGATCGGAGGCATCCAGCGCGACATAAGACAGCCTCTGCAGAAATGCGTCAATCAGGCCCTCGACCTTGCGGTCATCGGGCAGAAATTCGCACAATGCCGCGCGTGCCATATCGCGAAAGCCATCATCGGTAAGCGTGCTACGTGCGGTACCGAAAATACGCAGGTCAGGATTAATCAGGCCATCGGCATGCAGCGCATATAAGGACGGCAGCAGCATTCGCCGTGAAAGGTCGCCGGTGGCCCCAAACAACAGCAAGGTAGAACTGTGCATGCTCATTCTGTCCGTCTCCATGCAAGGCACCGGTCGGTCGCCATGCCAATCGCGTCCCCCTTTATCCTGAAGGGCACAAGCGTCTAGCGCTTATTCGTATGCAACGTTTAACGTAATGCCCAGCCGCGCTGTTCGTCCATACCCATGGAAATCAATATGGGTTCGTCCTGTTGCCGTGCCTGAAAGTCCGCTTTGCCCGAAAGGCCGCGCCAACCCGATGCAATCAACGCTTGTGCCGTTGGCGCGCCCAAGGTGGTTCCGGGCCCCAGAACGATCACCACGTCCGGCGCGAATTCTGCGGCGGCAACCTGCACTGCGCGGCTAAAATCATATGTCTCGGTTAATTGCGCGCCAAGCGTGTAGGCGTAGATCGCGTCCGCGCTAAAGGCATGCGGCGACCAAATCTTGCCCTGCCCGTCAATTGCCGGAATGCCCCCCGCACCGAAATCCGCCACGGGATTCTGCGCACGCGCCATCGGCACGATATGCTGCAGCAATGGGCTATGGAATGCCGCATGGTGCATGAGCCGCAATGGGAAACGGTCGTCCTTCGGCAGTTTATCGGCCAGCCATTTCAGTCCGGCTTCGTCGCCTGCGAAGACAACCATCCCGCCAAGCCGTATCGACACCGATATCGATATATCAGAAATATTCTGCGCTTCATCTACTAAAACATTCGCAAAGTTCATTTTTTTTGCGTCAATATTCCAATCAGCATCAACAATCGGCCAAACGATTTGCCCGCCGGTGCCATGTTCATGCATCAACAGGCCCATATTGTTCACTAGCCGCGCACCCGCCGCGAGATCGACGATACCCGCACAGGCAAGCGCGAGATACCAGCCCATCGAATTGCCGGTCACCGCAACGACATCGAAGCGATCACGATCAATCGCCGCGAAATCCGCCAGGGCAGATGCGTAAATCAGCGGGGATGCGTTATCGCCGGTCATATGCACCGATGGCGCGTATTTCTCGGCTTTATCGAGCGTCGATACCGGCACTTGGCCCTTTTCCGCCCGCACCGCATCAACAATGCCGACCACATCGGCGCGCGCCGCATGGTGCTTCTGCAAATATCCAAGCTCGGACGCGTTATAGGTGCCGCGTCCCGGGCAAACGACCAATGCGCGCTTCTTCATGCGACCGCTGCCTTGGCTGCTTCCACGATCGATTGCTTGCTTGGCAACACCAGCTCAGCCGCGGGCCCAAGCGGGATGAAGCAATCTTCGGCGGTAATCCGGCTAACAACGTTTCCGCGACCAGCCTCTGTCAATATGGTCATCAGCTTTTCACTCAAGCTTCCCGATCGGCGGCTTTCATCCACAATCAGGATATTCGAACAATCGGCCACCGCAGCCACAATTGCGTCCGCATTCAACGGATGCAACCAGCGCAGGTCGATGATGCGTAGATTGATGCCCAACGCTTCCAATTCAGGCGCTGCCTGACGCGATAAATAATAACCATTTCCGTATGTTATAATCGCAAGTTCAGTGCCATTGCCAAATTGTCCAAGCGCGCCAAAGCCAATGTCACGCGCCTCCGCCGGCGCTGTATATTCCGCAGACCACGCCCCATCATCTGCGCCATGAAGGTCCGTTGTGTGATACAGCGCAATGGGTTCAAGGAAGATCACAACGCGGCCATCCTCATGCGCAAGCCGGACGCATTCACGCAGCATCGCGGGCGCATCAGCGGCATTGGATGGACATGCGACAATGATACCGGGAATGTCGGTAAGGACAGCGATGCTGTTGTCATTATGGAAATGCCCGCCAAAGCCCTTTTGATAGGGCAAGCCAGCAATACGGACGACCATAGGGTTGCGATATTGACGGTTTGAAAAGAAGGACAAGGTCGCCGCTTCGCCCCGGATCTGGTCCTCTGCATTATGCAGATAGGCCAGAAACTGGATTTCGGGGATGGGAACAAAGCCATTATGCCCCATGCCGATGGCAAGCCCAAGGATGGTCTGTTCGTCCAACAACGTATCAAACACACGCGCTGCGCCGAATTTTTCCTGCAGCCCCTGTGTCACGCCATAGACGCCGCCTTTGCGCGCGACATCTTCGCCGAACACCGCGACATTGGGATATTGCAGCATAATGTCCGCCAAGGCGAAGTTGATGCTCTTGGCCAAAGTGACCGGCTTAGCCAAGTTGCGCGCGTCTTTGGCAAATAGAGTGTCGCGTGTGGCCGCATCGGGCAATGGCGGCGACAGCTTGGCGCCTTCCTCTGGCAGGATGGATGCCATCACCTCTTGCGCTGTGACGAGCCGTGGCTTGGCCAGCGCATCCAAGGCAACGCGGTCCACCCGTGCGCGCATGTCTTCGTAGCGCGCAACAATCTCTGCACCCGACATGCCCGCTTGTTCATGCAAAATCCGGGCGCTGTGTAGCAATGGATCTTGCGCTTCGGCCGCTTCGATCTGCGCAATCGGTGCGTAGCTCAATTCAACATCGGCCCCCGCATGCCCCATGAGGCGCACTGTCTGCATATGCAAAAATACAGGCCTGCGCCGCGAACGCGCATAGGCAACGGCTTCGTGGCAGCCACGCAGGGCATCATTCAGGTCCGCACCGTCGCAGGCAATATACTTCAATGCCGGACGATGCGCGAAGTTGGCCGCTATCCATCCACCGGGCGTCCGCACCGAAATACCGATGCCATTATCCTCACACAGGAAGACGATTGGCATGGGCAAATGCTGATACGCAGCCCAGCAGGCGGCGTTGAACGCACCCTGTGATGTGGAATGGTTGGCCGACGCATCGCCAAAGGAACATAAAATGATGGAATCATGAGCGAGAACCGCGTCGTCGAGTTGCAGGCGCCGTGCCAGCCCCAAAGAATGCGCGGCGCCCACGGCCTTGGGCAGATGCGAGGCAATGGTGCTGGTCTGCGGCGGGACAAAAGTGTGTGCGCATCCCAAAACCTTGTGCCGCCCGCCGGAAATCGGATCATCTGCCGAAGCGGCGAAAGACAAAGCCATATCATATAATGGAGTCAGGCCGCCCGCTTGCTTTTTGCGCTGAATCAGAAACGCGCCATCGCGATAGTGCAAAAATGCCATATCGGTCGCGCGCGTGGCCGCCGCCATCGCCGCCGTGCCTTCATGCCCCGAACTGCCGATGGAATAAAATGTCTTGCCCTTTGATCGGCGCGCCCAAAGATCGAGGTGGCGGTTCATGATTTGCGTATCGAACAAATCCACCAGCAGATGGGGGGCGGCGGCTTCGTTCGCACCTTCTGAACGCGGAGCGGGAAAGTCATAGGCAGCAACACGCCGCAGAAAAGCCGCGTCTAATATCGTAGGACGGTCAAACATAGACCACATAATTAGCGCCATAGGGCACAAAAGCCACTGTAAAGTATAAATTTCAACTGCACGATTAAATTGCTGGATTTGTTAAAATTCGGCGATAGGATGGCGTTTGAGTGTTAGTTTGCTTATCGGTCCAACCCAGACGGTGAGTGTGTCAAAACCGGTATCCCGAAGTGAGCAGCAAATGCCACAAGGGGGGGCGGTTGAATAGGAGGAGAGAGTATAATGCGTCGATTTAATCGTGTAATCACGGCTGCCTTGTGCAGTACCATCTGCAGCGCGATGTTAGTGCCTGCGGCTTACGCCCAAACAGCCCAAGCCGAAGAAGATAGTGGCGATGAACCCATTATCGTTACCGCAACGTTGCGCGCGATGGATGTGCAAGACATTCCGCTTGCCGTGACCGCCGTCGCGCCAGAGGCGCTGGAGCGTCAAGGTATCAACGACATCAAAAATCTGGCGTCGATTTCGCCAAGCATCAACATTCAATCTTCGCAGACCGAAACCCAAGGTACATCGATCAAGGTCCGCGGCGTCGGCACGACCGGCAACAATACGGGCCTTGAAAGCTCGGTTGGCGTATTCATCGACGGTGTCTATCAGTCACGTCCAGGCGTTGCATTGGGTGACCTTGTCGATGTCGAACGGCTTGAAATTTTGCGTGGTCCTCAAGGCACACTGTTTGGCCGCAACACTTCGGCCGGCGCGCTGAACGTCTCGACAAAGCGTCCAAGCCTTTCTGAAGTCGAAGGCTTTGCAAACGCAAGTTACGGCAATTATAATTTCATGAACCTTCAAGCTGGCGTCAGTGTACCTATCACCACTGATGTTGCGGGCCTCCGCGTGTCCGGCACATGGCGCAAGCGCGACGGCTATCTCAAAACCCCATCGGGCGTAGAGAGCAATGATCGTGACCGCTACATGCTGCGCGGACAACTCTACGTCGAACCCAATGCGGATGTGAGCATCCGTTTGCTTGCGGATTACGCCAAGACGGACGAGCAATGCTGTCAGGCCGTCATCGTTCGTGAAACCGAACTGGCGCCTTTCTCAGCACTTCATGGCTTGGCCAGCGATGGTGTGGATCAATCGGGCAACTCTGCCCTTAAAAATCTCTCCATCAACGCCAAAAACTATCTTAACGGATCCAAGCAATGGGGCGTGTCTGGCGAATTGAAGTGGGATTTAGGCGGCGCTAAGTTGACATATATCGGTTCGTATCGGAAATTTGATTCGAACTCGACGACCACAGGCGGCTTCACCAGCAACGACACCTACACCGTCGGCAATGGTGCGACGACTTCGCGCGCCGGCATCTTGCCATCTGGCGACCATATCAAAACCATGACGCAAGAACTGCGCATTCAGGGCACAGCCTTTAATGACAAGCTCGATTGGTTGATTGGCGGCTTCTACGGCGATGAAGACATCACGGCCGATCAGACGATGACGTTGAATGCTGATTTCCAAAAGACGAACAGTGCGTTCAACTTTGCGAATCTTGCAGGCTCCAACCCATTGTTGGCGTTTACAAGGGCTGGCAATGGCGGCGTTGCGGTTGACGCTAATGGCAATTATGCCGAAAACCGCTTTGTACAAAATGCCAAAAGCTGGTCTGTGTTCACGCATAATGTGTTGAGCATCACCGAAAAGCTTAGCCTCACCTTGGGTGCGCGCTATGTGAAGGAAGAAAAAGAGGCATCGTTTAGCCAGCTTGGCGCTACAACCGGTGCAGGATCTAGCGCCTGCCAGGCCACCACCAACGCCGTTTTGGCAGGTCAAGTCCCGTCGGCGTTACAAGGCGGCGCGATTCTCCTGAACTGCTTCCCCTTTGCAGTGTCGACTAATTTGACTGCACCGGCCGCATTGGGTGGTGGTTTGGCAAGCCGATTGCTGCCTTTGCCACGCACATGGTCGGATACGTTCAAGGATGATGAGATCACCTATACCGCTCAGGTCGGGTACAAGGCAAATGAAGATCTGTTGCTCTATGCTGGTTACAGCCATGGCTTCAAATCTGGCGGGTTTAACCTAGACCCAATGTCCGCAGTCTTGCAGAATTCGGGAGCCATTCTTGCCGGCTTACAAACAGGTACTGTCGTGGCACCGATTTATGCTGAGCCAGACTTTAAGTCGGAAAAGGTCAACCAGATCGAAATCGGCGCAAAGGCGACTTTGTTCGGATCTATCAAAGCCAATTTGGCTTTGTTTGACATGAAAATGAGCGACTTCCAGGTGCTTGAATTCACGGGCGTCCAGTTCCTGACCTTCAACGTCAATTCGGCGCGGTCGACAGGTGCTGAGCTTGAGTTGTTTGGTAAGCTGAGTGACAATATCTCGGCGAATGTCTCGGCAACATATGCCAATGCCCGCTATCCTGGAGATTGTGCCGATGGCGTGGCGGCGGCGGCACTGCCGTCAACGCGGAGATTGTGCGGATCTTCGCTGACCAATGCACCAAAATTTGCGGGTGTTGTTGGCCTCACCTATGAAGGGCAAGTCAGTGACTCTGGATGGGGATTGCTGGTGAACGGTAATATAAACTATTCCGATCGCCGCCGCACTAGCACGATCCCCTTGGACGTGAATACAGCCGGCACGGTTACCGCACCAATTCCGCTGGATTACCAGGACGCCTATTTCAAGATAAATGCACGCATCGGCCTAACCACGCCGGATGAGCAGCTTACCTTTGAATTGTGGGGTACTAACCTGACCAATGAAATCACGCGCGGCATTACCGCTAACACCCCACTTCGTGGTGTTTTTGGCACTCGTTCGCGTATCGGTTTCGTTGAAGAGCCACGCATGTACGGCCTGACCGTCCGCGCCAAGTTCTAAACCAACGACACAAACAAAAAGGGCGGCCTCCGCGGAGGTCGCCCTTTTTTGTGCCTTGCTTGCGGGTTTTTATGCCGCAGCTTTATACAAAGTCTCGCCCTTGTCCGCCATGTCGCGGAAGCTTTTAGGTGGCGCAAAACGATTGCCAAATCGCTGCGCCAAATTGTCGGCCGTACGGACGAAGTTCTCCAGGCCGACAGTGTCGATATAGCTCATCGGACCACCGGTGTACGGCGCAAAGCCCCAACCGAAGATGGCCCCCAGATCAGCGCTCTGTGGATCGCGCACGACCTCTTCTTCAAAGCATTGCGCTGTTGCAATCAACTGGATGTACAGCAGGCGCTGTTTCACCTCGTCGACCGATGGCTGGTCTTCGGCGAGCGGGTAATGTTCCGCCATGCCCTGCCACAAGGTCTTGCGCTCACCTTTTTCGTCATAGTCATAGAAGCCAGAGCCGAAACGACGGCCCTTACGGCCCAATTTGACGACCATCAATTCCATGAAGTCTTCGGTGCCGCTTGGTTGATACGCGTCGCCCAATTCTTTCTTGGTCGACTGCATCACATCATAGCCAAGCTGAAGCGTCGTCTCATCAAGCAACGCCAGCGGGCCAATCGGCATGCCAAGCAACTTGGCGGCATTTTCGATGAGCGCAGGTTTTACGCCCTCGGTCACCAGCTTCATCGCCTCACCCATATAAGGCGGGAATACGCGGTTGGTGAAAAAGCCGCGGACGTCCTTCACGACGATCGGCGTCTTCTTGATCTTTGCGTTATAATCAAACGCCGCGGCCATCGCCCGCTCGCCTGTCAATTCACCGGGAATGATCTCCAGCAACGGCATTTTTTCAACCGGCGAGAAGAAGTGCAGCCCGACAAACAGTTCCGGACGTGACGAATTCTTCGCAAGCCCTGTGATTGGCAATGTCGACGTATTCGACGCGAACACGACATCCGGACCAATCACCGCTTCTGCCTTCTTAATGACATCTGCCTTCACATCAGGACGTTCAAACACGGCTTCGATGATCAGGTCGACATCTTTCAGATCGTCATAATTGTCCGTCGGCGTAATCCGCGCCATGAACGCGTCGCCCGCTTCCTTGGTCATCTTGCCACGGCTGACGGCCTTGTCGATGATCTTGCGGCTGTAATCGACCGCCTTATTGGCATCTTCAAGGCTGCGGTCGAGAACGACAACTTCCATGCCGCCCTTGACGGTAACATGCGTGATGCCGGATCCCATGAGGCCACCACCCAATACGCCAACCTTTTTAATCTCAACAGCTGGGACACCTGCAGGGCGGCCAGCGCCCTTTTCAGCAGCCTGTTTGTTGATGAACAAGGTGCGGATCATATTCTTCGCTTGGCTGCCCGAAAGCAGTTTCGTGAAATATTTGGATTCCACACGCAGTGCAGTGTCGAACGGTAGGATGGACCCTTCATACAGACACGACAAAATGGCCTTAATGGCGTCAAAATTGCCTTTGCTCTCCTTATGCGCCATCGCGTTCAGGCCAACGAACAGCTGAACCGCACGTGGGTCCATCGCGCCTGCGCCACCGGGGAATTTGAAATCCTTCTTATCCCAAGGCGCCGTCGCCTTCGGGTTGGCCTTTACCCAAGCCTTCGCATTGGCGATCACATCCGCAGCCGGCGCAACGTCGTGCACCAGTCCTTGTGCCTTCGCCGTTGCCGGGTCGAGCGACTTGCCTTGAATAATCATCATCGCTGCGTTCTGCAGGCCAATCAGGCGCGGCGTCCGCTGTGTTCCGCCGCCACCGGGAAGCAGTCCAACCATCACTTCGGGCATGCCGAGCTGGATTTTTGGATTGTCCGCAACGACGCGGTAATGGCACGCAAGCGCGAGTTCCAAACCGCCGCCCAGCGCCAGACCATTCAACGCGCAGGCGACTGGCTTTGCCGACGCCTTGCCGCTGCTCAGGTCCTTGGCGGATTGCCCGCCGGATTCCATTTTGCGCAGCAACGCATTCAAAGCGAAAGCCTGGTCGAACGCTTCTTTGGTGCTGCTCGCCTTTGCGCCGCCCAGCATGGTCAAGTCCGCACCGGCCAGAAAGCCGGATTTCTTGCCCGATGTAATCACCGCGCCCTTTACGGCTTCGTTCGTAGTGAAATCATCGACCCATTTGCCGAATTCTTCAATCAACGCGCCATTCCACACGTTCATGGATGCATCCGGAAGGTCGATTGTCAGAAGCGCAATGCCATCGGCGTCGATATCGACGGAGAAAGTTGTGTAAGTCATGTTTTCGTTCCCGATCAATTCACGCGTTCGATGATGGTTGCAGTGCCCATTCCGGCACCAATGCACAGCGTGGTGAGCGCAGTCGACTTGCCGGAACGCTCCAGTTCATCCAGCACGGTGCCAAGGATCATGGCACCTGTCGCGCCAAGCGGATGTCCCATGGCAATGGCACCACCGTTGACGTTGATGTCGCTATGGTCGACGTTCATCGCTTCCATGAAGCGCAGAACGACCGAGGCGAAGGCTTCGTTCAATTCCCACACATCAATGTCGCCTTTGTCCATTCCGGCGCGCGCCAGCGCCTTTTGCGCAGCGAATTCGGGGCCCGTGAGCATGATGGCGGGTTCGGAACCGATGGAGGCCATCGATACGATACGTGCACGCGCCTTCAGACCATATTTCTCGCCAGCTTCTTTCGTGCCGATAAGGACAGCGGCCGAACCATCGACGATGCCCGAACTGTTGCCAGCATGGTGGACATGGTTGATCTTTTCGACATCAGGATAGCGCATGATGGCAATGTCATCAAAACCGGGCATCATCGTGCCCATCATCTGGAATGCAGGGGCCAATGCGCCCAAGGACTGCATATCGGTTTCCGGACGCATCAATTCGTCATGGTCGAGGACGACTTCACCAATGACATCCCGGATCGGCAGGATCGAGCGCGCAAAGCGCTTTTCGGCCCATGCCCGGCCAGCCCGCTTTTGGCTTTCGACCGCATAAGCATCAACATCATCGCGGCTATAGCCATATCTGGTGGCGATAAGGTCTGCGGAAATGCCTTGCGGGATGAAGTAATTGGCAATCGCCGAGCGCGGGTCGATGGGCCATGCGCCGCCGTCCGAACCCATGGGAACGCGGCTCATCGATTCAATGCCGCCGCCGACAGCCAAATCGCATTCGCCTGACTTTACTTTAGCCGCAGCGATATTCGATGCTTCAAGGCCCGATCCGCAGAAACGGTTGACCTGAATACCCGACGTTGTGTGCGGATAGCCCGCAGCCAACACAGCTGTACGCGTGATAACCGCGCCTTGCTCGCCCACTGGCGATACGCAACCAAAGGCCACATCTTCAATCTCTTCACCCGACAGGCCATTGCGGTCGCGAATGGCAGCCAGAACCTGCGCCGCGAGGTCAATGGGCGTTATTTCATGCAGCGCGCCATCGGGCCGCCCCTTGCCACGCGGGCTACGCACCGCATCATAGATATAGGCTTCGGTCATATTCAGTCCTTATTTGCAACCACGGCGCCTGCCGCGATCAGTTGGGAGATTTCATCGGCGCTGAGTCCAGATTCGGCCAATATGGCCGCGTAATCTGCACCTTTTGTTGCGATGTCGAAATGGGTTGGCAAAGGCTGCGTTGCAAGACGCGGCGCGACTTGAGGGTGCAGCCAACGACCGTCGGTGACAACCGCGTGGCGTTCCGCATTTACAGGGTGTGATGCCGCCTCAACATAGTCGAGCACCGGCGTTACGCATGCGTCGGTACCGGCAAAAACAGCCTCCCAATCGTCACGCGTTTTGGTTGCAAACACATCCTCCAGCATTTCGTGCTGCTTCGCGAATGCGGCATGGTCATGCTGTGCGCCATAAGCCTCACGATCGATGGGTAAACGCTCCATCATCGCGGCAAAAAATTGCGGCTCAATGCAACCAACCGCCATGAACTTGCCATCGGCGGTCATGTAACAACGATAAAATGGCGCTGCGCCGTCGAGCAAATTCGCCTCACGCTTCGTCCGCCATTGGCCAACGCCGGCCATGCCATGGACAAAGCTCATCAGGCTATGCGTGCCATCAACAATCGCGGCATCGACGATATTGCCGCGGCCCGTCTGCGCCCGCTCAATTATTGCCGCAAGGATGCCGTTGACGAGGAACATGGAACCGCCCCCAAAATCACCGATCATATTGAGCGGCGGAACGGGTGGCTGGCCGTCTTTGCCAATCGCGTTCAAGACGCCGGTCATGCCGATATAGTTGATGTCATGCCCTGCCATCTGGCTCCATGGGCCAGTCTGTCCCCAGCCAGTCATGCGGCCATAGATCAAGCGCGGGTTGATGGCATGACAGACATCAGGGCCAACACCCATACGCTCGGTCACGCCGGGCCGCAGTCCTTCGATCAGGACGTCGGCAGTTGCGACAATCTTTAACAGCGCAGCCACGGCTTCCGGCTTTTTCAGGTCCAGAACCATCGACCGTTTGCCGCGCGCATCAATCGCCTTGGGAACAATCGATCCGCCTGGACGGTCAATCACAATGACATCAGCGCCCATGTCCGACAGCAGCTGGCCAGCATATGGCCCCGGTCCAATTCCAGCGAGCTCAACGACCTTAATGCCTTTTAAGGGACCCGTTTTTGCTGGAGAATCGGTCATGAAGCTTTTCCCAATATGGCGCATTTAATCGCGCGATTAAGGCTATTCTGTTAAGGTGTCGCGGCACTTGACGCAAGCGTCAAGTAAAGGTGAACGCCGGAATTCTAACGCTGTGCTGACGTCATTGGTTCTGACGTCCCGCAATAAGCGCATCGACAACATTTGGGTCAGCAAGCGTTGACGTATCCCCCAAAGCGCCAAAGTCATTTTCGGCAATCTTCCGCAATATGCGCCGCATGATTTTGCCCGATCGCGTTTTGGGCAGTGCAGTCGTGAAATGGATATGATCGGGCGACGCAATTGGTCCGATTTCAACGCGCACCTGCTGCCGAAGTTCCGCATGGAGTTCATCCGACGGTTCCTCGCCAACATTTAGGGTCACATAGCAATATATGCCCTGCCCTTTTATATCGTGCGGAAACCCAACCACCGCTGCCTCTGCAACCTTGTCGTGCAGAACAAGCGCGCTTTCCACCTCGGCAGTGCCCATGCGGTGGCCCGATACGTTGATGACGTCGTCGACGCGGCCCGTAATCCAGTAATAGCCATCTTCATCCCTGCGGCAGCCGTCGCCTGTAAAATATTTGCCTGCATAGGTCGAAAAATAGGTCTGCACGAAACGGTCATGATCGCCATAAACGGTGCGTGCCTGCCCCGGCCAGCTGTGCGTGATGCACAGATTGCCTGACGTTGCGCCGCCAATATGCTCATCGGCAAGTACGATGCCCTCATTATCCACCAGCTGCGGCTGAATGCCAAAGAACGGCCGCCCTGCGCTGCCCGGTTTCATGCCATGCGCGCCGGGCAAGGTTGTAATCATCACGCCGCCGGTCTCTGTCTGCCACCATGTGTCGACAATGGGCAATTTCCCCTCGCCCACCGTTGCGTGATACCAGCGCCAAGCTTCGGGATTGATGGGCTCGCCCACCGTGCCCAGCAAGCGCAGCGACTTGCGCGAGCGCGCCAGAACCGGCGCATCGCCATCGCGCATCAACGCGCGCAGTGCCGTTGGCGCGGTGTAGAATATGTTTACCTGATGCCGGTCGATAATGTCCCAAAAACGCCCGCTGTCGGGGTAGCTTGGGATGCCTTCAAATATCAGGCTGGTTCCGCCATTTTGTAACGGCCCATAGACGACATAGCTGTGCCCCGTGACCCACCCAATGTCGGCCGAGCAAAAGAAGACCTCGCCGGGGCGATAGTCGAAGACATAATGAAATGTGCTCGCGGTCCACAACGAATAGCCACCGACGGTGTGCAACACACCCTTTGGGCTGCCCGTTGATCCTGAGGTGTATAATATGAACAACGGGTCTTCGGCGTTCATGGGTTCGCAGGGGCAATCGTCCGAAGCGCCAAAGTCGTGATACCAATGGTCGCGGCCAGCCTGCATCGCAACGGGTTCGCTTGTGTGCTGCACAACCAAAACCGCGTCGACGCCGTCCACTTTCGTCAGCGCTGCATCAATATTCGCCTTTAACGGCACCGATTTGCCACCGCGCAATGCCGTGTCTGCGCAGATCACAAACCGGCTCCCGCAATCCTGTATGCGTCCAGCAATAGCCTCGGGCGAAAAGCCGCCAAAAACAACGCTGTGCACCGCGCCGATCCGTGCGCAGGCGAGCATCGCAACCGCGCCCTCAACACACATGGGCATATAGATTGTAACGCGGTCCCCTTTGCCAACGCCAAGGGTCTTGAGCGCACCAGCCATGCGCTTAACCTCCGTCAGCAGCTCAGAATAGGAAACCCGGCGCGCATCTTTGGCCGGATCGTCAGGCTCAAAGATAAAGGCGATCGCGTCGCCCTTCCCCGCGGCAACATGGCGGTCAACGGCGTTGTGGCAGAGGTTTAAAACACCGTCTTCATACCATTTGATCGACACGGGGTCGAACGACCAGTTGGCAATTTTCGTTGGCGGCGTGAACCAATCGATCCGCTTGGCTTGCTCGGCCCAAAATGCATCGGGCGCGCTGATGCTTTGCGCATACATAAGGTCATAATCCGCAGCGCTGCATTGCGTGTTACGGGCAGCCGCCTCGGGAATTGGAAACCAGTCCTGATGCTCACTCACTTGCTCTCTCCCGTAACGCTGTTAATCCTTGTGGCCTGCTTAAGTGGAGTAGGTCCAGTGATTCAAGGCTAAAGAGTGCAAACGCCCTTCACACGGCTCAGATAGCCGCCACACAGCGATGCAGTGGTCAAATATCCTTTGAATACAGGAAACGCACCGAATTGGCGGCGTTGCAATTGCCCTGATGCTCGCGTCCGATGATGCCACCTATATGACCGGAAGCGAAGTGCATCTGGACGGCGACCTATTGGCGGGGTCTTCAGCGTCTCCCGGCGATTAAGCGTCAATCGACATCGTCGACGGAAACAGCCTCGCCTGTCACGCGCTGGGCCAATGCTGCGGCGATGAAATTGTCTAGGTCGCCGTCCAGCACATCGCTGGGTGTTGGCGACGTCACGCCGGTGCGCAGGTCTTTGACCATTTGATAGGGCTGCAGGACATAAGAGCGGATTTGGTGGCCCCAGCCGATTTCGGTCTTTGCCGCATATTCGCCCGATGCGACTTCTTCACGCTTGCGAAGCTCGGCTTCGTACAAGCGCGCCTTCAGCATGCCCATCGCGGTTGCGCGGTTCTTGTGCTGGCTGCGGTCATTTTGGCTGGCGACGACGATGCCGGACGGTTTGTGGGTGATACGCACGGCGGAGTCGGTCGTGTTCACGTGCTGCCCGCCTGCGCCGGATGCGCGGTAGGTGTCGATCTTCAAATCGCCTTCGTTGATTTCAATGTCGATATTGTCATCAATGACAGGATAGACCCAAACGCTGGAGAAGCTGGTGTGACGCTTCGCTGCGCTGTCATAAGGCGAAATGCGGACGAGGCGATGGACGCCGCTTTCGGTCTTGGCATAGCCATAGGCATTTTCACCTTTGACCAGCAACGTCGCGGACTTGATGCCCGCCTGATCACCCGCCTGATAATCAACCATTTCGACTTTATAACCGCGCTGTTCGGCCCAGCGATAATACATGCGCTGTAGCATTTCGGCCCAATCCTGGCTTTCCGTGCCGCCTGCGCCAGCGTGAATTTCGATGAAGGTATCATTGCCATCGGCTTCGCCCGACAGCAGCGCCATGACCTTGTCCTTGTCGGCACGATCCGCCAACGCCTTAAGCGATGCGGCACCTTCGTCGCCCAGCTCTGCATCGCCTTCCATTTCGGCAAGCTCAATCAGTTCAACCGTCCCGCTCTTGTCGGCGTCGATTTCGCGCACGGTGCTGATGGCGGCATCAAGGCGGCGGCGCTCGCGCATAACCTCTTCAGCGGCTTTGGGATTGTCCCACAAGGTCGGGTCTTCAACCTTTGCGTTCAACTCATCAAGGCGGCGCAAGGCGCGGTCCCAATCAAGCGACATCTTGACCAGGTTAAGGGCAGCATCAATGCGGGCAACATAGCCTTCTGCGTCGGCGCGCATGGGGAAACTCCAAGGGAATGAAAAATGTCAGGCGCGGCCTTTAA
>JBILOZ010000026.1:0-19272 GCA_044374245.1 Sphingorhabdus sp. | reverse complement strand
TGATGGGGCTGGTTTACGGACCACTTGGCGCATGGCTGCCGGGGCTGTTCGCTGCGCGGGTGCGCTATACGGGTGCATCGATTTGCTTCAACGCAGCGGGGATATTGGGTGGCGCGCTGGCCCCTAACATCGCTTTGAAACTATCGGAATCAGGCCTCGAATATGTCGGCTATTATCTGGCTGCTATTGCGCTGTGCAGCCTTGCCGGGCTTTGGATGCTACGCCCGGCGAAATAGCCGCCCGTCCAGGATCACAAGGCCGGCCGCAATCAACACGCCGCCGCCGGCTTGGCGCGGCTTTCATGCCTGTTCATGATCCGGACGCAGCAATGTGATCCGTGCCTTGCCGACATTGCGCACGGTATCTACAGTGAAGCCCTTGACCTCGACATCCTCTTTGATGCTGGTCTCGACGCTAATCCATGCGGAGGGTGCGAACCATCCAAAGCGGCCAAGCTTGTCGAGCGCTACCGACCCAGCGCCACTCAAATAGGGTGGGTCCATCAGGACGATGTCCGCGGGCTTCAGGGCGCTGCCCATCGACAGTACCGATGATTTGCGGACATCGCATCGGTCTTTGCCGCCGAGCTTTGCGATATTCTTTTCAAGCGCATCAAGTGCGAGATGGTCCTGCTCGACAAAGGTGCAATGCGCCGCGCCGCGTGACAAAGCCTCAAGCCCCAGCGCGCCTGAGCCTGCAAACAGGTCGAGCACCCGCAAATCTTCGAATGAACCCAGCCGACTGGTGAGCATGGAAAACAATGTCTCACGCGTACGATCGGCGGTTGGCCTTGTCGTATCACCCTTGGGCGCCACCAACGGACGTGAACGCCACTCCCCCGAAATGATCCGCATTATTTCAATGTCTTTCGAAATTCGATGAGGTCAACGCGGCGCACTTCGCCGACAGTGCCGGGTGCAAGCTCGCCCAATACGAACGGTCCATAGCGCGTGCGGATTAGGCGGCTGACTTCGAGTCCAAGATGTTCAAGGACACGGCGCACTTCGCGGTTCTTGCCCTCGGTCAGCGTCATTTCAACCCAACCATTGCGGCCCGTCCGACGCTCCAGATTGGCGTCGATTTTGCCATATTTGACGCCTTCAATTTCAATACCGTGGATCAGCTCTTCCAGCTGTTCCTGACTGACGTCGCCAAAGCAGCGTGCGCGATATGTCCGCTCCACGCCAGTTGACGGTAATTCCATCTGGCGTTTGAATTCACCGTCATTGGTGAGCAGCAACAAGCCTTCAGTGTTCAAATCCAACCGCCCAATGGGCATCAGGCGCGGCAGGTCTTTAGGTAGAACGTCGTAAATCGTCTTACGCCCGCTAAAGTCGCGTTCGGCCGTCAGGCAGCCCTCGGGCTTATGGAACATGTACAATTGTGTCGGCGCAGGTTGGCCCACTGCCTTGCCATCCACAGCCACACCGCGCAGCGATTTTAGCAATGTTGCAGGGGTTTCGACCTTCTCATCATTCAACGTCACACGGCCATCGGCAATCATGCGTTCGATTTCGCGACGCGACGCGACACCCGCGCGCGCGAGCAGCTTTGCGATGCGTTCTTCGCCATCCTTACGCTCCAACGCACCCTTGCTTGGCGCGGCGTTCGGGTTGGGCTTACGGACGGGTTTGCTGTCCCAACGCAGGCGCGGTGGCTTGGCTGGACGGGCAGGGGCTTTTGAAGGAGGTTTTACCATAAAGCGCCTTTGACGCATGTTGCTTCAAAAGTCACTGGCCATTCAGGAAAATGCCGTTAGTCATTTGCGCAACACGCTCAGAGGGGTCCGCATGTCAGTTGATTTGCAACGTTTTATCATTTTTGCCGCCATTTTGATCGCATTGCCGGTCATCGCAATGCTTGTGCCGGCCTTCCGGCCTTATATGCGCAAAAACCCGGTGATTACGTTCCTGTTGGGCATTTCGAGCGGCTTTCCGTTGACGTTGCTGGTGGCGACAATGACATTCTGGCTGGCGAAGGTCGGGATCGATACCGCGACCATTGGCTTTGCCGTGGCATTGGGCATTCCCTACACAATCAAATTCCTGTGGGCGCCATTGGTTGATAAGCTGCACTTGCCCGTGCTTACCATGATATTTGGCCAACGCCGCAGCTGGCTGTTCTTCATTCAGGCATTGCTGTTTGTGTCGATCTGGCAACTCGGCGCAAGCAACCCGCAGCCGGGTGATATGAGCCTTTTCGCGATTTGGGCGCTGATAACGGCGTTTCTGTCTGCGACGCAGGACATTGTTATCGACGCCTATCGTATCGAGATTTTGGAAGAAGAAGAATTCGCCCATGGCACCGCAACCAACCAGTTTGGCTATCGCACCGGCAACCTGATCGCTGGCGCAGGCACGATCTATTTTGCCTCACAGGAAGGGCTGGGGCTTGGCTGGGCCACCGCTTATGGCCTGACGGCCTTTTGCATTATCCCTGCCATCATTGGCGCGCTGTGGGCGGGGCCAGGAAAGTTCGTTGACCGCTTTGCCCATGTGGAGGGCATGAAGCCAAAACAGTGGCTGACAGAGGCTGTGGTGAACCCGTTCCGCGAGTTCCTGACGCGGCATGGCGCGTTCCTCATTCTCGGCTTTGTGCTGGTCTACAAGGTTGGCGATGCCATGGGGCAGGCGATGTTGAGCCCGATGATCGTGGACCTTGGCTTTTCCGATCTGGATTACATTTCGGCAAACAAATTGTGGGGCTTTGGTGCGCTGATTGTGGGCTCCGCACTGGGTGCGCCATTCATCCTGTGGCTTGGCATGGGCCGCGCGCTGCTGATTTCTGGTCTGTTGATGATGTTCTCCAATGTCATGTTCATGATCTTGGCGGCAACGGGCAACGATTACTGGATGATGGTTGCGGCCATCTGCACCGAGAATTTGACGAGCGGTATCGGCCTGACGGTATTTGCGACCTATTTGTCGGGACTATCGAGCATTGCCTACACGGCAACGCAATTTGCGCTGCTGTCGTCCTTTGCGGGCGTTGGCCGTACGTTCATGGCCGGTCCTGCGGGGATCGTTGCTGAAAATGTCGGTTGGGTGGGCTTTTGGGGCTTCACCGTCGTGGCTGCGATCCCGGGCATGGTCTTGCTCTGGCTGCTGTGGAGCAAAGGCTATGTCGTCCAAAGCATTCATCAGGTTGAGGCGGTGGACGAGAAGGCTTTGAAGGAACCGGTTGGGCCATTGCGTATCTTCGGCTTCTTGCTCGTGGTGGCGGGCCTTATCGGGCTATTGCTATCGCAGCCGCTGGAATTCGCAACGAACCTTACTTTGGCATTTGCTGCCCTGTTAGTGGCAGGCGGATTGCTGGCGTGGAAGGGACAGCCTAAGAAGGTGACGCAGCCTTAAAGTCAGTCTGGACTTTGGTCGTTCATCCGCAGCACTTCACCAGCGAGATATAGCGAACCGCAGATTAACACATTCGATGGCTGGGGATGGCTCGCAATGCGGTCCATCGCTGCGTCAACGTCGCCGACCGGTGTGGCCAATGCGATGCCAAGATGGCCTGTTGCTATCCGACACAGGTCTAAAGGATCATGATGATCATGCCCCGCTATCGGCACGGCGGATAGCGTTTCAATTTTGTGTGCGAACGGCGTCAGGAAACCAAGCGCGTCCTTGTTCATCAACATGCCGATGATAACGTGAACGGGCGGGCCGTCTTCAAGCGTTTTTGCAATCGCCGCCCCGGCATCGGGGTTGTGCCCGCCGTCGAGCCAGACGGTTGAACCTGTCGGTAGTCGGTCGGTCAGCGGCCCTGCAGACAATGTTTGCATCCGTGCGGGCCAGCGTGTCCACTCCATCGCGGCAGACAGCGCCGCCTCTGGAATATGGATGGCGTTTTGATGCCGCAGCATTGCAATGGCCAGAGCCGCATTGTCGGCCTGATGCGCGCCTATCATGCGGGGAAGGGGCAGGTTGAGCTTTTCCGTGGCGTCGCGGTAATGCAGACGGCCATCATACACCGCCGCATCCCAGCTTTCGCCGCGTGCGTGCAACTGTGCGTTATGCAAAGTGGCTTGCGTGGCAACGGTGTTGGCCATCGACGCTGAATATTTTTGCGTGAGCAGGGGTGACCCCGACTTTGCAATTCCAGCCTTTTCAAAGGCGATGCGGTCGAGCGGCGGCATATCGGGAACACCGTCCTCCGCCGCCAGCAAGAACCCTTCATGATCCAAGCCCAAGGATGCAATTGCGCACGCCACGGGCTGGGTGAGCACATTGGTTGCATCCAACCGGCCACCAAGGCCGACTTCGACGATGCAGGCATCGGCTGGCGTCCGCGCAAAGGCGCAAAAGGCGACTGCGGTGGTGACTTCAAAGAAGCTCGCTTCCAGCCCCTCGGCATGGTCCAAAACCTCGGACAACAGCGCGGATAAGCTCACGTCATCGATCAGCTTGCCCGCAACGCGGATCCGCTCATTGAAACGCACCAGATGCGGGCTTGAATAGACATGCGTCGTCATGCCCGCCGCCTCAATCGCCCCGCGCAAAAACGCGCAGGTCGAACCTTTGCCGTTGGTGCCAGAGACATGGAACACCGGCGGAAGCTTGAGGTGCGGATTACCGAGGCGTTCCAGCAATGCTGCAATACGCGTCAGCCCCAAGACATCCTTGCCGGGCGACAACATGGTCAGCCGGTCCAATTGCGCCTGAACAGCAGGATCAGAGGAAATGGCGTGGTCAGGCATGCGGGAATGACAATGTGGATTGGTTATCGCAATCAAGCCGCCTTCTTCTCTGGCGCGAGGTAGCCGACGAGCTGCGACAATACGCCGCGCAGGTCGTGGCGGTGGGTGACCATGTCGATCATTCCGTGCTCCAAAAGATATTCGGCGCGCTGAAACCCTTCGGGCAGTTTCTCACGAATTGTCTGCTCGATCACCCGCTGTCCGGCAAAACCGATGAGCGCGCCGGGTTCGGCAATCTGGACATCGCCCAGCATTGCGTACGACGCGGTCACGCCGCCGGTGGTGGGGTCTGTCAGTACAACGATGTAGGGCAGTCCCGCATCGTGCAGCATCTGAATGGCGACCGTTGAACGCGGCATCTGCATCAGGCTTAATATGCCTTCCTGCATGCGTGCGCCGCCTGCGGCTGTGAAGATGATATATGGGCATTTGGCTTGGATCGCGGCCTTTACAGCGTCAATGAATGCCTCACCAACCGCCATACCCATGGAACCGCCCATGAAGGCGAAATCCTGAACACTGACAACAACATCTTGGCCGTCGATTTTACCACGCGCGCTCATCATCGCGTCTTGCTCACCTGTTGCGAGGCGGGCGGCTTTGATGCGGTCGATATATTTCTTTGTATCTTTGAACTTCAGCGGGTCTTCGCCGACAACGGGCGGCTTAAGCACGTCATAGCTGTCGTCATCGAACAAAGCGGCAAAGCGTTCAGCAGGGCCAATGCGGCCATGATGGTCACATTTTGGACAGACAGACTGGTTTTCCTCAAACTCCTTGAGGAAGATCATCGCCTGACACCCCTTGCATTTGTGCCAGAGCGTTTCGGCCGTTTCGCGCTTGGCGATGAAGGGAATGGCGTTGCGGACGCGGGTGACCCAGTTCATGTTTTCTGTCCCTGTAAAATACGCAATGTAAAATATACCGTAGTGCTGAGCCTGTCGAAGCACGCTTCCCCGGCTAAAGCTACACCCGAGAGGCGCCCATCGACGGACGCAGTCGCTGGGCGACTGCTGCTCAGGGCTACGGTTTTGTAATCAGCCACGCGCCGAAATGATAGCCGATTTCAACGAAGCCACATAATCACGGACCGGACCAGCGGCGTTGACGCCATGTGCGGCGACAAGCTCAACAATTGCGGAACCAACGACAACGCCATCGGCAACGCGCGCGATGTTGGCGGCTTGTTTAGGTGTGCGGACGCCAAAGCCAACCGCGATGGGCAGATCGGTATGGGCCTTTAGCCGCGCCACAGCGTCATCAATGCTGGTCTGCGCCGCGACTTGCAGGCCAGTGATGCCGGCGACCGAGACATAATATAGGAAGCCAGATGCGCCATTGAGGACGGCGGGCAAGCGGGCGGTGTCTGTGGTCGGCGTTGCGAGACGAATGAGGTCAATACCCGCGCTGCGCAAGTCAGGGCCAAGCTCTGGGTCTTCCTCTGGCGGAATGTCGACGCAGATGACGCCATCGACGCCCGCTTTGTTGCATTCGGACGCGAACCAGTCACCGCCACGAATTGTCATCGGGTTGGCATAACCCATCAGCACCAAGGGCGTGTCTGGATGGCGTTTGCGGAAGGCTGAGGCGAGCGCGAAGATATCCGCCGTGGTGGTGCCAGCGTTCAGGCTGCGGATGTTTGCTTCCTGAATGGCTGGGCCATCGGCCATCGGGTCCGTGAATGGCATACCAAGTTCGATAACGTCCGCGCCGCCCGCGACGAGCGCGTCGAGATTGGCCGCGGTGTCGCCATCACCCGCAGTGATGAAGGCGACGAGCGCGGGGTGGGCCTTGGCAAAGGCGGTGGAGAGGCGGGTCATTTGCGAACACCTCTAATAACGGGGGACAGTACTGCAATTGCTATGATCACCGGCAATGTTGCCATTAAAACTTGATCCTCAAGCAATATTGGAAAAGCTAACCCGACAATCCAATACAGTCCAATGATGACACCCGCGACCGTGGTCGCGATTAGTGCGACCTTTTGCCCGTCATTCATATCGAAGTCCCCAAAGCCTCAGCGACGGTGAAGATATCCTTGTCACCACGGCCGCAGAGGTTGGCGAGGATGATCTGGTCACGATCCATCTTCATCGCTTCGCGTTCCACCGCGGCAATTGCGTGGGCAGGCTCCAGCGCGGGGATGATGCCTTCGGTGCGGCAAAGCAGCTGAAACGCGGCAAGTGCCTCAGTGTCGGTCACGCTGTCATAGCGCACGCGACCAATTTCCTTGAGCCAGCTATGCTCTGGGCCAATGCCGGGATAATCGAGGCCTGCCGAAATCGAATGCGCTTCGGCGATTTGGCCATCGTCATCCTGCAACAAATAGGTTTTGTTGCCGTGCAAGATGCCGGGGCGTCCGCCTGCAAGGCTCGCGGCATGTTCTTTCTCAAGACCATGACCCGCCGCCTCAATACCAAGCATTTGAACGTCTTTGTCGTCCAAAAACGGGTGGAACAGGCCAATCGCGTTCGATCCGCCGCCAATGGCTGCAACCAACAAATCGGGCAGGCGGTTGATGCGGCTCAGCATCTGCGCGCGCGCTTCCTTGCCGATGACGCTTTGGAAATCACGGACCAACTCCGGGTACGGATGCGGTCCGGCGGCTGTGCCAATGATGTAGAATGTGTCGTGGACATTGGCGACCCAGTCGCGAAGCCCTTCGTTCATCGCGTCTTTCAACGTGCCAGCGCCGCTTGTGACGGGAATGACTTCCGCGCCCAACAAGCGCATGCGGAAAACATTGGGCTGCTGCCGTTCAATGTCCTTCGCGCCCATGTAAATGAAGCAAGGCAGGCCAAATCGTGCGCAGACGGTTGCCGTGGCAACGCCATGCTGGCCCGCACCGGTTTCTGCGATGATCCGCGTCTTACCCATGCGGATGGCGAGCAGTATCTGGCCAATGCAATTGTTGATCTTGTGCGCGCCGGTGTGATTCAGCTCGTCACGTTTGAACCAGATTTGCGCGCCTTTGCCTGCGGGGGCGGTCTTACGGACTTCCTCGGTCAGGCGCTCGGCATAATAAAGCGGCGACGGACGACCGACATAATGCTCCAGCAAATCATCGAATTGCGCCGCAAAGGCTGGGTCCTGTTTCGCGGCGCGATATTCGCGTTCCAGGTCGAGCACGAGCGGCATGAGCGTTTCGGCGACATAGCGCCCGCCGAACTGGCCGAAATGGCCGCGATCGTCGGGTTGGTTGCGGAATGAGTTTGGTGTGGGTTCAGCTGAGGTCATGGTTGCGCACCGCTTGGCAGAAGGCCGCAATCTTGTCCATATCCTTGATGCCTGGCGCGGATTCAACGCCAGACGAGGTATCGACCAATATCGCACGTGTTTGCCGCAGGGCTTCACCGACATTGTCGGGGTTCAGACCACCGGCAAGGCCCCAAGGCAGCTTGTGCTTATGCTGTGTTAGCAAGGACCAGTCGAACCGCGTGCCCGTGCCGCCGGGCAATGCTTGTGCCGGCGCGTCAAACAGGATGAGGTCCGCTGCGCCTTCATATTGGTCCGCATTTTTAAGCGTTGCCGCATCCTTCACGCCAAAGGCTTTCCAGATTTCGATGTCGACCGCGCTTTTCAAGATACGCAACCATTGATGCGTTTCCGATCCGTGAAATTGCACGATATCGGGTTTGACCACTTCGATAGCCTTGGCGGTAAAGCCGGGCTCGGCATTTACGAGCAGCAGGACGATCTTTACACCGGCGGGTGCGCGCATCCGCAACGCGGCGGCTTGTTCAAGCGCGACATGGCGCGGGCTTTTTTCGAAATGGACAAGGCCAACATGCGTGGCGCCAGCTTTTGCTGCCGCATCGATGCTGGCTTCGTCTTTCAGGCCACAGATTTTGATTTGTGTTTGCATGGCGGCTAACTAGCGAACCCAAAGGCTTCCGTCATGCTGAACTTGCTTAACCTCGGGTGATTTTATGCCCGCGTCTTGCTTTACAACGTACCCATAATGGCCCGTGCTGCATCTTCCGGGCTTTCGGCCTTGGTAATGGGCCGCCCGATAACCAAAATGCTTGCGCCGTCGTCGCGTGCCTGACGCGGGGTAACAGTGCGTTTTTGATCCGCGCTGGTGCCACCGGCGGGACGAAGACCCGGAACAACGAAAAACCCGTCCTTCCAATTCTTTTTAACCGCTTTCACTTCGTGGCCTGAACACACAATGCCGTCGAGCCCGGCTTCCTGCGCCAATGCCGCCAATCGGGCGACCTGGAGATCCGCCGTATCGGACACGCCGACGCGGTTAAGGTCATGGTCGTCGAGGCTGGTCAAAACGGTGACGGCGACAACTTTGGTATGTGCGCCGGCTGCCGCCTTGGCATCTTCCATCATTGCGCGGCCACCGGCGGCATGGATGGTGACAATCGCGGGTTCCAACGTGTTAATCGCCTGCATCGCCTTGGCAACGGTATTGGGAATGTCGTGCAGTTTCAGATCAAGAAAGATCGGCAGGCCAAGCTTTTGCACTTCGTGCACGCCGTGATGTCCGTTGGCGCAGAAAAATTCGAGGCCAAGCTTAATCCCGCCGACTTGGCCCTTAATGCGCCGCGTCAATTCCAGCGCGTCATCCAAATAGGGGGTGTCGATTGCGACGAAAATTGGGTTGGTCATATCATATCCACAGCGGCATAGGCAGGGGGAGGGGACACCGGCGGCGGCACTGCCGAGCCGCGTTGGTTCGCCTCAAGCGTTGTTATGCGCCGTTTCAGGCGCCAAATCTGTGAGAGATGCACGAAATAAAGCGGCAACAATCCAATGAGAAACGCCGCAATGACCAACGCCGGCAATTTGGTGTCTAGGCGAAGACCACCCCATAGGCTGACCGAAACTGGCACCCAATTGTTGGTCGCAAACACGATTAGCCCGATAATGATCGTTACCCAAATGAGCATCTTCAAAAATCGCATCGGTCCGCCGCTCCTTCTTGTCTTGCCACCTTATGACAAGATTTTGCCTTTGGGTAGCGCTATCCACCAAACCTAGCCGCCGCGCATTTTTGTGGCGGCTAAGGCTCAGCCAAATACCCGTTCGAAAATGGTGTCGATATGTTTAAAGTGGTAATCAAGATTGAAGCGGTCTTCGATTTCTTCGGCGGACATTTTCGCAGAAACATCTGCATCGGCCTTCAAAAGCTCCATGAGTGATTCCGCACCGTCGGATTCCCAAACCTTCATCGCGTTGCGTTGAACGATGCGGTAGCTGTCCTCGCGGCTGATGCCAGCCTGCGTGAGCGCCAGCAGCACGCGCTGTGAATGGACAAGGCCGCCCATGCGGTCGAGATTCTTCTGCATCCGCTCAGGATAGATCAGCAGCTTATCAATCACGCCCGTCAGTCGGCCAAGTGCGAAGTCGAGTGTAATTGTCGCGTCCGGCCCGATATAGCGTTCGACGCTTGAGTGGCTGATGTCGCGTTCATGCCACAAAGCGACATTTTCCAGCGCAGGCGTCACATAGCCACGCACCATACGGGCAAGGCCAGTCAGGTTCTCGGTCAGCACCGGATTGCGCTTGTGCGGCATGGCGGAGCTGCCCTTTTGACCTGGCGAGAAATATTCTTCCGCCTCAAGAACCTCGGTGCGCTGCAAATGGCGTACTTCGGTCGCGAGGCGTTCAATGGATGAGGCGATGACGCCCAGCGTTGCGAAATACATGGCGTGGCGGTCACGCGGAATGACCTGTGTTGATACAGGCTCAATCGCAAGACCAAGCTTTGCTGCAACATGGGCTTCAACGCCCGGATCGATATTGGCAAAGGTACCGACCGCGCCCGAAATGGCGCAAGTCGCGATTTCAGCGCGGGCGGCCACAAGGCGTTCACGGCCACGTGCGAACTCGGCATAGGCCTGCGCAAGCTTCATACCGAAGGTGACGGGTTCTGCATGAATACCGTGGCTGCGGCCAATCGTCGGCGTAAACTTGTGCTCCATGGCGCGCGTCTTAATCGCAGCAAGCAAAGCATCCATGTCGGCGAGCAAAAGATCGGTCGCTTGCGTGAGCTGAACCGCAAGGCAGGTGTCGAGCACATCGGAGGAAGTCATGCCCTGATGCATGAAGCGGGCTTCGTCGCCCACTTGCTCAGCGACCCATGTCAGGAACGCGATGACATCATGCTTGGTTACGGCCTCAATCGCGTCAATGGCCGCAACATCGATAGATGGGTTGGTGTCCCACCATTTCCAAAGCGCTTGCGCGGCAGATGCAGGGACAACGCCGCGTTCGGCAAGCGCATCGGTGGCATGTGCCTCAATTTCGAACCAAATACGAAAGCGGTTTTCAGGCTCCCAGATCTTCACCATGTCGGGGCGGGAATAACGTGGGATCATATTGGTCGCTTTCTGCTGCTATCGGGAGTCGTCGCCCCGTTAGCAGGCGCACCGCAAGGCGTCAAAAATGACATCGTTCAAGGCGTCAAAAAGATACTGCCTCGAAAATTGCCCGGCCTGATCGCGATATTTGGCGTTCAAAGACCCCACGCAGATACTGTTTTTACTGCTGAAATGTGTCTTTATTGCAACGCAACATATTGCGCCGAGCGCATTAAGCTGTGGATTGCTGAAATCGTTGCTTTGCGACGGCGGGTTCGCTCGCTATCGGGGCAGATATGTCTGACATAATAGATGCCCCAGCAGAAGATCCATTTGACGCGATTGTCGATGCGCCGTTTGATGCGGCTTTGTCGGAACGCTATCTGATCTACGCGATGTCAACCATCACCGCGCGGTCGCTTCCCGATCTGCGCGACGGATTGAAGCCTGTGCATCGGCGTCTGTTATGGGCAATGCGCTTGCTCAAGCTTGATCCAGCGAGCGGGTATAAGAAATGTGCCCGTGTTGTCGGCGACGTCATCGGTAAATATCACCCGCATGGCGACCAATCTGTTTATGACGCAATGGTCCGGCTCGCGCAGACTTTTTCGTTGCGGTATCCGCTGGTGGACGGGCAGGGCAACTTTGGCAACATCGACGGCGATAATGCGGCGGCGTATCGATATACCGAAGCGCGTCTGACGCGCACAGCCATTGAGCTCATGAACGGGCTTGATGAAAACGCAACGGACTTTCGTCCTACCTACAATGGCGAAGACGAAGAGCCCGAGGTTATGCCCGGTCTGTTCCCCAATTTGCTGGCCAATGGTGCAAGCGGCATCGCCGTCGGCATGGCGACCAGCATCCCGTCGCATAATGCGGCCGAGATTATCGACGCTGCCATGCTGCTCATTGATGAGCCACAGGCACGGCATGAGCAGTTGATGGAAATCGTCAAGGGACCCGATTTTGCAACGGGCGGCGTGCTGGTGGACAGCCCCGCGGTCATAAGTGCAGCCTATGCGAGCGGTCGCGGTGCCATGCGCGTGCGTGCGCGTTTTTCAAACGGATGGCAGGACGGCGAGAAATGCTGGGAACCCACAGGCGTTGAAAAACTGCCGGGTGGCACATGGCAGCTTGTGGTGTCGGAAATTCCGTATCAGGTACAAAAAGGCAAGCTGATCGAGCAAATCGCGCAACTGATTGCCGATAAAAAGCTGCCCATATTGGATGACATCCGCGACGAAAGTGACGAACGCGTTCGTATCGTGCTTGTGCCCAAAAGCCGCAACGTGGATCCCGAAGATCTGAAAAACGCTTTGTTCCGCCTCACGGACCTTGAAACACGTTTTTCGTTGAACATGAACGTGCTCGATGCTGACCGCACGCCAAAGGTCATGGGCTTGGGCGAAGTTCTGCTGCGTTGGTTGACGCACCAGATCGAAGTGCTGGTCCGCAAGTCACAGCATCGGCTGGAAAAGATCGATAGCCGCCTTGAATTGCTTCAAGGTTATATCATTGCGTTCCTGAACCTTGATCGCATCATTGAAATCATCCGTAACGAAGATGAACCAAAGCCCGTTATGATGGCTGAGTTCCAGCTGAATGACCGGCAGGCCGAGGCCATTCTCAACATGCGTTTGCGTTCGCTCCGCCGATTGGAAGAAATGGAGCTTCGGCGCGAGCTTGAGGGCTTGGAAGCTGAACGCGAAGAGCTGGTGAAGCTGATCGAAAGCCCGGCGCGTCAAAAGACGCGGTTGAAAAAAGACCTGACTGCGCTGCGCAAAAATTACGGTGAAGATACGGAACTTGGCCGGCGCCGCACAAGCTTGGAAGAAGCAGGGCAAGCGCGCGAGATTTCGCTCGAGGCATTTGTCGAACGCGAACCCGTCACAGTTATCATGTCAAAACGTGGCTGGATTAAAGCCATGAAGGGCCATGCGGACCTGTCTGCACGCGCCGATTTCAAGTTTAAGGAAGGGGATGGCCCCGCCTTTGCATTCCATGCGCAGACGACCGACAAGATCCTGATCGCAACAGCAAATGGCCGTTTTTACACCTTGGGTGCTGACAAGTTGCCCGGTGCCCGCGGTTTTGGTGAACCTGTTGGCACAATGATCGACATCGAAACCGGGAACGATATCGTTGCGGCGTTCCCCGCAGTCGCAGACGGGCGCATGTTGCTGGCTGCTTCAACGGGCAAGGGCTTTATCGCGCGGATGAGCGACATTATCGCTGAAACCCGCAAGGGACGCGGCGTCGTTACGTTGAAACCGGGCGCGAAGCTTTCGGTGGTTCGCCTTGCTCCGGCAGAGGCCACGGACGAAGCGACGTTGAAGGACCAATATGTTGCCGTAGTGGGAGACAACCGCAAATTGGTGGTCTTCCCGCTCAGTGAAATTCCCGAAATGGCCAAGGGGCAGGGCGTTACCTTGCAGCGTTATAAGGACGGCGGCCTTGCAGATGCTGTGTGCTTTAAGATGAGCGAAGGGCTCAGCTGGGCAATGGGCGGCGATAGCGGCCGGATGCGCACGGAAAACGATATGTCTTTGTGGCGCGTAGCGCGCGGCGCGGCGGGTCGACTTCCGCCGCAAGGTTTCCCAAGGAATAACCGCTTCGATTAGGTTTAATGAAAACTAACCACGCACGGGGCGAACATCTTTTACAATCGCTATGCTTAATGCCGCGTAATGCTGAGCGATAGCCTGACCGGATTTTGCAACCGCATCGGTTTTGAAGAGCAGGTGGACGCCGCCTTGGCTGTTCCGTTGGGCCGGGCTATTATTATGCGCGGCCTTTGCCTGAAGATGCGGCTTATGCCTTTTTGGCCGCTGACATGGCGGCCTCGACCAGCTGAAGTGCCAATTCGGACTGGCGGTCCGAAATCGGGAAATCCTCGGCAACCCACATAGCTTCGAGTTCTTGCAAGGTTTTTGCCACGAGTGGACCAGCGGGCAAACCCATTTTGATTAGATCGCCGCCTTTGATGTGCATGATCGGGCTATCCCAATTGTCCAAGCGCACCAGACAGTGGGGCAGGGCATTGTCGTCGGCAAACAACATGGCGACATCGCGCGCGGTGTCATGATCAAAACGATAGGCGATAGCGCGGACATTGCCCTCCATCGGCGCGCCAGCGTTCAAACGGCTGGCGAGATTTTCCCGCATTTTGTTCGATAGCTTCAGCCGTGCCGCCACTTTGTCGACCGCGACCGGGTCCGTCACCAATATGCTGAGAAACCGGGCAGGGAGCGAGAGCGGTTGATTGAGCAACTGCTCGCGTTCCACAAGCCGCTGCAATCGGTCGTGGGCATCGCTGCAAAGTTCAGGAAGAAATGGCGCGAAAATGCCATTGTCGATCATAAGGCCGACAGACGCGGCGGGGTCTTTGAGCGACAACAACCGGGCAAGTTCTTGCGCAATGCGTTCGCGCGACAGCGCCGTGAGACCATGCGCACCTTGCGCGCAGGCGTTGATTGCGTCTGCATCGACCGGACCGCTGCCAAATCGGGCCAAGAAACGGAAATACCGCAATATCCGCAGGAAATCCTCGGCAATCCGCTGCGTCGCGTCGCCGATGAAGCGCAGGCAGCCGTTTTCGAGATCGCTTAGGCCACCGAAATAATCGAAAACTGCACCCGTTTGGGGATCAGCATATAGCGCGTTGATCGTGAAATCCCGCCGTGCGGCATCTTCCCACCAATCGGTTGCGAAAGCCACCGTCGCGCGTCGCCCATCGGTAGAGACATCGCGGCGTAATGTGGTGATTTCGTAATTCTTGCCGTCCACAACCGCCGTAATCGTGCCATGGTCCAGTCCCGTCGGAACGGCTTTGACGCCGCCAGATTCCAATCGGTCCATAACGGTTTCGGGCAACAATGCTGTGGCAATATCAACGTCCGAAACGGGCAGCCCCAACAATGTGTCGCGCACAGCGCCGCCAACATATCGGGGGCCACCATAAGAATCGACCAGCAGCGCGAGCACCTTTTTTAAGCCCGGGGCCTGTTGCCATTCGGCATGTGGAAGTTGTGCCGCAATCATGCCAGCCGCCGCACCAGATTGGCGATTATCCCCGCCGTTACGCCCCATATCCGCCGTTCGCCCCATTGCATGTCGTAATAGCTACGCTGCTGCCCATTCCAGTTGGCCTCTTTCTTGATGGAATTGGCAGGATCAAGCAGAAACGCAAGCGGGACTTCAAACCAGTCTTCAACCTCTTGCGGGTTGGGCTGAAGTTCAAGATCGGGCGGAATGATGCCAACAACGGGGGCAATGCTGTATCCGCTGCCTGAATAATAAGTGTCGGCCACGCCTATGACCTCGACACGGGCTGGCGGTATGTTCAATTCTTCTTCTGCTTCGCGCAATGCAGCAAAGATCGAATTTTCGTCGGTATCGTCAACCTTGCCGCCGGGAAATGCGACTTGGCCAGCATGGCTGCGCAGCCATGTGGGGCGCTGGGTGAGTATAACGCCCGGTTCGGCGCGGTCGGTGATCGGGATTAGGACGGCAGCGGCACGATGTTGCACCGTGTCACCCAAGTAGCGCTCATCCTCAATCTCGATATCCAGCGCGGGGTCGAGCGCCTTATGAATGCGGTGTCGCCAACTCATGCAGGCGCCATCAAGCTGAATTGCGCACCTTTGCTGCAGATGGTGACACCTTCGGCGTCCTCGGCAAGCGCAAGGTTGGCAAGTTCGTAGTAGACGGGCCGTGCGAGCTTTGCCCAAAGTCCGCCGCGCACATGTAAATAGGGCAGGCCATTGCGCATTTCGATGGCGTGGTCGGCATCTGCAAAGACCAGATCGTCGCTGTTCAATCGGAACGCGAGGGTCCGATCTTTGCCGTCGCCTTCACTTTGCAGTTCCACCGCAATGAACGGCGCATCATCGACCGCAATGGACAGCTTTTGTTGTGGCGTGACAAGCCAGTGCTTTCCATTGGCGTCGCATAACAACAAACTCGAAAAGGCCCGCACCATTGCGGGACGCTTGATCTCACCGCCCTGATGATACCATTTGCCATCGGCAGCGATACGCATCTCGCTGTCGCCCGTCGCGCCGGGGGTCCAGCTTTCGACCGGCGGCAGTTTTCGCGCGGCCACAAGTTCGGCAATATCCGAAAGGCTCAGGTTCGCAAGATCAGGGGCTTCGTAAGGCATGGACTGGCGATACGGCGAAAGCGGACGGTCGTCAAAGCTTAGTCGGCTGGACCGAGCGCGCCATGTTCCGGCAAGGCCAGCATTGCCGGGTTGCGCAGCAAAAGTCGGCGTGGTTCCCATGGGCCCGGTAAAGTCCAACCCGATGTGCCTTCAGCGCTAAATCCAAATCGCCCATAATATTCAGGGTCGCCAATCATCACCATCGGTGCATCGTCCGGCTGCATTGCGTCGAGCATCATCTGCATGAGCCGTGTCCCAATGCCCGCATTTTGACGGTGACTGGCGACCGCGACTGGGCCGACCAATATCAACGCGGCTTCGCTCACACATATGGGCCAACATTGGATGCTCCCCACCAGTTCGTCGCCGTCCCAGATGCCGAGCGACAAATGGTCAATCGCGCGCATGCCCTTGCGCAGCAGATAGGCAGTGCGTTGATGGCGGTCGAGGCCAAAGGCGTCATCCAGCAACGCGTCTACAACGCTATCGGCAAGGTTCGAGAGTGCCGTTGGTTGCATGATTAATCAGACGAGAGCGGTATTGTACGAAACATATGCGGCCCCCTGTCATTGCAGCTAGCATTTGTCCAATCGATTATCGATGATCTTAGGTCCTGACCCTAACATGCAATCTTGGAAAATTGCGTTTGTCTGGAACATCGTTTAGCCTGCGCCCGTTACAAAATGCTGTGCAGGAGAGAATATGGTGAACGAGCAAGACATCCCTCATGAGACCATGAATGCGCAAGCATCTCCGGCGTCGCCGCAGCACGCTGAGCCTGTTCTTAAAAAGGCCGACTATTGGGGCTATATTGTCTTAGCCGCAGGCGTTGGCGCGCTCGTATGGGGGCTTGTCTCGGCCGTTGGAACCGGTTGGGGGTTTTGGGAATATACATCTGGATTGAAGGGCGTTGCTGGGGCGTTTTTGCTGGGCATTGGCGCCATATTGATCGGCGCAGTGCAAGGCTGGCGCACGCGTAAGGCCATAAACCCGCCGCCGCGTGCGCGTCGATGGGTCGGCATGGGTGTTGCGCTTGCATATGTTGCGTGGGTGGGAACGTTTTTGATGGCGGCGTTGACCGTCCCTGCGATCCATGATGTTTCAACCGATTTGGCAGATCCGCCGGCATTTCAGACCTTAACCTTGCGCGCTGACAATCTCGACAATATTCCTGGCGCGGATGATAAAGATATGAAGGGCCTCACGCCGCTGCAACGTTGGGCGTTTGTGCATCAAAAAGCTTATGGCGATATTCGCTCGGTACGCAGCAATGAACCGGTTCCCATGGTTATCGCCAAGGCGGAACGCCTCGCCAAAGCGCGTGGTTGGGACGTTGCGGTGTCCTTACCTGAAGAAGGTCGCTTTGAGGCTACCGAGACCAGCGCGTTCTTTCAGTTTAAGGATGATGTGGTGCTGCGCGTTCGTCCGTCTGAAACCGGCGAGGGCAGCATTGTCGATATGCGATCGGTCAGCCGGGTCGGGATAAGCGATCTGGGTATGAATGCGAAGCGCGTTCGTTCGTTTCTTGCGGACCTAACAGGAACGGTAACGGCGGCGCCTTAAGCGCCGCCGCACATTTTATTTCTTTGGGGTAAGCTTCAGCAGGCGGCCCTGCGATCCTGCACGCTCGTCTTCCAGCAGCCAGATGGCGCCGTCTGGACCCTGTTCGACTTCACGAATGCGGGCATCCATATTCCATTGGTCAGCCTTGGTCGCGTTTTCGCCGTCCAATTTTACGCGGACCAACGCTTTTGCGCCAAGACCGCCAATAAATGCGCTGCCTTTCCAATCCTTGAACAAATTGCCCGAATAAATCATCAGGCCGCCGGGTGAAATCGCCGGGTTCCAGAAAACCTTCGGGGCTTCAAAACCATCGCCTGCCGCGTGGTCTGGGATATCGCGGCCGTCATAATGATTGCCGTTGGACACATTGGGATAGCCATAATTGGCGGCCTTCTTAACAAGGTTTAGCTCGTCGCCACCTGCAGGCCCCATTTCCTGGTTCCACAAACGCCCTTGCGCATCAAAAGCGATGCCCAGCGGATTGCGGTGGCCATAGGACCAGATTTGCGATTTTACGCGGCCTTGGTCGTAAAAGGGATTGTCCGATGGCACCATGCCGCCATCGGTCAGACGGACGATCTTGCCGAGATTTTGGTTCAGATCTTGGGCAGGGTCGAATTTCTGGCGGTCACCGCTGCTGATGTACAGCATCCCGTCAGGTCCAAATGCCAAACGGTGTCCGAAGTGGCCTTGGCCCGAAACCTTTAGCTCCTGACGCCAGATGACCTGAACGTCGGACAATGTCGGCGTGTTACCTGAAAGATCGAGCTTGCCGCGCGCGACAGCGGCGCCAAACCCACCTTCGCCTGCTTCAGCAAAGCTGATGTAAGCGAACTTGTTATTCGCAAAGTCGGGATGGAGAATGACATCACCGAGGCCGCCTTGTCCGCCATAGGCGACTGCGGGTACGCCCGTGACGTCGACAGTTGCGCTGTCCTTTTTCCAAAGCTTCAGCTTACCCTTCTTCTCCGTGACCAGCGCATATGGTGTACCGGGAACGAATGTCATAGCCCAAGGCTCTTCAAAGTCCGCCATCACCGTGACATCGAACGGTTGCGATGCACTATCGGTGGGCGCTGCATCGCTCACGGATGGCTGGCAGGCCGCTGCCAAAAAAGACGCGCCAATTAGGAATGATAATTTCGACATGTATAAGTGCTCCTCAAATATCCGCTTATCGCAGTTGGGTACTGACCGGCGTATATGCAAGAGGCTTGCATATAAGAGAGTTCGGCGCTATACGGCTGTCATCCTTACATTGTGAGAACTTGGAAGGGCTAGCGCCACTAGGGGCTGGCAGCCAGAAGCTTTGCATGCCGTATAGAAAGACTGAATTTGCCTGACCTGAATACACTGACTGCGTTGATTGCACCCGAAGCAGAAGCGCTCGGCTTTGCGCTGGTGCGTGTCGCGTGGTTTGAAACCGGCGGGCAGGGCAGCGACGAGCCAACCTTGCAGGTGATGGCCGAGCGTCCAGATACGCGGCAGCTTGGCATCGATGATTGTGCCGCACTGTCGCACCGTATATCCGACAA
>JBILOZ010000130.1:0-5465 GCA_044374245.1 Sphingorhabdus sp. | reverse complement strand
TCCCCCGGGCGGGGTCTTTATATGCGCTTCATCCTGCGGCGGGATTGACCGTCACGGGCCCAAGCTCTTTCAAGCAGGCCTGCAATTTGGCCATGCCTTCGGACGGGCTGGGCGGATTGGCGGCAAGGTCGGACATGCTTTTGCCATCCATCACCTTGTCGGCGGCACAACCGCAGACCTGATTGACGTCGACCCCAATGCCTTCGGGAATTTGTTCGCTGGCGGCGGTGGTGCAGGTGGCGACGATGGATTCGCGCACGCTGACCTTAACCGTGTCGTTCAACGCGCTGCCTTCGCCGCACGCGGCCAGCGCGAGCGACAGAAATGCGACCGATAATATCCGTTTCATGGCTTTTCCTTTGTCCAGAAACCCCCGAATAGCAGATGTGGGCAGCGCGCGTTGCTTTACAAGCGCGCGCCCATATAAAACCGCCTTATTTGAAACAGCTTTATTTAAAACCAAGGGCCGCGCGCATGATTTGGAATATCGTGTGCTGTTCAATCGTGCCCTTGAACAAATGCGCCTTTGGCCCGGCGGCGCGCGCGACGACATCTTCGCCGCTGTGCGTTTCGGAACCGGTGGGAATCAACGCTTGCTGCCGATAATTCAGCGCCTGCGTATCTTCTTTCAACGGGTCGGTGCGCGGCAATGTCGTGACCGCGCCGGGGCCGTTGATATAGCCCAAGGTTGTGTATCCCTTGCCATCAAAGGCCAGGGTTGATTTGCCTTTCTGGTCAACCACGGGGGCAAGGATGGGGTTCCCGCGTTCGGGATATCCCGCCATGGTAAATGTGTGGCTATGGTCCGATGTGACGACGATTAACGTATCGCGCAGGTCGACACTGTCCATCGCCGCCTTCAACGCATCATTCAGCGCCACCGTGTCCTGCAACGCGCGATAGGCGTTGCCGCCATGGTGGCCATGGTCAATCCTGCCCGCTTCGACCATCAGGACATAGCCCTTGCGGTTTTTGGACAGCATCGCGATCGCCTTCGTCGTCATTTCGGCGAGCGAGGGTTCTTTTGCTCCGCTCGCCATGCGGTCCGCGTCAAATTGCATATGCGATTGTTCGAACAGGCCCAGCAGCTTGTCGGTCTTTTTCGCGTCCACCGCGGCAAAGCCTTCGCTGTTCCAGACATAGGCGCTTTTGGGATTGGCGGCCTGCCAGTTGGCGATCAGGTCCTTGCCATCGGCGCGCTTGCCCTTTTTGCCCGCATATTCGGGGTCAGCCGCGGTGTTGGGCATGAAATGCTGGCGTCCACCGCCCAGCATGACTTCAAAGCCATTGCCATGCGGCCATTCGACCATTTGGCGGGCGATGTCGGTGCAGCCTTCGGCCTTGGCCGCGGCGGGCATATTGGCGTCCACTTCCCAATCGCGTTGCGCGACATGGGCATAGGTCGATGCGGGCGTGGCATGGGTGATGGTCGCGGTGGAGACAATGCCGGTGGCATATCCCTTGTCCTCAGCCATTTCGAACAATGATTTGACCTTGTATGGTTCGGTCGCCTTGCAATTGTCCTCAATCGCTTGCGGACCAACGCCCAATACGCCGTTCAGCGTTTTGACGCCGGAGACAATCGCGGTTGCGGTCGGCGCGCTGTCGGGCACCTGGCCATCATGCGAATAGGTTTTGACCAAGGCGGTGTGCGGCAGGCGGTCCATTTGCGCGACATAGGATTCGCCATCGACGCCCTTTTGCTGCCCTTCAAAAATGCGGGCGGCGGTCAATGTGGTGATGCTCATGCCGTCGCCGATGAAGATGATGACATTGCGCGCCTTGCGGTTGTTGGGCGTATCCGCCTCCAACCGGGCAAGCTCGGCTGCGCCAGCCTTTAAATAGCCCTCGCTAGTGGTCAGCGGCGGCGTGCCAATGGGCCGCGCAGGGGGCAGGGGAGCCGCCGCCGTCGCAGCCGCCGGATCCGGCGTCGCCGCATATTGCGCAAGAAGCGGCGCGCCGATCAGGCAGGACGCCAACGCCAAAGACACAGGCAGGCCAGCGGACACAAAGGGCGACACTTTACGCATTTTACTCTCCAAAAATGTTTCGGGCCCACACATCGCAGACGATGATGACGGGCGCAAGACAGTGGGGGTTTGTGGGGGGCGATTTTGGGTTGGTGAGGGGGGGGTGGATGGAATGCGTTAATAATTCCGGTTTAGCGGATTGGGGGTAAAACCGAAAATTGAGCAAATGTGGCAAATCCAAAAAGATAAAAAGTTCTCGCAACTGACTCTCCATCGTGGCAAGAATCTGAATATGCTTGCTGTGAAGCCAGAAATTACAATTTGGGCGCGTGAGACTGCTGGGCTCTCGCTTGAGGATGCCGCACGTCGTCTTGGTATAAATGAAGCGCGCGGTGTTTCCGGTCATGATCGATTGGCTGCGCTTGAGCGAGGTGAAACGCCAATTAGTCGGCCGATGTTGCTGAAAATGTCGAAACAATACCGCCGTCCATTGCTGACATTCTATCTAGATTCGCCGCCTAGACGGGGTGACCGAGGAGAAGACTTTAGAACTCTGCCGGAGAAGGATGTCACAGCTGAAGGCCTTGTCGATGCTATGGTTCGCGATATTCGATCTCGTCAAAGCATGGTTCGAGCAATCTTGGAAGATGATGAAGAAGCTGTGCCGCTGCCTTTCATCGGATCGGTAAGCATGGATGCGGGCGTCCCTGCCGTTGTTCAATCGATCAGACAGGCCATCGGGCTGGACCTCGCAGATTTCCGGTTTCAGTCTTCACCAGACAGCGCATTTTCGTTGCTTCGCCAACATGTCGAAGAGATAGGAGTGTTTGTTCTGCTGGCGGGGAACCTTGGCAGTCACCACACTGACTTGGACGTTGAAGTGTTCCGCGGATTTGCTTTAGCCGACAATGTCGCCCCATTTATTGTGATAAATGACAAGGATGCACGACCTGCGTGGTCATTTACCTTACTGCACGAATTAGCTCATTTGTGGTTAGGCACTACTGGCGTGAGCGGCAGTTATGGCGAAACTCGGGTAGAGCGGTTTTGCAATGAGGTAGCATCTGCTTACCTTTTACCGGACTTTGAACTTGCACAGATAGGGATCGACAAGGATACCGACGATGCAACTCTGCTCAGAATAATCGACGAGTTTGCTGTTGAACGTCACTTAAGCCGTTCAATGGTCGCTTACCGTCTTCGTAACGCTAACATCATCTCAGATGAGAAGTGGCGAGGCTTACGCGTCTTGTTTCGCAATCGTTGGCGCGAGGGCATTGCTGCGCAGCGAGAATTGGCCCGATTGCGTGACGGTGGTCCAAACTATTACATAGTTAGACGACACAAACTTGGCGCAGCGCTCTTGAAGCTTGTCGCGAGACATTTGAACGGTGGCTCATTATCGCCGACAAAAGCGGGAAAAGTGCTTGGCGTGAAACCAAGAAGTGTCGACGCTTTGCTGAGTGGAGGCTCACTGTCGAGCCGTCAGGCGGCTTGATCAAATGCTTTATCTTCTTGACGCTAACATACTGATAACTGCTAATAATCTTTATTATCCGGTAGAAGCCGTTCCGGAGTTTTGGCAGTGGCTCGTTTTCCAAGGAGAGCAGGGGGCCGTTAAAATGCCAATCGAAACCTTTGAGGAGGTTAAGGATGGTAGCACTGACGAAGACCGCGACCTTCTATATGCTTGGATAAACGATGAAGCCCATAAAGAGTCGCTCGTACTTGCTGAAGAAGTCGATCAGGCTCATGTCGCTCGGGTCGTGGTGGAAGGGTATGCCGACAATCTAACGGATCAGGAAATTGATCAACTTGGAAGAGATCCATTCTTAATCGCCTATGCGCTTTCTGATCCAGGGCAAAGATGCGTTGTTACGACTGAGGTTTCTTCGCCTCGAAAGCAGCGCCAGAACCGCCGAATACCTGACGTATGCGCAACGTTGGGCATTGATTGTATCGACACATTTGCGATGTCAAAGGCCCTTGGCTTCACCACTTCGTGGCGCCAACCGTAACGTTTATCTTCATCCGAATAGAACGCTGTCTGGTCTGTCTGATCTTTTTCTACCCGCTGTCGGCGGTGTGGAACTGACGAGGGGCGCACGCTTCCGGCGTTGCAGGCCCCTCCGTCAGCCGTTCCGGCTGCCACCTCCCCATCGTCCTTCGACAGGCTCAGGATCGATGGAGAGGAATTGGGGTGTTGCTGCCACTCTTCGTCATCCTGAACTTGGTTGTGCGATGCACGCCTTCGGCTCCAGCATCTTACTATTTATCGGTGGTCGGAATTAAGATCCTGAAACAAGTTCAGGATGACGACAGGGGGTGTCAGGATGACGGGGGGTGGTTTTTGGACGAGCGGTGGATGTTGGGACGAGGGCGGACGCCTAGCATCTTCTTCGTGCCTTTGTGGCTTTGTGCGAGATACATTGGCGCAGCTTCTGGCTTTGGCGGGGCGGCGTGGTCGCGCGCTATGGGCGGGGGCTCACCCCTAACCCAGTGGAGCCTCTCGGATCAGTCCGGGGGCCCACCCCTAGCCCCTCCCGCCTGCGGGAGGGGAATCTTGGTGTGGTTCTGCGATGCAGGCCCCTCCGTCAGCCGTTCCGGCTGCCACCTCCCCATCGCAAGTCGATGGAGAGGAATTGGGGGTGGTTTTTCTCCACTCTTCGTCATCCTGAACTTGGTTGTGCGATGCACGCCTTCGGCTCCAGGATAACATGCGACGGTTGTTCGTTATCCTGAAACAAGTTCAGGATGACGAGAGGGGGGGTCGGGATGACGGGGGTGTCAGGACGAAAGGGCTAGAAATTCTCTGCGTTCTCTGCGCCTCTGCGTGAATCTCTTACCCCGCCTTTTCCAACATCGGTTTCAAATAATGCCCGGTGTAGCTCGCGGCGACCTTTACCACATCTTCGGGCGTGCCTTCGGCGACGATCTCGCCGCCTTTCACGCCGCCTTCGGGGCCTAAGTCGATGATCCAGTCCGCGGTCTTAATGACGTCGAGATTATGTTCGATGACCACCACGCTGTTGCCCTGTTCCACCAAACGGTGGAGCACTTCGAGGAGTTTGCGGACATCCTCAAAATGCAGGCCGGTGGTGGGCTCGTCCAGAATGTAGAGCGTCTGGCCGGTGGAACGGCGGCTGAGTTCCTTGGCGAGTTTGACGCGTTGGGCTTCGCCGCCGGATAGGGTCGTTGCCTGTTGCCCGACCTTGACATAGCCAAGCCCAACCTCCGCCAGCATGGCCATTTTGTCGCGGATCGGGGGGACGGCCTTGAACACCTCCACCGCGTCCTCCACCGTCATGTCGAGCACGTCGGCGATGGACAGGCCCTTCCATTTAACCTCCAACGTTTCGCGGTTGTAGCGTTTGCCGTTGCATTCCTCGCACGTCACATAGACGTCGGGCAGGAAGTGCATTTCGATCTTGATCAGGCCATCGCCGCTGCATGTTTCGCAGCGGCCGCCCTTGACGTTGAAGCTGAAACGCCCCG
>JBILOZ010000129.1:0-5546 GCA_044374245.1 Sphingorhabdus sp. | reverse complement strand
GCCAGCGCCTTTACACCGTTTACATCAAGGAACGTGTCACCCATCGCGCCGCCGACAATTTCAAGTTTGTCATTGGTTTTTGCGAACTCGACAGCAATCTTTGCAGCTGCAACCGGGTCCGACGATGTGGCGAGCGCTGTAGGGCCGGTAAGCAATTCAGCTACCGATCCATATTGCGTTCCTTCAAGAGCGATTTTGGCAAGACGGTTCTTGGCAACCTTATAGCTTGCGCCAGCATCCCGCATCTTCAAACGAAGGTCGGTCGATTGTGCAACCGTCAGCCCGAGATTACGGGTGACGACGACAACCGCCGCTTCATTGAAAGTGGCGTTCAGCGATGCAACTGTTTCGGTCTTTTCAGAACGGTTCATGCATTACTCCTTTTTCAGACTTCGCCGGCAAGCCGACAAAATCCAACACGAAAAGCGAAACACCCGGCTGGGCGATCCGCTGACTTCAGTCCGTGGGGAAGTTTCATGCCGAACTCACACGATCTAAAATCGGGAGCGGTGGCGAAGGATGGCAAAAGCCAGTCCTGAAATCTCTATCCCCGTCTAGGCTGGAAATTAAGAACGGCAAATTCCGTTCACCAACTGTCTCGGACGGTTGCCGGTGGAGCCGTCGCCCCACCGAACGAGGCGGGCATTAGCAGGGTTGGACGCAGAGTCAAGGGCGGCCGCCCCTTTGATCGCTGTCCACCGCGATCGTGTTTCAAAATCCTATGAAAGTCTGGACAATTTATCTTACTGGACAATCCTTGCCTCGCTGACTTAATCGAAATGGAAATCATCAGGTTAAAGGACACAATGATATATGGCCGACACGCGTGAACAAACAGCGGCGCTGATTGGCGCATATTATACTGCATTCAATGCCATGGATGTTGAAGCTATCTTGGCATGTCTGGATGACAATGTGGCGCATGATATCAATCAAGGCGACCGTGAAACCGGCAAGCTGGCCTTTCGCGCTTTTCTTGGCCGGATGGATCATGCCTATAGCGAACAGCTGCGTGACATTGTCATTATGACCAGCGAAGACGGCAGGCGCGCGGCGGCGGAATTTATCGTCGACGGCATTTACAAGGTGGCTGATGAAGGCTTTCCTGCAGCGCATGGCCAGAGCTACAGCTTGCCAGCGGGCGGTTTTTTTGAGGTCGCGGACGAAAAAATCACACGCGTCTCGGTATATTACAATCTTGCCGACTGGATCGCGCAGGTTTCATGACCGTAGACGTCCGTTCCTTGACGGATCCCGAGGAGCGCTGGGCCGCCATTCCGGCGCTGTCTGATCTGCGGATCCGGGTTTTTCGCAGCTGGCCCTATCTGTATGACGGCAGTGCAGAGTATGAAGCCGCTTATATGGCCGAATTTGTGCGCGAACCGGGTTCGGTGCTTGTCGTCGCGCGGGACGGGGACGCAATCATCGGCGCGGCTACGGCGTCTCCATTGGAGGGGCAGAAGCCGGACATCCAGAATCCTTTTCGCGACCAAGGGCTGGATGTTGCGCAGATATTCTATTTCGGGGAATCCGTTCTGCTACCGCAATATCAGGGGCAAGGCATTGGGCACCAGTTTTTCAACGCGCGTGAAGACGCAGCGCGCGCCGCAGGGGCACGTCAAACCGCCTTTTGCGCGGTGATCCGCCCTGACGATCATCCGATGCGGCCCGAAACGCGACGCGATTTGCATCCATTCTGGCGCGCCCGCGGCTATGCCCCGGTGCCAGGTTTGACCGGAACGCTCGAATGGCAGGATCTGGGCGATAATTTCGAAAGCGCGCATGCCATGCAATTCTGGATGCGGGACCTGTGACCGCGCCGGTCCGTATCGCGGCAGCCCAATATCCCATCGGGGAACCCGATAGCTTTGCCAGTTGGCAAGCGAAAGTCGGGCATTGGGTGAGCGATGCCGCCGCGCAAGGCGCACAGCTTTTGGTGTTTCCCGAATATGCGGCGATGGAATTGGCCGCGATCGACAAGGCGACCGCAAGCGATCTGCACGCCTCGTTGCGGGCCGTGGTTGCTTTGGGGCCAAGAATTGACGCCCATTATGCGGATCTCGCCCGGCAATTTGGGGTCGCCGTGCTCGGCGGAACCCGTCCCGTTGGCGATGAGGCTGGACAGATTGTAAACAGGGCGACGCTGTATATGCCGGACGGGCAAACGGCGTATCAGGACAAGATTATGATGACCCGGTTCGAACGTGAATCCTGGGACATTAAGGGCGGAAAAAGCCTGCGGGTTTTTCGGACATATTTGGGAATGCTGGGCATTTCTACCTGCTATGATATCGAATTCCCGATGATCGCGCGGGCGCAGGCACAAGCTGGCGCACAGGCCATTCTTTGCCCGTCGTGCACCGACAGCTTGCAAGGCTATCACCGCGTTCGGATTGGGGCACAGGCGCGGGCATTGGAAAACCAGATTTTTGTGGCGCAGGCACCGACCGTTGGCATGGCACCATGGTCGCCGGCGCTGGACGAAAATTATGGTGCGGCAGGGCTGTTCGTTCCGCCTGATGGGGATAGTCCGGACGACGGCGTTGTGGCGATAGGGACCGAAGGGCAGGGGGCGTGGGTCGTTGCAGACGCTGATCTGGCGCGCGTGAACCGCTGGCGCACCGAAGGGGCCGTTCGTCCCTTTGCGCATTGGCCCGAACAATATTGCGGCGCAATTGCCAGCGACCTGCCGGTAGAAGTTGTACCGCTGGATTAACTGTTCGCAAAAACGGGCGGAGCGGTTAGGGGGATTTCTATGCCACAAAACGCCGCCCTTCCACGCCTGCACCTTCTGCTCGCGATCGCCGTGATGGCGGTGTGGGGAACGAATTTTGTTGTCATCAAATTGGCGCTGGCCCATTTGCCACCTTTATGGCTTGCGACGCTGCGCTTTACGTGTGCATTTCTGCCCGCGGCATTTTTCCTAAAACGGCCTGCGGTGCCTTTGTCCAATCTGGCCGCGTACGGCATATTGATCGGGGCCGGGCAGTTCGGCCTGCTGTTTTTGGCGATGAAAGGCGATATCACGCCGGGCCTCGCCTCACTGGTCGTCCAGATCCAGGTCTTCTTTACCATTGCCCTATCCATGCGGCTGACCGGGGAGAGGGTGCGCACATTCCAATGGGCTGCACTTGCGTTAGCGACAAGCGGACTGGCCGTCATTCTGACCCATTCGGACGGCAGCGCGACGCCATTGGGATTGATGCTTGTCGTAACCGCGGCCTTTTGCTGGTCGAGTGGCAATATGGTCTCGCGCGCCGCGGGTAAGGTCGACATGCTTGCTTATGTGGTCTGGGCCAGCATCTTTGCTGTCCCGCCTCTGCTCACCCTCGCCTTGTTATTTGAAGGCCCCTCGGCCTTGATTGCGGGCGTCCACGCGGCAACAGTGACGACCTGGGCAGCGGTGGTCTGGCAAGCGGTTGGCAACACGATGTTCGGCTATGGCATTTGGGGATGGCTTTTGGCGCGGCATCCTGCGGCAACCGTTGCGCCTATGGCGTTGCTGGTACCGGTTTTCGGAATGGGGGCGTCCGCCTTGTTCTTGAACGAGCCATTACAGAGTTGGAAATTGCTTGCCGCCGCGCTGGTCATGGGCGGGTTGGCGTTAAGCCTTTTATGGCCGAGATTTTTTCAACCTATTTCGAAAATCGAATAGACCGGACCCGCAGCGGTTTGTTCTCCGGTGCCGACCGCGATGACATTGTTAAGCCAGCTGTAGCGGCTATCCCCACATTCGAATTTTGCGACGATTGCCAGTGAATATTCGTGCGGTTCCAGCAATGCGCCTTTCCGGAACCGAGACATTGCTTCGGCTTCGGCCAGAAAACGGCCCTGATAATTGAGGTAAACTAAAGCGCCGTCGTCGGTTTGCAGCGTCAGGCGCACGTCGATTACCATCACGCCATCTTCGCGGTTGACGACCCAATCATTTCCGCCCGGCAGCACCGTGCCGTTCAGCCGCTCGCCAGCAAAATGGCCGCCGGTGACGGGGGCAATGCGGCGCAGGCCGGCGGGGGTTTGGCCAATGCTGATCATCCCTGCAAAATCAACGGTCAGCGTCATGGTGATGAGGTGGTGGTGCGGTAAATTGTTCATTGCACAGTTGCTACCATGACGGCAGGATGGCGCAAGAGTTATCAGGGAGAGAGTTTTGGACAACATAATTGCGCGCCGTCCGGGCCCATCGGTTCAGGAAGTGTTTGACGGCGACCGTAATCCAGCGCCTGCGGTCATGCGCGTGGAATCACCCGCCATTGGGCAAAGCAGTGATGATGTTTCTATTGCGCGTTACTTCGCCAAAGACTGGCATGATCGTGAAGTCGAGCAGGTTTGGCGCAAGACATGGCAACTGGCGTGCCGGCTGGAGCATATCCCAAACATTGGCGACCATGTGGTCTACGACATCGTGCATGACTCGCTCATCGTTGTGCGAACAGGGCCGGACGAGATTAAAGCCTATATCAATTCGTGCCTGCATCGCGGCACGATGCTCCGCACCGAAGGCGGGTGCGTTAAGCAGTTTCGTTGCCCCTTCCACGGCTGGACTTGGAAGCTGGATGGCGCATTATCTGTCATTCCGGGCCAATGGGATTTCCCACATGTTGATAAGGACAAGATGCACCTTCCCGAAGCGCGCGTTGGCACATGGGGCGGCTTTGTTTTCATTAATTTTGATGCCGATGCCGAACCACTTGAAACCTATCTCGAAAATCTGCCCGAGCATTTTGCCTCCTTCAATCTGGAAGACCGCTATGTCGCGGCGCATGTTGCCAAGATTATGCCATGCAACTGGAAACTGGCGATGGAGGCTTTTGTCGAAGCGTACCATGTGCCGTTCGCGCATGGGCAGGTGCTGAGCTATTATGGGGACAGCAACACCCAATATGATGTTTGGCCCGGTGTGCGCCATGTCAGCCGGATGATCAGCGTTCAGGGCGTCGCCAGCCCATCGAAGCCCGCAACCACGGCTGAACAAACCATAGAGGAAATGCGCCGCGACGTGCCCTTTTTTGCGGGCAAGCCCATTGAAGTGGGCGCGGGTGAAACGGCGCGGGGCAAGCTGGCCGAACGTGCGCGTGAGAAGATTTCGCGCTCGATTGGCCGCGACATGTCCGCCTTATCAGACTCGGAATCGCTCGACCTGATCGAATATATGCTTTTTCCCAATATGGTGCCGTGGGGCGGGCAGGCGTTGCCCATCACCTACCGCTTCCGCCCGAACGGTGACGATCCGGAAAGCTCGATCATGGAAATCATGTTCCTGTTTTCCAAAGCCCCCGACGGATCGCATCCGGAACCCGCAAAAATGACGATGCTGGGACTGGATCAGAAATGGGCTGACGCACCGGAGCTTGGTTCGGCCGCAATGGTTGCTGATCAGGACACCGACAATCTGAAGCGGATCCAAAAAGGTCTGCGCGCGTCGAAGAAACCGGGTGTGACATTGGCGCGCTATCAGGAAAGCCGCATACGCCATTACCACGAAACGCTGGATGCATATATGGCGCGGTAGCGCATTTGAACAAACAGGCATGTTCCGCTAATGG
>JBILOZ010000127.1:0-5632 GCA_044374245.1 Sphingorhabdus sp. | reverse complement strand
CGATTCCCAAAATGTCCGATTCCTTCATGATCAACAGGTCTTCACCGTCGATCTTGACTTCGGTGCCCGACCATTTGCCGAACAGGATCTTGTCGCCAGCTTTGACGTCGAGTGCGGTTACAGTGCCATCATCGGCGCGTGTACCGGTACCCACGGAGACGACTTCGCCTTCCTGTGGCTTTTCCTGAGCTGTATCAGGGATGATGATCCCGCCAGCGGTTTTTGCTTCGGCCTCGACCCGACGGACGAGAACGCGATCATGCAATGGACGAAATGCCATGTTGAACTATCCTTTTTCTGTTTCGCCATCCCGCCACGCCTACAACAGCAGGGGACGGCAATGAATGTGCATTAGCACTCATACAGGACGAGTGCTAACGGAGCCCAGATAGGGTCTTTTTATGACACGTCAAGGACTCGGGAAGCGAATTTTTTAGTTCCGCGGGTCAAGCGCGGGCTGGTAATCCCGCCGCCCGTAACGCCGCATGGGCATCGGCGATGCTGTGCTGGCCAAAATGGAAAATCGATGCCGCGAGCACTGCGCTCGCATGGCCTTCACGCACGCCGTCGACCAGATGGGCAAGGTTACCGACACCGCCGCTGGCGACAACGGGGATGTTGACCGCATCGGCAATTGCGCGGGTAAGTGCGAGGTCATAGCCATCACGTGTGCCATCGCGGTCCATGCTGGTGACGAGCAATTCGCCCGCGCCAAGCTCGGCGAGTTTTACGGCATGTTCGAGCGCGTCAATTCCGGTTGGCTTGCGGCCGCCATGGGTGAAGATTTCCCATCCGTTTTCCGTCCGCCGCGCATCAACCGAAGCGACCACGCACTGGCTGCCGAAACGTGCGGCGATATCCGCAACGACCTCCGGCCGCGCAACCGCTGCGCTGTTCACCGCGACCTTATCCGCCCCTGCCAGCAACAACGCGCGCGCATCCTCTGCGCTGCGCACGCCGCCACCGACGGTCAGCGGCATGAAGCATACTTCAGCGGTACGGCGGACCACATCAATGATCGTGCCGCGCCCTTCATGACTTGCGCCGATGTCGAGAAAACAAAGCTCATCCGCGCCCGCCGCATCATATGCCTGCGCCTGCTCCACCGGATCACCGGCGTCACGCAGGTCGACAAAGTTCACACCCTTGACCACGCGGCCATTGGAGACGTCGAGGCACGGAATGACACGGACACGGACGGTCATCCACCATTCCCCATCGACGTTTCACCGCAGTCCTGAGCCATCAGCGCGCCAAGCGCTGATGAAAGTCGAAGGACGTCCATCGTTGATGCGCCGGCATTATAGGCACCCTTCGACGGACGCAGCCGCAAGCGACTGCTTCTCAGGGCTTCGGTGTTATGTGAAGGCGCGTTCACGCCCGCTCCGCCACTTTAATCGCGGTCGCCAGATCCAGCCGGCCATCATAAATCGCACGGCCGGTAATCACGCCTTCAATGCCATCCTTGGCGTGCAGCGCGAGCATGTGGATGTCATCAATGCCCTTCACCCCGCCGCTGGCGATCACGGGAATGTTTACGCGCCGCGCCAGATCAACGGTCGCTTCAATATTGCATCCGGTCAGCATCCCGTCGCGCCCCACATCGGTGAACAGGATGGACGCCACGCCCGCATCTTCGAACCGGCGTGCCAGATCAATCACCGGCATGTCGGATTTTTCGGCCCAGCCCTCGGTCGCGACAAAGCCGTCGCGCGCGTCCACGGCAACCACAATGCCGTCTTCAAATTCGCGCGCCATCTCTTTGACGAACTGCGGGTCTTTGAGCGCCGCGGTGCCAATCACCAACCGCGCGACGCCCATGTCGAACCAGCGTTCAACCGTCTGCGTATTGCGAATGCCGCCACCCAGTTGGATGTAACCGGGGAAATTTTCGATGATGCCTTCAACTGCCTCGGCATTTTCGGGGCGACCGGCAAAGGCGCCGTCCAAATCCACGACATGCAGGAACTCTGCGCCTTGTTCGGCAAACAGCATCGCCTGCGCGGCGGGATCGTCGGCATAGACCGTTGCGCGGTTCATATCGCCTTCGGCCAAGCGCACAACTTCGCCACCCTTCAGGTCAATCGCAGGAAAAACGATCACAACTGCCACTCCAAAAAGCGTTTGAGGAAATTAATGCCATAGGCCTGGCTTTTTTCGGGATGAAATTGCACACCCATTATATTGCCCCGACCAACCGCCGCAACCAGTCGACCACCATGGTCCGTCGTAGCCAGCACATCGGCGGCGTCCGCTGCATCAAAATGATAGCTATGCAAAAAATACGCCTCACCCGCTTCGATCAGCGGCGCGCCTTGCGTCGGAACAACATCGTTCCAGCCCATATGCGGGATTTTCAAATCTGCAGCCGGCGCAATCGCGCGGACGGTGCCACCAATCCAGCCGAGCCCGCGCGTCGTGCCATGCTCAACGCCCGCATCCGCCAACAATTGCATACCGACGCAAATGCCCAGAAACGGAATGCCCTCAACGCGCACGCGCTGCTCCATTGCGGCGACCATGCCGTCAATCGCGGACAGCGCTTCCATACAATGCGCAAAGGCGCCAACGCCGGGCAGAACGATACGGTCGGCTTTGGCAACAATATCGGGATCGGCGGTCACATGCACGTCGCCTGCGCCCGCCGCTCTCAACGCATTGTGCACCGAATGCAGATTGCCCGCGCCATAATCAATCAGCGCAAGTGACACGGCCTAGAGCGTGCCCTTGGTCGACGGGATGGCGTCTGCCTTGCGCGGGTCAATCTCGACCGCTTGGCGCAATGCGCGGGCCAAAGCCTTGTAGCAGCTTTCGACGATGTGGTGGTTGTTCGAACCATAAAGATTTTCGATGTGCAGCGTGATGCCCGCGCTGGTCGCAAAGCTGTGGAACCAATGTTCAATCAGCTCGGTATCCCATTCGCCCAAACGCGGCATGCCAAGCGACACTTTCCACACGAAATAGGGCCGCCCCGAAATGTCGAGCGCGCAGCGCGTCAACGTTTCATCCATCGGCGCATAGGCCGTGCCATAACGCGTGATGCCGCGTTTATCGCCCAATGCCTGCAACACCGCCTCGCCAATCGCGATGCCGGTGTCTTCGGTGGTGTGGTGCTGGTCAATGTGCAGGTCGCCAACGGCCTTCACCTTTAGGTCGATCAGCGAATGGCGCGACAGTTGCTCAAGCATATGGTCGAGAAAACCGATGCCCGTTGACACGTCATACACACCAGTTCCGTCGAGGTTCACCTCAACATCAATGGACGTTTCGTTCGTCTTGCGACTTATGGAGCCTGTACGCATGGCCGCCGATATAGCCACATGCACGCATTTGGCAAGTTGGCTTAAGCCAACAAGTATCTTGATTTCACACGCGCGGAAGTCCACCAAGCGCCCATGACCGAAGAGCATGTAGATAGCCTGATTCCTTATGATGACGTCGTGCAAGAGGCATTGCGCGCCGTCGTTGGCCGCGTGCTGGGCGATGTCGCGCGCGATGGCCTGCCCGGCGACCATCATTTCTACATCACCTTCAAGACGCAAGCGCCGGGTGTTGCCATTCCGCAGCATCTGCACGAGCGTTTCCCCGATGAAATGACCATTGTGCTGCAGCACAAATATTGGGACCTGAAGGTGGAGGCCGAACATTTTGAAGTTGGCCTGTCGTTCAGCCAGATCCCGTCGCATTTGTTCATCCCCTACTCCGCGATCACCGCCTTCGTTGACCCGGCCGTAGATTTCGCGCTGCAATTCCATGTTGATGCAGGCGAAAGCGAGCCCGAACCGCATGAAGAAGCGGGTAATGACGGCCCCACCGTCATGGTCGAAGACGGCTCCAACGTCGTCAGCGTGGACTTCGGGCGGAAAAAGTGACGGCGGAAACCCGCACTGAAACCGACAGTTTTGGGCCGATAGCGGTCCCCGCAGACGCCTATTGGGGCGCACAGACGCAGCGGAGCATCGCGAACTTTCCCTTTCCGGCGCATGAGCGGATGCCGATTGGTATTATCTACGGCCTTGCCCATGTAAAACGTGCCGCCGCGTTAACGCACAAAGCATCGGGCGCCCTGCCGGCGGACATTGCCGACGCGATTATCGCCGCCGCAGACGCCATATTGGCGGGGAAGCATGACGATCAATTCCCGCTCGTCATCTGGCAAACGGGCAGCGGCACGCAGTCGAACATGAATGTGAATGAAGTGATCGCCGGCATCGCGAACGAAGCGCTTGCTGGCACACGCGGCGGCAAATCGCCCGTGCACCCCAATGACCATGTCAACATGGGGCAGTCATCGAACGACAGCTTTCCCACCGCAATGCATGTCGCGGTGGCCATCGCGGTTTGGCGCGATCTGCTCCCCGCGCTGCAACGCTTAACCGATGCGCTGACCGAAAAGTGCCAAGCATGGGGCGCGATCATCAAAATCGGCCGCACCCATTTGCAGGACGCAACGCCGCTGACCTTGGGTCAGGAATTTTCCGCCTTTGTCGCGCAAATGATCGCCAACCGTGCGCGGGTTGAAGGGACAATTGTCCATAATGTGCAAAAGCTTGCGCAGGGTGGCACAGCGGTCGGCACGGGCCTGAATGCGCCAGCGGGTTTTGACGTTGCGATTGCCGCCGAAATCTCGACCGCGACGGGCATCGCCTTTGAACCGGCCCGCAACAAGTTTGAGGCGCTGGCATCCAATGACGGGCTCGTGCAAATGTCGGGCACGCTCAACACCCTTGCCGTGTCCCTTACAAAGATTGCCAACGACATCCGCTTGCTTGGGTCAGGCCCGCGCTCGGGCCTTGGCGAGCTGCATCTGCCGGAGAACGAGCCGGGAAGCTCGATCATGCCGGGCAAGGTCAACCCCACGCAGTGCGAAATGCTGACGATGGTCGCGGCGCAAGTCATGGGCAATCATCAGGCGGTGACGATTGGCGGGCTGCAGGGACATTTGCAGCTTAACGTCTTCAAACCGCTTATCGGGGCCAATGTGCTGCGCGCGGTGGAGTTGCTCAGCATCGGTATGGACAGCTTTGCAAAAAACTGCGTCGCCGGGCTTGAACCGGATCGCGACCGCATCGCGGAGCTTGTCGAACGCTCGCTCATGCTCGTCACCGCGCTTGCGCCCGTCATCGGTTATGACAACGCCGCCAACATCGCCAAAGCCGCACATAAAAATGGAACCACCCTGCGCGAAGCCGCGTTAGCATCCGGACTGGTTGACGAAGCGACGTTCGATACCCATGTCAGACCGGAAGATATGGTTTAGGAGGCCAAGAATGCTAAAATCCATCGCAGGTGCCGTTGTCGGCGACGTGATTGGCCGCAAACGTGGCCATGGCTTGCTGGGTGCCGGCATTGGCGTGGTGGCGACGCGTTTGGCGACGCGCTCCATTCCGGGGCTATTGCTTGTCGGCGGCGCAATCGTGGCCAAAAGCATATATGATCAGCGCAAGGGCCGCAAAGAGGGCTAACGCACTTTCATTGCGACTAAAGCTTCCCTCTTGACGCCGCCCTGCCCTTTCGCGCACTAGCGGCTATGGGCAACACCGACAATCATAAGCCGCACGAACTGGAACGCCGGGGCCTCCTATTCGTGCTTTCGTCACCTTCAGGCGCAGGTAAATCGACGCTTTCACGC
>JBILOZ010000126.1:0-5654 GCA_044374245.1 Sphingorhabdus sp. | reverse complement strand
GCTGAAGAAGACAAGAAACGTCGTGAAGCTGCGGAAGCCAAGAACAATGCCGAAAGCCTTGTGCACAGCACGGAAAAGCAGCTCGAAGAGCATGGCGACAAGATTGACGCTGCGCTGAAGGGCGAAATCGAAGCGGCTGTTGCGGAAACCAAGACCGCCATCGAAGGTGGTGATGCAGAAGCGATGAAGGAAAAGGCAACTGCCTTGGCGCAAATCGCGATGAAGCTTGGTGAAGCCATCTACAAGGAAGAGCAAGCTGCGGCATCGCCGGGCGCTGCGACCGAAGAAGCCCCTGCGGACGACAATGTCGTTGATGCAGAATTCTCCGAAGTCGAAGACGACAAGAAAGACTGATGTTGAAAGTTCTCGACCGTCGCCACCGAAACACAGCGACGGTCGGGAAGCCGGGGGGTAGTCAGTCATGAATCTTGACATCGATTATTACGAATTGTTGGAAGTTGAGCGGACAGCGGACGAAAAGACGCTGAAGTCCGCCTATCGCCGGATCGCGATGGAATGCCATCCCGACCGCAATCCCGGCTGCGATAAATCCGAAGCCAGATTTAAGGCGGTCAGCCAGGCCTATGATGTCCTGAAAGATCCCCAAAAGCGTGCGGCCTATGACCGTCTTGGTAAAGCCGCGTTTGAAAATGGCGGCATGGGTGGCGGCGGCCAGGGTGGCGCAGGCTTTGGTGACTTTTCAGACATATTCGAAAGCTTTTTCGGTGATGCCTTTGGTGGACGTCAGCGTGGCCCCGCGCGCGGCGCAGACTTACGCTATGATCTCGAGATTTCACTCGACGAAGCCTTCCACGGCAAGGATGCCGAAATCACCATCGACGTGGCCACGGCTTGCGGCACCTGTGAAGGGACAGGCGCAACGCCCGGTTCGGGCAAGCGCCGTTGCAACCTGTGTGCGGGTCACGGTAAGGTGCGCGCGCAGCAAGGTTTCTTCGTCGTCGAACGGACTTGCCCGACCTGTCATGGCCGGGGCGAGGTTATCGAAGACCCATGCCGTGTCTGTGCGGGCGAAGGCCGGAAGGACGAACGCAAGACCATATCCGTAAATATTCCGCCGGGCGTCGATGAAGGCACACGCATTCGGGTTGCGGGCAAGGGCGAAGCTGGGCCTTATGGCGCGGCGGCCGGTGACCTGTACATCTTCATCCATCTGTCGCGGCATAAGGTGTTTGAGCGCGACGGCACGACGTTGTTCTGCCGTGTGCCCGTAAGCTTTACCACAGCCGCGCTGGGCGGCGAAATCCGTATTCCGGGCCTCGATGGTGCTGAACACCTCATCATCGTTCCAGAGGGCATCCAGTCGGGTAAGCAGCTGCGCCAGCGCGGGGCAGGGATGCCCGTCCTGCAAGGACGCGGACGCGGCGACATGGTCATCCAAATCGATGTTGAAACGCCATCCAAGCTGTCAGCGCGCCAGAAAGAAATATTGCGCGAGTTCCGTGAAACCGAAACCGGTGAGGAATGTCCGCAGTCGACGGGCTTTTTTGATAAGCTTAAAGGGATTTGGGACGGCATAGCGACGTGATTGCGATGTGGTGAAGTGATCGGTCAGGTTTCGATCTGGTCAATCTCGTTCCGCAATGACGCGATAAGGGGCTGGACATATTTCAGCCGATCCTGCTCCTCATCCAATATCGCATGGAAGGCGAGCCGTTTGTAGGCCCGCACCCTGCTTTCGGCAAAATCATGACCGGCGGGAAGGGACGACACCAAAATGTCGATGAGCCGTTCTGCCCCGTGCAACCGCCCCCACAGATAATCATTCTCGCGGTAAGACCGGCTGAAAAAAGCGCCGAAATTGTTGAATTCTATGCCCTTTAACGTGGCGGCTGCGCCACCTTGGCGGATGGAGTTGCAATCTTCGGGTGAAATGCGGTCCACTTTGACGGGGTCAAATTCGTCGAACCCTTCGTCCTGCAACAATGGCAAGGTCGCGATATCGTACAGCGCATAACCCAGATAGCCGAGCAGCATGGCCCGGCGCGCCTCAACCGGCAGCGCGAGGAGCGCCGCGCACAATATCGCATCAACACGCAGGTCGGTTTGGACGAGGTCGCGCTGTGATGCCAAATGGTTCATGAGCCCGGCTGGATTGGTGACGCCCGCCTTTGCGGCAATGGCAAAATCGACGCCGAGAAACTCGGCCGTTTCCAGATCCAGATACATCGCCAGACAGCGATAAATAGCATCACGGATCTGTGAGATGTCGCTTTCGGGTACGTCGATGACATTTTCGACCTCTTCCGTCAGATGCCGTGCAAGGAAACGGAGCCGGCGAATTCTGAACCGAAGATCATGCGTGCCAAAAAAGGCGATGGACTGTTTGGTCGCTTGCTTGCCGCTGTCATGCGGCATGCTGTCCAACCCCCGTGTCCTGATTTCAGCCCACAGAGCCGCTCTCAAGTCCCGGAAAAACCCGTTATTGGCATCGGGCAGGCTGCGACGTGCGGTGGCGACAATATCGTCCACGACGCCTGCAAGCTTGAGATGGCCATAAGCACGGTAGCTGAAGCCAGCGGCCAGTATCGCCTTTTCCTGCGCAGATTGGCGCCATTTCTGCATACGGACGGCGGTCGGCTGGCTCAGGAACCAAGTCTTGCCCAGCAGCGCCTCGACAGTGGTTTCGACTTCGTCCCGTAGGCTGTCGATCACCTGTCGCATCCGTTCGATCCGTTCCGACCGGCCGGTGATTTTTTCCAAGCTATCGCGGATGGGTTGCTCCCGCGGGATGTTCGATGTTGCGCCAAATATCGTTGCGAAAAAGCCGGGCGGTTTGCGCGGGGTGTCGGCGCTGCCATCTGCATTCCGCCGACCGAAGCGGAAACTTGGCCGGCCAGGCTTTGGGTCAATATAGACAAAGCGGCGGTCGACTTCGCGGCGCGCCGGGCGGTTGCGCAGGGCGGCAATCGCCTGATTAAACGGCGCGTTGGCGAGCACGGAACCGTCAATCAGCATTGTGTCTTCCGCTGCATTGGCGGCAAATTGCTGCGGCAATATGCGCTTCAGAAATGCGCTCCGTCCCAACCACGGCACGTTCTCGCGCGCGAGCAATCGGTCCAGTTCACGCACTGAAAAGGGCGGGAAGGCCCCCGGGAAGCTCGCGGTCGCCCGTGCCGCAAAGATGAGTTCCGCCATATCGGCAAGGCCCGTCCGCCCGCGTGTCGAAAAGTCCACGGTGATCCGGTGCTCAGACTCCGTCACCTCGGGCGGGCTGTTGAGGCGCAAGATTTGATCATGCCCGTTAAAATCGGTGACCGTCACAAACAGGTCGAGCGGTTGGTTGATAGGCAAAAGCGGTGATCCGGCTTTGCTCGCCGCCATGGCCTTCAACGCATCCAGCAATAGCTTGGAAAAGACATTGCCGCCAAAGGGCGGTGCGAACCAGCGGGCACGGACGAAGCGCGATAGCTTGGTTGCCACCTCGTCCTGTGCTTCCTTCGCGACCGTCTGTTCAACCGCCCCGCCGCGCCGCCGCAATATCATCCACGCAATCGGTGTTGCCCAAAATTTGGAGAAGCGCGACAGGGGGCGGGCATCGGGGTCAAGCAGGACGTCGACATCGGCCATTTCAAGCCACATGTCGGTCAGCGGCTCCAGCGATTGTCCTGTGACAATGGCTTGGGACAGAAATATGCCGTTTATGCCGCCGGCGCTTGACCCGGCGATAATATCGGTGAGCACGCGCAGCTTTGTTCCGCTGACTTGCGACATTTCGGCGAGGAGATCGTGATAGACGGACTCGCTGCCCCGGGCGGCAGGCGCTGCATCATGGAATGCGCGGCTGGCGCGGACCATATGCCAAATCTCGCGCGTGACGCCATGCATGTAGATGGCAAGGCTCACCCCGCCATAACAAATGAGCGCCAGCCGAAGTTCTTTTTCACGCATACCGATGGTGTGACAGCGCCAGCGGTCGTGCGCAAGCACCGATACGTGCTTTTTACGGCTTGAGTTCTTGATATGTTCTGATAGTTTCCGTCTATGGCAAAGGCAAAGCGCAAATATGTATGTCAGGCATGCGGTTCGGAAGCGAACCGTTGGCAGGGGCAATGTGACGACTGCGGCGAATGGAATACGCTGGCGGAAGAAGCGAGCGCGACGGTCTTTGAGCTGAAGCATCATTTGCATTCGGGTGGACGTTCCGTCGAACTGTCGGGGCTAAATACCGATATCAAACTTCCTGATCGCGCCTCTACCGGCATCGCTGAGTTCGACCGCGCGTTGGGTGGTGGCCTTGTGCCGGGGTCAGCGACGTTGCTGGGCGGTGATCCGGGCATTGGTAAGTCTACTTTGCTGTTGCAGGCGGCGGCCAATTTGGCGCGGCGTGGGCTGAGCGTTGCGTATATTTCGGGCGAAGAGGCGGTCGACCAAGTGCGTTTGCGCGCACGGCGGCTTGGGCTGGGCGATGCGCCCGTGCAATTGGCAGCGGCAACGTCGGTCCGTGACATATTGACCACCATGGGTAAGGGCGCGCCGCCAGCTTTGTTGGTGATTGACTCGATCCAGACGATGCACAGCGATTTGATTGAAGGCGCACCGGGCACCGTCAGCCAAGTGCGGGCATCGGCGCAAGAGTTGATCCGTTTTGCCAAAGAGCGTGGCTCTGCATTGATGCTGGTAGGCCATGTCACCAAAGACGGTACGATTGCCGGACCACGCGTGCTTGAACATATGGTCGATACGGTGCTGGCGTTTGAAGGTGAGCGAAGCCACCAATATCGGATATTGCGCGCATCGAAGAACCGCTTTGGCGGCACCGATGAGATTGGCGTTTTTGCCATGGCGGAAGAGGGCCTGACCGAGGTTGGCAACCCCAGCGCCTTGTTCCTGACCGACCGTGCAGAGCAAGTCACTGGCGCAACGGTGTTTCCAGCGTTGGAAGGGACGCGGCCAGTGCTCGTTGAAATTCAGGCGCTTACCGTGCGCTTATCGAGCGGTGCGACGCCGCGCCGCGCGGTGGTCGGATGGGACAGCGGACGGCTGGCCATGATATTGGCGGTGTTGGAGGCGCGCTGCGGCCTTAGCTTTTCGACGGCTGAAGTATATCTGAACATCGCCGGCGGATACCGCATTTCGGACCCGGCGGCGGACCTTGCGGTCGCGGCGGCGTTGGTATCCGCATTGGCCGAGCGGCCCTTGCCGTCGGATGCTGTCCTGTTTGGGGAAGTCGCTTTGTCTGGTGAAATTCGCCCCGTCGCACATGGTGCATTGCGTTTGAAGGAATCGGCCAAGCTTGGTTTCAGCCGGGCACTTGTTCCGCCATCGGTGAAGGGGCAGTCGGGAATTTCCACGCAAGAGTTCCGCACGCTGGCCAATCTCGTTGACCATATGCTGGGACGTCACTAAATCCGTTTTTAGGCCATGTCATAGGCGACAGACATCAGGCGGTTTTGCGGCTTGAATGGCGATATGGGCGCACTGTGGACGAGGTGCGACGGATTATAGATTGGGCAGCAGCTTCACATGACCGCATTTGATATCATTGTATTTTTCCTAATCGGCAGCGGCGCCATTTTCGGCTTATTGCGCGGTTTTGTGCAAGAGACGCTGTCGATGATTGCATGGATATTGGTTATCGCCGCCGTCCGCGTGCTGCACGCCCCTGCCACGTCTGCACTGGCGGAAACCATTGG
>JBILOZ010000125.1:0-5670 GCA_044374245.1 Sphingorhabdus sp. | reverse complement strand
TGGATAATGCCATAAAACTAACTCACCTTTCTGAAATATTCTTAAATTAAATGTGATACTTATTTCTTTTTATTAAGAAGCCTTGCGAGGTCTGGCGGCATTCCGCCACCGCCACCCATTCCGGGAAGACCGCCGAAACCGGGTGGCAAAGCGCCGGGGGGAAGCCCGTGCATTCCCTCCATCGCGCCACCCAAGTCGCCGCCGCCCATGCCACCTTTTCCGCCGCCAAACATGGCAGCGAGGCCCTTTAGGCCGCCCATCTTGCGAATGCGTTTCATGGCACTCGCCATTTCCTGGTGCATTTTAATGAGCTTGTTGACGTCTTGCACGGTCATGCCCGAACCCTTGGCAATCCGGATTTTGCGCTTGGCGTTCAACAATTCAGGCTTGGCGCGCTCTTTTGGCGTCATGGAGCCAATGATGGCATCCATATGAACGAGCAATTTGTCATTCATGCCGCCGGCATCCATCGCCTGCTTGGCCTTTTTCATGCCCGGGATCATGCCCGCAAGCGCGCCGAGGCCGCCCATTTTGGACATTTGGCGGAACTGCATGCGCAGGTCTTCCATGTCGAACTGGCCCTTGGCCATTTTGGCCGCGAGCTTATCCGCGTCCTCTTTTTCGACCATTTCGGTCGCACGCTCAACAAGGCCGACGACGTCGCCCATGCCCAATATGCGACCAGCAACGCGGCTTGGGTTAAACGCTTCGATTGCGTCCAGCTTTTCACCGACGCCTGCAAATTTGATGGGCTTGCCGGTAATTGCGCGCATCGACAGCGCGGCACCACCACGTGCATCACCGTCCATACGGGTCAACACGATACCGGTTACATTGACGCGCTCACCGAAGCTTTTAGCGACATTCACGGCATCTTGACCCGTGAGCGAGTCGACCACGAGCAGGATTTCCTGCGGAACGGAGACCTTTGCCACCGCCTGCATTTCGTCCATCAACTGCTGGTCAACATGCAAGCGGCCAGCGGTGTCGAGGATCAGGACATCAAAGCCCTGCAACTTTGCAGCCTGCATCGCACGCTTTGCAATGTCGACGGGCTGCTGCCCCTGCATAATGGGAAGCGTCGCTATTTCGGTCTGGGTACCAAGCGTTGCCAACTGCTCTTGTGCAGCCGGACGATTGACATCCAACGAAGCCATCAGGACTTTCTTGCCCTGCTTGGCCTTCAGCATCTTCGCAATCTTGGCCGTCGTGGTTGTTTTACCGGAGCCCTGCAAACCGACCATCATGATGATCGCAGGCGGCGCTACAGCAAGATCAAGGTCGCTTTGTTCCGCGCCGAGCATTTCGACAAGGGCATCATTAACGATTTTGACGACTTGTTGGCCGGGCGTTACCGACTTCAGAACCTGCGCGCCAACGGCTTGCTCGGTAACCTTCTCAACGAAGTCACGAACAACGGGCAACGCGACATCGGCTTCAAGCAAAGCCACACGCACTTCGCGCATTGCTTCACGCACGTCAGCTTCGTTCAACGCACCGCGACCGCGCAGGCGATCAAACACCCCTCCTAACCGGTCGCTCAGCTTGTCAAACATCGACATTCCTTACCAACATGCCCCATTTGAGGCATAAACGAACAAAAAGCCGGTGAGCGAATCTTCGCCGACCAGCTTGGAAACAACGGATTTCCAACAAATTTTGAAAGGCAATATCCTTACCTTGGACGCGCCCCTACCCTCCTTGGCGTCGCAAATCAAGTTTTTCCGTTGGTTGGAACGGCTGTGACCTGTGCCCAATCACGGCGGCTCCATGAACAATAGGTTGGCTATATTCGCCATCAACGGTAGACTTGATGCCCCGCTGCCCCTAAATCGCCGCCATGACGATGGGCGAATTTCACAAGATGCATGGGCTCGGCAATGACTTTGTCATTATCGACGCACGCGTCCAATCCATCGAAATGTCTCCTGCCCGCGCGCAAATGATCGCGGATCGCAAGTTCGGGATTGGCTGTGACCAGCTTATCCTTTTGCTTCCTTCAAAGATCGCGGACGTCCGCATGCGGATATTCAATCCCGATGGCAGCGAGGTTGAGGCATGCGGCAATGCGTCACGCTGTGTCGTTGCACTGTTGAACCAAGACCTCAACATCGAAACCTTGGGCGGCATCATTTCAGGCAAGTTGTCGGGCAATGACGTTGAAGTATCCATGGGCGACGCGACTTTCGGATGGCAGGACATACCGCTTGCCTTTCCAATGAATACGGACGCCATGCCACTGGCTTGGGACAATGTCGCCGCGCCCATGGCCATCAATATAGGCAACCCACATGCCGTGTTTTTTGTCGATGATGTTGATGCCATAGATTTGCGCCAGCTTGGCCCGACAATTGAAAACGATTCCGTGTTCCCAGAACGGGTAAACGTAAATGTCGCGTCGGTTGCCGGGAATGAAATCCACCTAAATGTTTGGGAGCGCGGCGCCGGATTGACCGGGGCTTGCGGAACCGGGGCCTGCGCCACCGCCGTTGCTGCGATCCGTCAGGGCAAGGCGACATCTCCGGTTACAGTCCACCAATCGGGCGGAACCCTGACCATCGACTGGAGCCCGGGACAGCCCGTCATCATGACCGGCAGCGCCACTTATGTGTTCAAAGGTCAGGCCGACTGGGATGCGTTTGGATGAACGCGCCCGTCAAAAAGCCTGAAGTCATCAGCATGGGTTGCCGCCTAAACTTGGCGGAGAGCAATGCCCTCGCTGAACAACTCGCGGGCCGCGATGACATTGTCATCATCAATAGCTGCGCGGTAACCAATGAGTCTGTGCGGCAAACACGCCAAGCCATCCGTCAGGCGCATCGGCGTCGCCCGGACGCGTCTGTGTGGGTCACCGGCTGCGCTGCGCAGGTGGAGCCCGAAACATTTCGGGCCATGCCAGAAGTTGCGGGCGTCTTTGGCAATCATGAGAAACAAGACGCGACCTTGTTACGCGATTTGATGGATTGTTCGGACAGGCCGGTCATTGTCTCGGATATCATGACCATCGCACAAACCGCGCCGCATCTGGTCACCGCCTATTCCGGCAAAACCCGCGCTTTTGTCGAAGTTCAAAATGGCTGTGACCACCGCTGCACATTTTGCATCATACCCTATGGCCGCGGCAACAGCCGCTCCGTCCCCGCTGGCAGCGTCATTGAACATATTCAAAAGCTCGTCGATACGGGCTTTAAAGAGGTGGTGCTGACGGGTGTTGACGTGACCAGCTATGGCCATGATCTTCCGGGTAGCCCCAATTTAGGGTCACTGGTCGAACGGATATTGAAGCTCGTTCCCGATCTTGCCCGCCTAAGGCTATCGTCGATTGATGGTGTTGAGATTGACGACCGGCTATTCGATTTGCTCACAGGCGAGGCCCGCGTGATGCCGCATGTTCATCTGTCGCTGCAAGCTGGCGACAATATGATCCTCAAGCGGATGAAACGCCGCCATAGCCGCGAACTCGCCATCGATCTTGTTGCGCGCCTTAAAGCAAAGCGTCCCGAGATCGCCATTGGCGCGGATATTATTGCGGGCTTCCCGACCGAAGACGATGCGATGTTTGCCAACAGCATGGATCTGGTTGCACAATGCAGCATCGTGCATGGCCATATATTCCCATATTCGCCCAAAAAAGGCACGCCAGCCGCGCGCATGCCGCAACTGCCCCATCCGGTTATAAAGGCGCGTGCCAAGGCGTTACGCGAAGCGGTAGCCGCGGGAAAATCCCGCTGGATGGAGGGGCTGATTGGCACCATCCAGAATGTCGCGGTCGAAAATGGCGGCAGGGGTGGCCACGCGGAGAATTTCGCGTATTTGCAGCTGGATAAAGTCATGGCCGAAGGCAACATTGTCGCCGCGCGGGTGTTGCGATCAACAGACGGAATATTGCAGGCAGAGGTTGTAGAATGAGCGAGAATGCTGGGTGGAAAGACCGACTGTTTGGCGGCCTGAAGAAAACATCAGGAAAGCTGACGGAGAATATCGCCGGGCTTGTCACCAAGGCGAAGCTGGAAGCGCGCGACCTCGACGAGATTGAAGATGCGTTGATTGCTTCAGACCTTGGCCCAGCCATGGCAGCGCAAATTCGCGACAAGATTGCTGCTGGACGTTTTGACAAGGGCATTGATGCAGAGGGCATTCGCCAGATTGTCGAGGACGAAGTGGCCGCCGTGTTGGCACCCGTCGCATCCCCGCTCGAAATCGATGCATTCCCGCGCCCACAGGTCATATTGGTGATTGGCGTAAACGGATCGGGCAAGACCACAACGATTGCAAAGCTGGCCCACCTTTTCCTTGAACAGGATTATGGCGTCATGCTGGCCGCAGGCGATACGTTCCGTGCCGCAGCCATTGGCCAGTTGAAAGTTTGGGCCGAACGCATTGGCGTACCCATTGTGACTGGACCCGAAGGTGGCGATGCCGCTGGTGTCGTGTTTGACGCGGTCAAAAAAGCAACAGCAGAAGGCATCGACGTGCTGATCGTCGACACCGCTGGACGGCTTCAGAACAAACGCGAGTTGATGGATGAGCTGGCGAAAATCCGCCGGGTGCTTGGGCGCCTAAATCCCGCAGCGCCGCACAATGTGGTGTTGGTTCTGGACGCGACGACCGGGCAAAATGCGCTATCGCAAATCGAAACCTTTAAAGAAGTCGCTGACGTAACTGGGCTTGTGATGACCAAATTGGACGGCAGCGCGCGCGGCGGGATCTTGGTCGCGGCGGCCAAACAATTTGGCCTGCCTATTCACGCCATTGGCGTCGGTGAGACCATCGATGACCTGCGCCCCTTCAACGCGCAAGATGTTGCCCGCGCGATCAGCGGGGGTTCGTTGTGAACGACGCAGCCGCGGCCAAAAAGCCGTCGGGCACCTTAAACTTCATTCTCGATTTTGGACCGCTGCTGCTATTTTTCGTGGCATCAAAATTGGGCAGTTCGGACACCGATCCGAAACAAGGCGCGATTGTCGGCACCGCCACATTCATGGCCGCGATTCTGATTGCGGTCATTGTCTCAAAGGTAAAACTGGGCAAAATTTCGCCCATGCTGAAGCTCACGGCAGCTTTAGGTGTGTTTTTCGGCGCGCTGACGATCTGGTTTCATGACGAACGCTTCATCCAGATTAAGCCGACGATCATTTACGCCTTTTTTGCGCTTCTGCTGCTTGGGGGATGGGTCCGAGGCAAGGCCATGCTCAAATATGTTCTGGAGCATGCCTATCAAGGTCTGGACGAAACCGGCTGGTTAAAACTGTCATTAAGTTGGGGCGTGTTCTTCTTGGCGCTTGCCGGATTGAACGAGATTTTTCGTCGCCCAGAGTGGTTCTCTTTCGATACCTGGCTATCCATCAAGGTGTGGGGCGTAACGGCCTGCACATTCCTGTTCGCGCTTGCCAATATCCCGATGCTGATGCGCCACGGGCTAAAACTGAGTGATGACACCGAGACACCACCCAAAGCATAAATCAGCGCTGGCCAGCGTTGGCATTGCGACGCACGCCAAGCAAATAAATGGGGCGTCACCCATTATATTGGTTACCCCATGATTTCGCAGAAATTATGTGACAAGCGCCGCCTACAAAGATAGGCTGCTATCCATCAGGGGCAAAATCACCTGAATGCCTACAGGAGGAAAAAATGGCGAAATTTTTTGGAAATCTACATCTGGTGCTG
>JBILOZ010000025.1:0-20017 GCA_044374245.1 Sphingorhabdus sp. | reverse complement strand
GCAAAATTATCTTTGCGCATCAGACACGATATTGGTCAAAGGTTCCAATAGTATGGGACTTTCCTCCATCGTCAGCGCGCTGACGGGTGGGAAAAACTAATGCTATATATATTGGCCGAATATCTTGGTTTTCCCGGTATTTTGAACCTTATCCGCTATCTCAGTTTCCGTTCGGGGGCAGCCGTTGCCACCGCGCTGATTATCGGTCTTCTGATCGGTCCGCGCTTCATCAGCATGCTGCGTGTCCGTCAGGGCAAGGGCCAGCCCATTCGCAGCGATGGCCCGCAATCCCACCTCGCCAAGGTCGGCACGCCGACCATGGGCGGCCTGATGATATTGGTGTCGGTCGGTATTTCTATGCTGCTGTGGATGGACCTGACCAATGTGTATGTTTGGGCGTGTCTGCTGGTCACCGCAGGCTTTGGCACCGTCGGGTTCCTTGACGATTATGACAAGGTCAAAAAGCGCAGTCACAAGGGCGTTTCAGGCAGGGTCCGGTTGCTTATGGAGTTTGCGATTGCGGGCGTTGCGGTATCGCTGATTGTCTCGCAATCGGGTGGCATGTTGTATTTGCCCTTCGTCAATGGCCCCGTTGTTGATCTGGGTTGGTGGTATGTGCCCTTTGGCGCGTTTGTCATCGTGTCCTTTGGCAATGCGGTGAACCTGACCGATGGTCTTGACGGATTGGCCACCATGCCCGTGATTATCGCGTCAGTCGCGTTCATGATCATCGTCTACATGGTCGGTAACGCCAAATATGCGGCTTATTTGGGTATCCCCTTTTACTTGGGCGCTGGCGATCTTGCGATGTTGTGCGGCGCAATCGTAGGCGCTGGTCTGGCGTTCCTGTGGTTCAACGCGCCGCCTGCTGCAGTGTTCATGGGCGATACCGGTAGCCTTGCCTTGGGTGGCACATTGGGCGCCATCGCCGTTGTCGCACATCATGAATTCGTGCTCGCCATCATCGGCGGCCTTTTCGTGATTGAGGCGCTGTCGGTCATCATTCAGGTATTCTGGTTCAAACGCACCGGAAAGCGCATCTTCCGCATGGCACCCATCCACCATCATTTTGAACAGCTTGGCTGGTCGGAACCAACCGTTGTTATCCGTTTTTGGATTGTCGCTTTCGTACTCGCGCTTGCAGGTCTATCAACGCTCAAGCTCAGATGATTACAACACCCGCCTTCAAAGACCGTAAGTTTGCTATACTGGGGCTTGCGCGCTCCGGCCTTGCAGCTGCGCGGTCGCTTGTTGCGGGCGGAGCGGAAATCCTTGCATGGGATAATGACGAAGGCGCACGCGCCAAAATTGCCGATATTGCGAATATTGGCGATCCGTTGCTGGCGGATCTGTCGGGCTATGATGCGATTGTTGTATCGCCCGGCGTGCCCATCAACCGCCATCCCATAGCGGACAAGGCAAAGGCCGAAGGCCTGCCGTTAATCGGCGACATTGAATTATTCGCAATGGCGCGGGCGAGCCTTCCGGCACACCGTGTGGTTGGCATTACCGGCACAAACGGGAAATCGACGACGACCGCCTTGGTCCACCATGTGTTGGAGTGCGCTGGGTTTCCCGTCCGCATGGGCGGCAACATTGGCTTGCCAATTTTGTCACAGGCGCCGTTGCCAGCAGGCGGCGTATATGTGTTGGAGCTTTCCAGCTACCAAATCGACATTACGCATTCCCTGTCATGCGATGCGGCCGCGCTGATTAACCTCTCGCCCGATCATTTGGATCGCTATGATGGGTATGCAGGCTATGTCGCGTCAAAGGCGCGGCTTTTCGACATGCAGGCCGGAAGCACGCATTCCGTGTTTGGCAAAGGCGACGCCGATACCGAGCAGGTGTATCGCGATGTGCTTGCGCGGCGCGGCGCGGATTTGGTCCATTTGGCAGACCCGGCGTTGGTTGCGGGGCAGGCGGATTGGCCTTCGTTGCAAGGCCCCCATAATCTTCAGAACATTGCTGTCGCCATCGCGATCGTGGAATCGCTCGGCGTGACTGAGGCGCAATGGCGCCCGGCAATGGCGACATTTCAGGGTCTTGCACACCGGATGGAGGTCGTTGCCGAACGCAATGGCGTCTTGTTCGTCAACGACAGCAAGGCCACCAACGCAGCATCGACCGCACCCGCGCTCGCGGCCTATCCACGCGTGCACTGGATCGTCGGTGGTCTGCCGAAATCAGATAATCTGGATGGGTGCATTCCCAATTTTGGCCATGTCGTGAAAGCCTATACCATTGGTGAAGCCGGACCATTGTTTCACGAACTGCTGTCACCTTATATGCCGGTCGAGCGTAGCGAAATGATGGGCACGGCGGTCTGTTCGGCTGCGGCCCAAGCGGAACCAGGCGATGTCATCATGCTGTCGCCCGCTTGCGCGTCGTTCGACCAGTTCAAAGATTTTGAGGCGCGCGGTGACGCGTTCCGGGCGATTGTTGAGGCACTATGAACGGCGAACGTAAAGAAGTTCCGTGGGTACTGGCCGCAAAGACGGGCAAAATCGGCTTCGCGAACCGGCTTGGCCGCGGCGACCGATCGCCGCTCGGCGTATGGTTCTGGGAACTCGACCGCGTGCTGCTGTCCTTGATGATGGTGTTGATCGCGATAGGGTTGTTGGCGGTTGCCGCGGGCTCGCCTGCGGGTGCGCAGCGCCTGTCGTCGTCCACGACGCAATTGTCGTCCTTATACTTCTTCTACCGGCAATTGATGTGGGTGATTGTCGGGGTGCCGTTGATGCTTCTCGTATCGATGTATCCACGCGAACAGGCCCGCCGCTTTGGGGTTTTTGGCTTTTGCATATTCTTCGTGCTGCTGGCGCTGGTTCCGATCATTGGCCGCGAGGTGAACGGGTCGCAGCGCTGGATTGGTGCGGGTTTTGCAGGGCTTCAGCCTTCTGAATTTCTGAAGCCCTTTTACGCCGTCGCAATGGCGTGGATTATCAGCTGGCGTTTGAAAGACCCATCCTTGCCGGTACTTGTCTTAAGCAGCATCGTGACGGGTTTCGTCTGCTTCCTCTTGTTGCTGCAGCCTGACCTTGGCCAGTCCATCTTGTTCATGGGCACATGGTTTGCGTTGATGATGGTATCCGGCGTCCCGGCATCACGGCTTTGGGGGTTAATCATCAGCGGCGTGGTGTTTATCGTGCTGGCCTATAATTTCTATCCGGTCGCAACGCAGCGCATCGATGCATGGATTTTCGGAACCGAAGGCCTGACGCATGACAAAATGGCGATGGCGACGATGACCAACGGTGGCTTCTTTGGTCTTGGCCCCGGTCTTGGTATCAAAAAATATTCGCTGCCTGAAGGGCACACCGATTATATCTTCTCCGTCATCGGTGAAGAATTCGGTCTGTTGGCGTGCATGCTTATCGCCATTTTGTATTTCGCCATATTGGTCCGCATCATCATTCGCCTGCTGGATGAAAAAGATCAGTTCGTGGTTCTGGCCGTAACGGGGCTTGGCGCGCAATTTTGTGGTCAGGCGATGATCAACATGGCGGTGAACCTTGGCGTCTTTCCGTCAAAGGGCATGACCTTGCCATTTATCAGTTACGGTGGATCGTCCATTTTGGCGCTGTCGGTGACCTGCGGTCTCATCTTGGCGCTGACCAAGCGAAACCCATATCTTGACCGGTCGCTGTATATGGTGAAGGGATAGCGGCCATGACGATTTCTCGGCATTATGTGTTGGCCGCTGGCGGGACAGGGGGGCATCTTATCCCTGCGTTCGCGCTGGGGCAGGAGCTTCTGAATAGAGGCCATCATGTTGCTCTGATAACCGACGCGCGCGGTGCGAAAATTCCGGGCTGCCCCGAAAAGATCGCGACGCATATTTTGCCCGCAGGCCGTATCACGAAAAGCCCGCGCAGCTGGCTGCCCGGCATTCGGGCTATCGCCGAAGGCCGCATGATGGCGCGGCGCTTGTACGCCGGCTTTGAACCAACGGCTGTTGTCGGCTTTGGCGGATATCCCGCATTCCCTGCCTTGTTGGGCGCATTTGCCGAAAAAATTCCGACAATCATTCACGAACAAAATGCCGTGCTTGGCCGCGTCAATCGCTTCACCGCACGGCAAGTGAACGCTATCGCCACCGCCTATCCCGACGTGCTGCGTCTGTCGCCGCGTTATGCCGGCAAGGTGCATCTGGTTGGTAATCCGGTGCGCGAAGACGTTTTGGCGCTGCGTGATGAGCCCTATCCACCGCTTTTGGCCGACGGCATTTTCCGTGTGCTTGTGACGGGGGGGAGCCAAGGCGCGACCATATTATCCGACATTGTCCCCGATGGCCTTGCGCGCCTGCCGCTGAATTTGCGCCGCCGTCTTCAGGTCACGCAGCAGTGCCGCGAAGAAGATATTGAGACGGTTCGTCAGGCATATGCCGCACATGACATTCCGGCAGAGCTTGCAACCTATCTGCCGGACCTGCCCGAACGTTTGGGCTGGGCGCATATGGTCATCGGGCGTGCGGGGGCATCAACGGTGGCCGAACTGACCTGCGCCGGACGCCCAGCGATTTTGGTGCCGTTGCCAAGCGCGACCGATGATCACCAAAGCTATAACGTCAAAGAAATGGTCGCAGCCGGCGGCGCGCGCGCGATTGCGCAGCCCGCCTTCACCGCGGTTGAACTCGCAAAGCAAATAGAGAAAATTGCACTTGAACCCGGCGCGCTCGAAAATGCGGCACAGGCGGCCAAAAGCTGCGGCCGTCCTAACGCCGTTGCCGATTTGGCGGACCTTGTGGAATCCTTTGGCCGCGCGCCAATCATGCACGGTCTGACCACAAAGCCCGACACATCGGCATCATTTGGTGCCGCACCCGCACTCGCACGAAAGAGCATATAATGAAGGGCGTCCCAACGGATATTGGCATCGTCCATTTTGTCGGCATTGGCGGCATCGGCATGTCGGGTATTGCCGAGGTCATGCACAATCTTGGCTATCAGGTGCAGGGCAGCGACATCGCCGACAGCTATGTTGTGGATGGCCTGCGCAAGCGCGGTATCAAGGTGATGATCGGGCATAGCGCGGACAACCTTGGCGATGCGGCTGTTGTGGTGACATCGACTGCGGTCAAAAAAGGCAATCCCGAACGCGATGCTGCGCTTGAACGCCGCATTCCCCTGGTGCGCCGCGCAGAAATGCTCGCGGAGCTGATGCGGTTGAAGAACACCGTGGCCGTGGCAGGGACGCATGGCAAGACAACGACGACGTCCATGATCGCCGCGATGCTCGACCATGGCGGCATTGACCCCACCGTGATTAACGGCGGCATCATCAATAGCTATGGTTCAAACGCGCGTCTGGGTGCGAGTGACTGGATGGTTGTTGAGGCTGACGAAAGCGACGGCAGCTTCCTGCGCCTTGATGGCACGCTGGCGGTTGTCACCAACATCGATCCAGAGCATCTCGACCATTATGGCGATTTTGATGCTATCAAACGGGCCTTTGTCGAATTTGTCGAAAACGTACCTTTTTATGGCGCGGCAATCATGTGCCTTGACCATCCAGAGGTTCAGGCGATCTTGCCCAAGATCCGCGATCGCCGGATTATCACATATGGTTTCTCGGCGCAGGCTGACATTCGCGGCGAAAATGTTACGCCGTTCCCCGGTGGCAATCGCTTCGATGTGGTTGTCCGCGCGCGTGACGGGTCGCAACGCACGATAGAGGGCGTCGTTTTGCCAATGCCCGGACGGCATAATGTGCAGAATGCTTTGTCTGCCATCGCGGTCGGCCTTGAAATGGGCATGAGCGATGAAGCGGTCGCGCACGGCTTTGACAAATTCGGCGGCGTCAAACGACGCTTTACCAAGGTTGGCGAAGTCGATGGCGTGACCATCATTGACGATTATGGCCATCACCCTGTTGAAATCCGCGCGGTGCTCTCTGCAGCACGCGAAGGCGCACAGGGTCGCGTGATTGCCGTGGCACAACCACATCGCTTCACCCGTCTGCGCGACCATATGGATGATTTCCAACAGGCATTTAACGACGCCGATATGGTCTTCATTTCCCCCGTCTATGCCGCAGGCGAAGCGCCCATTGAGGGTATTGATTCCGAAGCGCTCGTGAACGGCATAAAGGCGCGGGGGCACCGTTCGGCGGCGACCATCGCGGATGCGCACGCGCTTGCAGTGAAGCTTGCAGAAACGGTGCAGGAAAATGACATGGTTGTCTGCCTTGGCGCAGGCGACATCACCAAATGGGCAGCGGGACTTGCGGACGCCATTAAGGCAGCCCGTGCATGAGCGTGAGCATCCTTCCAAAGGTTGAAGGCAAGTTAACGCCTGACGCGCCGCTTGCGCCATTGGTGTGGTTTAAGTCGGGCGGCAGCGCGGAATATCTTTTCGAACCCAAAGACATCAACGACCTGCAAGAATTTCTGCGTCAGCTTGATCCAGCGGTACCCGTCATGGCGCTTGGCCTTGGCTCCAACCTGATTGTGCGTGATGGCGGCGTTAGGGGCGTTGTCGTTCGCCTTGGCAAAGCCTTTGCCAAAGTGACACCCGTTGACGCCGTCACGCTGAACTGCGGGGCAGGGGCATCGGGCATATTGGTATCATCAACCGCGCGGGACAATGGCATTTCGGGGCTTGAGTTTCTGCGGTCCATTCCCGGCACGGTCGGCGGCTTTGTGCGCATGAATGGCGGGGCTTATGGCGGCGAGGTAAAAGACATATTGGTCGATTGCGATGTCGTGATGCGCGATGGTTCGCTTGCGACCTTGTCGGTTGAACAACTGCATTATAGCTATCGCCATTCCGATCTTCCCGATGGCGCAATTGTCGTCGGTGCGCGCTTTCGGGGTGTGCCGGGCGCATCAGACGCCATTCAGGCCGAGATGGACCGGATCAGCGCCGCGCGCGAAGCATCGCAGCCGCTGCGTTCAAAAACGGGTGGATCGACATTCAAAAATCCGGATGGACATAAAGCGTGGCAGTTGGTTGACGAAGCCGGATGCCGCGGCTTGCAAATCGGTGGCGCGCAGGTTTCGGAAAAGCATACCAACTTTTTGATTAACACAGGCGATGCGACAAGCGCCGATATTGAGGCGTTGGGCGATGAAGTTCGCCAGCGCGTAAAAGCGAAGTCAGGCATTGACCTGCATTGGGAAATACAACGCGTGGGTGAAACAAAATGAGTGAGCAAATCCACGTAGCGGTGTTGATGGGTGGCTGGTCAAACGAACGGCCTGTGTCGTTGATGAGCGGCAACGGCGTCGCCGATGCGCTTGAGAAAGTGGGCTATAAGGTCAGCCGTGTCGACATGGACCGCAATGTTGCGCAGGTTTTGGCCGCGCTTCGCCCCGATGTCGTGTTTAACGCGCTGCATGGCGTTCCGGGTGAAGATGGTTCGGTGCAGGGCATGCTCGACCTGATGGGGATTAAATATACCCATAGCGGCATGGTGACGTCGGTGATTGCCATCGACAAGGAATTGACCAAGCAGCGGCTGGTGCCCGCCGGCATTCCGATGCCAAAGGGTACGATGGTGGACAGCGAAAGCCTGTTCTCCGCCGACCCATTGCCGCGGCCTTATGTGCTGAAACCCGTCAATGAAGGCAGCTCGGTTGGCGTGGCGATTGTCACCGAAAACAGTAATTACGGAAACCCGATTGCGCGCGATGCCAAGGGGCCTTGGCAGGAATTTGCAACATTGCTGGCCGAACCCTTTATCAAGGGCCGCGAACTGACGGTGGCGGTGCTGGGCGGCAAGGCGCTGTGCGTTACCGAGTTAAAGCCAAAGAGCGGCTTTTACGATTTTGATGCCAAATATACGGACGGCCTGACCGAGCATATTTGCCCGGCTGAAATCCCCGATGATATTGCGCAATATATGTTGGATGTCGCATTGGATGCGCACCGGTTGCTGGGCTGCAAAGGCGCATCACGCACGGATTTCCGCTGGGATGATGAATTGGGCAAAAATGGTGTGTTCGTGCTGGAAACCAACACGCAGCCGGGAATGACGCCGCTGAGCCTCGTGCCCGAACAGGCGCGGCATGTTGGCATCAGCTATGAACAATTGGTCGACATGATCGTGAAAGAGGCGTTGGCATAATGGCGGCCGCTGCACGAAAACCAGCCGCAAAGCGCAAGGCCGCGTCGCCAAGCCCGCGCAAGAAAGTGCTGCAAATATCCTGGGTTGACCGGATCATGCGGATCCTGCCGATTTCGGAAGAAGATGTGCAGCGCGCGCTCACATGGATTTTTGTAACCGCGCTTGCGGTGCTGCTATTTGCCATTGCCCAATATGCCGGCGTCACCGCTGCGGCGTATCAGCAATATGCAGCGCTCGCCGCAAAGGCCGGCTTTCAGGTGCAGCGCGTTGAAGTCACCGGTATGGAACGTGTGGATCAGGTTCGGGTATATCAACTTGTCCTTGCCGAAAAAGACCGTGCGATGCCGTTGGTCGACATTGACAAGGTCCGCGCAGACTTATTGAAATATGGCTGGATCAAAGACGCCCGCGTGGCGCGCCGTTTGCCCGATACACTCGCGGTCGAAATCGTCGAACGCAAGCCCGCGGCGATTTGGCAACGCAACGGCAAATATTCGCTGATCGATGCCAACGGGATTGTCCTGCAAAATATTGCGGCGGGCGAAGGTGGCGATTTGCCGACATTGAATGGCATTGATGCGAACCGCCATGCTGTCGCGCTCAACACCCTGCTCGACAATGCCTCCGCACTTAAAGCGCAAGTCATTGGCGCAACATGGGTGGGCAATCGCCGTTGGGATTTGCAGTTCCAGAGCGGTGAAACATTGGCCTTGCCAGAGGGTGAAAAGGCAGCGGCCGAAGCGCTGCTCAATTTTGCGCGGATGGATGGCATTCACCGGCTGCTTGGCCGCGACCTGATCCATTTCGACTTGCGCGACCCCGAACGTGCATATTTCCGCAAGGCACCCAAAGTCGAACCTGTTAAAGTAGAGAGCGGCGACATAACGTCGATCACCAGCGGAAGAGAAGTATGAGAGCTGCACGCGTTGAAAAACTGATTTCGGCCATTGATATTGGCTCTTCGAAAGTTTCGGCACTCATCGCCGGGGTGACCGACAGTGGCGAGCTGTTGGTGCTGGGTACTGGCCAACGCGAGAGCAGGGGCGTTACGCGCGGCTGTATTGCGGATGTCGAACAAGCTGAATTGTCCGTGCGCCATGCCGTTGAACAGGCCGAGCGGATTGCCGGGCTGAACATTGACCGCGTGTGGGTGGGTATGTCGGCTGGCGGGCTGGATAGCTTGCTTGCGCCGGTTGAAATTGAACTGGGTGGTGATCGCATCACGCAGGAAGATGTCGACGAATTGCTTCAGGCTGGACGTGCGAACATTCAGACCGGCGGCAAAATTGCGCTTCATATACAGCCGACTTTATACTCGCTGGATGGTGTTGGCGGTGTTGCGAACCCGCTTGGACTGCATGCCGATCGCCTTGGCGTCGACGTCCATGTCGTTCTGGCGGACCAGTCGCCGGTACGGAACATGGATATGACGGTGCGCGCGGCGCATCTTGATGTTGAGTCGCTCGTCGTTGGCCCGGTGGCCACTGGCCTTGCGTGCCTGACGGCGGAAGAACGTGAGCTTGGTGTCGCCCTTGTCGAATTTGGCGCGGCGGTGACCAATGTGTCGGTCTTCATCGGCGGCATGCTCGTCGGGCTGGAAACCATTCAAAAGGGCGCGTCTGATATTACCGACGACATCGCGTCGGCCTTTGGTATTCGTAGGGCACAAGCCGAACGGCTGAAATGCTTTCACGGCTCTGCCTTAACCAGCCCGCGTGATCATCAAGAAGTGCTCGACATTGGCCCTGATGAAAATGGCGTTGAAGCCGGCGCTAACGCACCGCGCATCACCAAGGCCCAGTTGAACGCCGTGGTCTGCCAGCGCGTGGACTCTATCGTCACCGAAATCGCACAGGCGCTTAAAACCCTCGGTTTCTCTGGTCCATCCGGGCATCAGGTGGTGTTGACCGGCGGCGGCGCTGAACTGAAGGGCGCAGCGGAACATATGCAAGGCGCGTTGGGCCGCACGGTCCGCATTGGCCGTCCTTCAGGCCTGGCCAGTATTCCCGAGGCACATTCGGGACCGGCATTTTCAACGCTCGTCGGATTGATTCATTACGCCGCATCGGAACGTGTTGACCTAAAATCCGGTTATGATTTGCGTGTCGAACAGATGGCCGGGACGATGCCGGGGTTAATCGAACGGATAAAACGCGCGGTGCGAGAGAATTTCTGACAGAAACCTGTGCAAAAACGTGAATTTTTAAGTGTGCGCCTAATCCTTTTGTGTCAAAAGCGTGAAAATTTCGAACAAGCCACGAAGGCTAGGGGGATAAAGTTATGAGCATCAATATCGGTCCACCAATGGTTGACGAGTTGAAGCCGAAAATTGCAGTTATTGGTGTTGGTGGCGCAGGCGGTAACGCCGTGGCCAACATGATCAGCGCAAAGGTAGAAGGCGTCGACTTCGTCGTGGCCAACACCGACGCACAGGCGCTGAACGCCTCGCCTGCTGAATATCGTATTCAGCTTGGACCTGAAATCACGCAGGGTCTTGGCGCAGGTTCACGCCCCGAAGTTGGCCGCGCTGCGGCTGAAGAAACGCTTGAGCAAGTGAAAGTGGCGCTTACCGGTTGCCACATGTGCTTTATCGCGGCTGGCATGGGCGGCGGCACCGGAACGGGCGCTGCACCTGTTATCGCCAAGGTTGCGCGCGAAATGAACATTCTGACGGTCGGTGTCGTAACCAAGCCGTTCATGTTCGAAGGTTCGCGCCGCATGCGGTCCGCAGAATCGGGTATCATCGAATTGCAGCAACATGTTGATACGCTGATCGTTATTCCAAACCAGAATCTGTTCCTGGTCGCCAACCCGAACACAACATTCAAGGAAGCATTCCAGCTTGCTGACGAAGTGTTGCAGCAGGGCGTTCGTGGCATCACGGACCTGATGGTTATGCCCGGCCTCATCAACCTCGACTTTGCCGACGTCCGTTCGGTCATGCACGAAATGGGCAAGGCGATGATGGGCACGGGTGAAGCCGAAGGCGACGGCCGCGCGCTTGAAGCTGCGGAAAAAGCCATTGCCAACCCGTTGCTCGACGGCGTGTCGATGCAGGGCGCAAAGGGCGTCATCGTATCGATCACCGGTGGCGAAGATATGCGCCTGATGGAAGTCGACGAAGCGGCCAACCATATCCGTGAACTGGTTGATCCTGACGCGAACATCATTTGGGGTTCGGCATTCAATGAAAATCTGAACGGCAAAATCCGCGTTTCGGTTGTCGCAACTGGCATCGATAACGAAGGCTTGAGCGCGACACCGGCGGCACAAAGAACGCCATTCTCGTTCAGCCGCCCTGCGCCTGCGCCAGAGCCTGTCGTTGAAGTTGCACCTGCTGCGACATCTTTGTTTGAAAACACAGCCGATACAGCAGCCGTGGAAGAAACGGCCGCCGCTGAATTCGAAAATGACGCAGGCGATGACAGCTTGGAACTGGGTAGCGACTTTGTTGCAATCGAAGAAGATGAAGCTGAAGACGTTGCGCCAACGCAATATACAGACAACAATGACAGCCCACGGGATTCCTGGGCCAACGCCGACGCACTTGACCTCGATACGCCTGCGACCGAAGGTTATCCGTCTGCGCAGCCAGTCGATGTGACGGAGCCACCAGAACGCGCTGCGCCGCGCATTCCAACAGGCGGTACATTGTTTGAACGCATGTCCAACCTGTCACGTGGCCTTACCCGTTCGGAAGACGACGCGGAAAAGCGCAACGAAGGCGGCAATGGCACAGGCTTCCCAAGCTTTCTTGACCGTCAGAACAACTCATAAGACGCGCGGCAAGCGCACCGTCATCTTGTCCTTTCTATGCAACCGTTTGTCGGACCAAAGCGTGAATGCGCTTTGTGTTCGGCAGCCGGCAGCTACATAGAAAGTCATGGATGTGACAATATTACGTAGCCTTGGATTCTTTAGCGCGCTGGCTTTTTCGGCCGGTGGCGTTTCACCCTCCGTGCACGCACAGGCTGTGGATGAAAGCGCGCTGGAGGCGCTTGACCAACAAACGCCTGCGGTCCTGCCAAATGTTGTCGAGCCCGCTGGCGCGGTGGAACTGCGTGACGCGATGCGGCGCATTTCTTTTAGCCCAAGCGATGCAGATGCCTTGGCCGATGCCGGCAATGCCTCTTTGCTGTTGGGCGATGCCAATGCCGCACTCAACTTCTTCACGCGCGCCAATGCGATACGCCCCAATAACAGCCGGATCGTGTCCGGCCTGGCCATAGCAACGGTGCGCACAGAAAACCCGTTTGAGGCTTTGCGCCTGTTTGATGATGCCGTCCGGTTGGGCGCGAGCGAACGTTCGATTGCCGCCGACCGCGCGCTGGCGTTTGATTTGCTGGGCAATTTCGGACGTGCGCAGCAGGATTATCAACTGGCGCGGACGGTGGCATCATCTGATGACATCATCATTCGTCAGGCCGTGTCTCTCTCGCTTGCAGGGCAAAAGGAGCAGGCCGACGCTATGCTCCTGCCGCTTTTGCAGCGCAACAGTCCGACGGCATGGCGCGCCCGGGCTTTTATGTTGGCTGCGCGTGGTGACTTGCGTGAATCCAACAAGGTTGCGCAGGGCTTCATGGATGCACCATCGGCGCAAAAGATGGAGCGGTTCTTCCGCCTGATGCCAAATTTAACCGGCGCGCAGCAGGCGGCCGCCATTCATTTGGGGCATTTCCCCACCAGCCAATCGGTCGGGCGTGACAGCGAACAGGTTCGCCGTGTCGCCGCAACCGCGCAGCAATCTGCCGTCGGCCCCGCCCAAAACCGCCTAATTCCATCAGGCGCGCCACTTGGAACAAAACCGACAGCAGTGCGCGATGCGAAAAGCGAAGCAAAGCCACAGAGCAAGCCGGACCAAAAAACGCAGGAACGCGTGGCAGTTCAGGCCGCGGTTCCAACAACGCCCCGGCCTGATCCTGTTGTCGCAAAGGTTGATCTGGCAGCAACGGTCGCGGGGACGACGCCAACCGCGCAAGAACCGGTCGCGCTTGCGGCGGCAATGCCCCAGCAACCCGCTCCCGCTAAGATCATCGCGGCACCAACATCTGTGCCTGCTACCAATGCCTCGGCGGGCTTCAGTCTGGATGCCATTGTCGGCGCCATCGAAATTCCGGAGAGTGAGCAACGGCCGTCGGAAATCCCGGTCGATTTGAAAAAGCTTAAACCCGTGACGCCCAAGGCAGCGGCAGACGCCAGCAAAGCCCCCAAAATTGACCCGAAAGCCGCAGCGAAAGCGAAGTTAGAGGCCGCAAATCCAGCGCGCATCTGGGTACAAATCGCAACGGGCGAAGCCAGCGGGCTTGGTTTCGACTATCGCAAATTGACGAAGAACAACCCCGTATTGTTCAAGGCGCAGAAGCCCTGGACATCTCCATGGGGCAAGACCGCGCGACTGCTCGTTGGCCCGTTTGCGGATGTTAAGGCCGCCAAAAAGTGGGAAGGCGACTTCAAGAAAGCGGGCGGCGACGCATTTATGTGGAAAAGCGAGATTGGCGTTCCAGTGAATGCCTTAAAGGTAAAATAGGCTTCCTGTCGCGGCGGCTTGGTTGCATAAGCGCGGCATGTCGCAACTGGCTTCCTACGCATCACTTCCCGGCAATAGCCGCGGCCGATTTCATCCAGAGCCCGACCGCGACATTCGCGGCCCGCGTGATATATTTCAGCGTGACCGTGATCGCATCATTCATTCGATTGCGTTCCGCCGGCTGCGCCACAAAACGCAGGTATTCATCTCACCCGATGGCGACCATTATCGTGTGCGCCTGACGCACAGCCTTGAAGTCGCACAAATTGGCCGCACCATTGCCCGCGCGCTTGGCCTGAATGAAGACCTGACCGAGGCATTATGTCTGGCGCATGATATCGGGCACCCGCCCTTTGGCCATGCCGGCGAAGACGCGCTGGAGGCGACGATGAAGCCATTTGGCGGGTTTGACCATAATGCCCAGACATTGCGCACGCTGACACAGTTGGAATCGCCTTATCCGTCATGGCCCGGCCTGAACCTCAGCTGGGAATTGCTGGAAGGGCTGGCAAAGCATAATGGACCCATTGCCCGTCCGGGCTGGGCATTGTCCGAAGTCAACGCGCAGTTTGACCTTAGCCTGACCGACTGGCCATCACTTGAGGCGCAGATTGCGGCGATCAGCGACGATATCGCATATGATAATCATGACATTGATGATGGCATCAGGGCAGGGTTGCTCGGCATCGACCAGCTGCTGGATCTGCCTTTCGTGGCAGAGCGTTGGGAGGCGATTTTGGGCCGTTATCCGAACGTGCCGCAGCGCCGCTTGATCGGTGAGCTGACCCGCGAACAGATTGGCGTGATGGTCAATGACGTGATTGAATCGACACGCGCCAGAATCGCGCAGACGGGCATCAAAACCGCTGACGATGTCCGCAACGCGGGCGTCATGATCGGCGGATTTTCGGCAGAAATGGCGGCGCGCGAAAGGCAGCTTAAATCATTCATGTATGAAAAGCTGTACCACCATCCCACGCAACTGGCGGCGGCGGAAGAGGCAACCAAAATTGTGCGTGAGCTGTTTGCCGCCTATCGCGACGATCCTGCATTATTGCCGGATGAATGGCGCAATAGCCTTCCCAGCGAAGAGCCGCAGCGCAGCCGCCATATCGGGGATTTCCTTGCGGGCATGACCGACCGCTATGCAACCGATCGGCACCGCGAAATCTGTGGAACCATCGCGTGAGCCGCAAGATCGTCATCGCTGGCGGTTCAGGCCTACTGGGCAAACAGGCGGCGGAGATGTTGGCGCGTGCCGGATTTGCAGTCCACCTCGTGTCGCGCCGCCCATCGCACGCATTGGCACCGGATATACAGGAACACGTCGCCCCAACCGCCGACTGGCCAGCGATTGTGGCACGCATACAGCCTGACGTCGCCATTTCGGGTCTGGGGACGACGATACGCACAGCCGGATCGCGCGATGCCTTCCGGGCGGTTGATCATGATCTGGTGCTGGCCTTTGCCAAGGCAAGCTATGATGCCGGCGCGCAGCATTTCATTACGATATCATCCGTCGGCGCGATGCCCGCGAGCAGCAGTTTCTATTTGCGAACGAAAGCGGAAATGGAGCAGGGGCTGCGCAACATCGGCTTCCAACGCCTTGATATCATGCGGCCAAGCCTGTTGACGGGTGGGCAGCGTGATGACCGCCGTCCGGGCGAGGCATTGGGGATTTTGCTGTCGCCATTTGTGGATATGCTGATGTTCGGACCGATGCAGAAATTTGCGTCCACGCCGTCCGGCAAAGTCGCACAGGCCATCGCCAACTTGGCAAAAGCAGGCGGCGATGGCGTGTTTGTCCACGAAAATGAATCGATCAGCGCGCTGGCTGGTTGACTCTCCAAGGCGGTAAGGCCAATGCAGAGTCGTCGCTGACGAAGCGGGAGAGCGTCCCTTTAAGGGGCCGCCGAAGGAGCAACCGCCCCGGAATCTCTCAGGCAAAAGGACCGCTTCGGCTTTTGCGACACTCTGGAAAGCGCATGTTTTTGCCATTTGCAACGACATGCCACCGAAGGTGTAACCTGCCTTTGCCAATGTTGTTGGCAACCAAGGCGGATAAAGCTCTCAGGTACCCGTGACAGAGGGGGCAGCAGACTATGCGCCAACCGGCGTCGGTCGCTGCGACTCTTGAACGGACTGATATGAGCGAAGAAGACGAATTCGAACTAGAACCCATCGAAATATTGGAGCTGCCGCTCGACGCATGGCACCGCGACCAAGGCGCGCGCATGGTCGAGTTTGCAGGCTATCACATGCCGATCCAATATGAAGGCATCATGGCCGAACATATTTGGACGCGCGAGAATGCGGGGCTATTCGACGTCAGTCATATGGGACAGCTGATGCTGACCGGCGACGGCGCGGCCGAAGCGCTTGAGGCGATGGTCCCCGGTGACATATCCGCGCTTAAAGAGGGCAAGATGCGTTATTCGCTGCTTCTGGATGAAGACGGCGGCGTGCTGGACGACATGATGATTACGGCCGTCCCTATGGGCCTTTATGTGGTCGTCAATGGCGCGGTGAAATGGGACGATATGGGCTATCTGCGGGAGCATTTGCCCGATGAGATCACCATCAACCACATGGATGACCGCGCATTGCTCGCGTTACAAGGTCCAAAGGCCGTGGATGCATTGAAACGCGTGGTGCCCGGTGTCGACGCGCTCTATTTCATGGAGGCCGGTTCATTCTTCTGGGGACCCAAGACCGATCCCGAGCCGCTGTGGATCAGCCGTTCGGGCTACACTGGCGAAGATGGGTTCGAAATTTCGGTTCCTGCTGCCCATGCAAAGGCACTTGCGGACCAAATCTGTGCGCAACCTGAAGTAAAACCGATTGGCCTTGGCGCGCGCGATTCCTTGCGGCTTGAGGCGGGCCTGCCGTTGTACGGCCATGATATGAACCCCGAATTTGACCCTGTCGAAGCCAGCGCAGCATTCGCAGTGTCGAAGCGCCGCCGTGCCGAGGGCGGGTTTTTTGGGTCTGACCGCATCCTAAATGCCTTGGCCAATGGCCCCGCACGCAAGCTTGTCGGGCTTTCGGTCGACGGCAAAATGCCCGTGCGCGAAGGCGCACCTGTTTTTGCAGGCGATACCCAAGTCGGCGTCATTACGTCCGGCGGATTTGGCCCAAGCGTCGGCGCGCCGATTGCCATGGGCTATATTGATGCGGGCCATAACGCCGTCGGCAGCACGCTTGAGGCGGAGGTGCGCGGCAAGCGTGTGTCCGTCACCGTTTCATCCTTACCCTTCATCCCACATCATTATCATCGCAAAGGAGCGCACACATGACCCGTTATTTCACCGAAGATCATGAGTGGATCGAAGTTGACGGCGACAGCGCCACGGTTGGCATTACCGACTATGCACAAAGCCAGTTGGGCGACATCGTGTTCGCTGAAGTCCCCGCCACCGGCGCGACGCTGAAAAAAGGCGGCGATGCTGCGGTTGTGGAATCGGTCAAGGCCGCGTCAGATGTCTACGCACCCGTCAGCGGCACCGTGATTGAGGGCAATGGAGCGTTGGAAGGCGACCCCGCGTTGGTGAACAACGACCCCGAAGGCGAGGGCTGGTTCTTCAAAATCACCCTAAGCGACACCAGCGAGCTCGACAGCCTGATGGATGCCGCCGCGTATAAGGCATTTGTCGACGGACTATGAAGACCTACCTCGCCCTCATTGTGCCGCTGGCAATTCTGGCAGGCTGCGCCAAGCCAGTGCCGAAAAACCCGGTTTTGGTCGCGGATGTTGTTGACAATATCCACGCTTGGGATGGTGAAACCGTTACCGTTCGCGGCTGGCTTGGGCAGTGCCAGCGGCTTAGCTGCAACCTTTACTCGAGTTTATCCGATGCGATAATCGTCGCGTCGCAAAGGCCCGATCAAGCCAAGCTTAGTGCTGCGATAGACGCAATTTCCATCGGCTCGACCAAGAAATTCGATCAGGCGGCCGCTCCGCTACAATTTAGCGAGGTCACTATTCGCGGAATAGTGAGCGACGAGTGTCGCGGCTGGATGGTCATCTGCATCGACAGAGCTTCAGATATTTACCCGATATCGATCAAATCAATTTCTCCCACAAAGGTGAACTGAAATGCGTTATTTGCCGCTTACCCCATCCGATCGTCAGGCCATGCTTGGTGTCATCGGGGCAAAATCGATTGATGATTTGTTCGCCGATGTGCCTGCGGAGGCGCGGCTGGACGGGCCAATCCATGGCTTGCCCAACCACGCCAGCGAAATGGCGGTTGAGCGGCATTTTTCAAATCTCGCGCGGCAAAATATGACCGCGTCGCACACGCCGTTCTTTTTGGGGGCAGGCGCGTATAAGCATCATGTCCCGGCCAGTGTTGACCATATCATCCAGCGCGGCGAATTCCTGACGGCCTATACGCCGTATCAGCCCGAAATCGCGCAGGGCACGCTGCAGATGCTGTTCGAATTCCAGACGCAGGTTGCGCGGCTGTTTGGCTGCGATGTTGCCAACGCATCGATGTACGATGGTTCGACCGCATGTTGGGAGGCCATTGGCATGGCTGGCCGCATCACGAAGCGGACCAAGGCGGTCCTCTCTTCGGGGCTGCACCCGCATTATGTCAGCGTGGCCAAAACGATGGCGCAATATACGGGCGACACGCTGGACACCGCCTTGCCAGAGCTTTCACCTGCCACCGATAGCGCACGGTTGCTGAATGCCATCGACGGCGAGACAAGCTGCGTTGTCGTGCAATATCCGGACATTCTTGGTCGTATTGAAGATCTGTCCGCGATTGCGGCCAAGGCGCATGAACATGGCGCGCTGCTGATTGCTGTGGTCACGGAGCCTGTCGCATTGGGTGCCATCAAGGCACCGGGTGAAATGGGTGCAGACATTGTGGTGGGTGAGGGGCAGTCGCTTGGCGTCGGCCTTCAGTTCGGCGGGCCTTATGTCGGGCTGTTTGCGTGCAAGGAAAAGTTCGTTCGCCAGATGCCCGGTCGCTTGTGCGGTGAGACCGTGGATGCCGAGGGCAAGCGCGGTTTCGTGCTGACGCTGTCCACGCGCGAACAGCATATCCGCCGTGAAAAGGCGACGTCAAATATCTGTACAAATTCAGGACTTTGTGCATTGGCCTTCAGCATTCATCTGACGTTACTGGGTGAAAAAGGGCTGCGCGGATTGGCGGAACTCAACCACGGGCTTGCGGTTCAAGCCGCCGACCGGCTTTCGCAAATCGCGGGCGTTGAACTCATCAACGACACATTTTTCAACGAATTCACCTTGAAGCTGCCAAAGGAAGCCCGCCCCGTCGTGCGGGCCTTGGCCGACCGGAAAGTCTTGGGCGGCGTTTCCTTAGGCCGCTTATATCCCGATGTAGATGCGCTCGCCAATGGTCTCGTTGTCGCGGTGACTGAAGTTGCGACCATGGAGGATGTGGAAACATTTGCCGCCGCATTGCAGGAGGTGTTGGCATGAGCACGATCAATCAAAGCGGTTGGAAACCCGAAATGGGCAGTGCGGGCGAAGCCGGCCCCGCGACATATACCGGCAACAAGGCGCTGATGCTGGAAGAGGCGTTGATTTTCGAAATCGGCACGACCGGAACAACCGGCGTTGATCTGGCCGAAGCACCGAAGGTCACGCCGCGCCTTGGCAATTTGGCCCGCCATCGCGACATTGGCCTTCCCGGCCTGTCTGAACCCGAAACGGTGCGCCATTACACCCGCCTCAGCCGTCAGAATTATGCCATAGACCTGGGCTTCTTCCCGCTGGGCAGCTGCACCATGAAGCATAATCCGCGGCTCAACGAAAAAGTCACGCGCATGGAGGGCTTTGCCGATGTCCACCCACTGCAGCCCGTTGAAACCGTGCAAGGCGCATTAGCGGTGATTAACGAACTGGCGGTTTGGCTGATAAAACTTACCGGCATGCATGGCGTCGCCATGACGCCGAAAGCTGGCGCGCACGGCGAACTGTGCGGTATCCTTGCTATCAAAGCCGCACTCGAAGCGCGCGGCGACCCGCGCAGCGTTATCCTCGTCCCCGAAAGCGCGCATGGCACCAACCCTGCCACGGCTGCTTTTGCCGGCTATGCGGTCGAGAATATTCCGGCAACGTCAGAAGGCCGTGTCGACTTGGCAGCGCTGAAGGCGCGGTTGGGCCCCGATGTTGCTGGCGTGATGATTACCAACCCCAACACGTGCGGCCTGTTCGAGCGGGACATGAAAGCCATCTCAGATGCGGTCCACGCGGCTGGCGGATATGTCTATTGCGATGGCGCGAACTTTAACGCCATTGTCGGCCGGGTGCGCCCGGGCGATCTCGGCATCGATGCAATGCATATCAACCTGCATAAGACTTTCTCCACCCCGCATGGTGGTGGTGGTCCGGGTTCGGGGCCGGTCGTTTTATCGGAAGCATTGTCACCTTTTGGTCCGATA
>JBILOZ010000024.1:0-20087 GCA_044374245.1 Sphingorhabdus sp. | reverse complement strand
AGCCCATATAATGGAATATCGGCTGGCCCTTATAGCTGAAGCGCGTTGTGCCATCGGGCATCAGGCCCTTGCCCTGTGTCGCACGAATGGCGGTGCACAGGTTGGTTTTACCGGACAGGCAGCTTTTACACTGGCGGCATTCCGGTGTGTACAATGGAATAACATGATCGCCAGGCTTCACGCTGGTCACGCCTGCGCCAACTTCGCGCACGATACCTGCGCCTTCATGGCCAAGCACGCTGGGGAAGATCCCCTCACTGTCAAAACCATCGAGCGTGTAGGCATCTGTATGACAAATGCCGGTCGCCATGATCTCAACCAAAACTTCACCCGCCTTGGGACCCTCAAGATCAAGCTCGACAATCTCAAGTGGCTTCTTCGCTTCAAAGGCAACAGCTGCGCGCGTCTTCATGGTATTCGGGTCTCCTAAACTTAACCAAATCGTTGGGCGGGTTGCGCCCGTTTATTTGAACACAATCGTGCGGTTGCCATTCAGCATCACGCGGTGCTCCAGATGCAGCTTGACCGCCCGCGACAGAACCCGGCTTTCGGTTTCCTGCCCCTGCGCTATCAAATCGTCAACCGTATCGGCATGGTCAACGATCGACACGTCTTGGGTAATGATTGGACCTTCATCAAGGTCGGGTGTCACATAATGCGCCGTAGCGCCGACCATTTTGACGCCGCGCTCATAGGCACGGTGATACGGCTTTGCGCCTTTGAAGCCCGGCAGGAAGCTGTGATGAATGTTGATAACGCGCCCATCAAGCTTCCGGCAAAGCTGGTCTGAAAGAACCTGCATATACCGGGCGAGGATGACGAGGTCGACATTCTGTTCTTCCACCATCGCCAACAGCTTGGCTTCTTGTTCCAGCTTGTTTTCTGGCGTCACTGGCAAATGATGGAATGGGATGCCTTCATGCTCTGCGCGGCGCTGCCAATTTTGGTGGTTGGAAACGACGCTGGTTATTTCCATCGGCAACCGCTTGGTTGCTGTGCGGTAAAGAAGGTCGTTCAGACAATGGCCGCCTTGGCTAACCATGATCATCGCGCGCAGCTTTTTACGCAAATCGTGAATGCGCCATTCCAACCGGAACGCCGCAGCAACAGGCAGGAACGCCGCCTCGAAACTTTCCGTCGTCACATCAGCGGGGCAGTTGATGGCGATCCGCATAAAGAACCGTCCGGTTACCTCGTCGCCATATTGCGAGCTTTCGACGATGTTGCAGTCCTGGCTGGCAATTGAATTGGCCACCGCTGCGACTATACCCTTACGGTCGTCGCACACTATCAACAGTACAAAATCTGCGCCCATATGCATTATCAATCCTCATCTCGCAAAACGTGGGACCGCGTAGCCGTCGAAGTGCACGCTATCCATTGCTCTCATCCATATATTAGGTCTTCTAATCGCAACATGTAGATGAAATGATTGGTCGGGGAATTTAATTTACCAATCACGAAAATTTGGTCAGTTGCTTGACGGGGGCTCCAGTTTCAGTCTTACTGGTGGAGAATTAAAGCCCCCAAAAAATTTGGGGATGGTTGAGGGGAAGAAAATTGAAAAGTTATTTGAAAATTTCGACTGCTGCGATTGTTATTGCGTCGGCTAGTGTCGGCATCGGCATAAACCCTGCATTTGCGCAGCAAACAGCTGAAGAGCAGGATCGTGGTATTGCAGATATCGTTGTGACCGCAACACGCCGTGAAGAGTCGGCCAACAAAGTTCCGCTCGCAATTACTGCACTGAGCGGTGATACGCTGGGTGAACTGAACGTAACGAACTTTGAAAAGCTCGTCGAGTATCTTCCGAATGTGCGTACTGCTTCGCGTGGTCCTGGCGCTTCTGTAATCTACATTCGCGGACTTTCGACCGACACACCTGGCCTTCAAATTCAAGGCACCGCCGGCGTGAGCCCCAGCGTTGCGCTCTACGTAAACGATGCGCCAGCAGCGCTAGTGGGCCGAAATCTTGATCTATATCCTGCCGATTTGCAGCGCGTCGAAGTTTTGGCGGGCCCACAGGGTACGCTCTTTGGCGCCAGCGCCATGGGCGGGGCAGTTCGATACATCACCAACAAACCTGATCTGAACGAATTCCACGCTGGCTTTAACGGCAGCTACTCTTTCACCAAGGGTGGCGACGACAGCATTTCCGGCGACGCGTTCGTGAATATTCCGATCATCAATGACCGTCTGGCTGTGCGTTTCGTAGTTTATAACAACAACCAGGGCGGATATATCGACAACGTCGCCGCGACATATCAAATGCCGTTCAATGCCAATGTAGGCGTTGCTGGAAAGTTGCCGACGGGCAACCCATTATTGGTAATGCGTGCAATTCAGTCGTGCCAGACCAGTGCTACAACTGTGATAGCGAACTGTAATGGAAGCCAATATCGGGCCCCGACACGCCAAACTATTAACAATGACCGCTTTGTTGAGGACAATTATAACGACGCATCCTATCGTGGCGGCCGCGTTGCGGCTACGTTTAAGGTTAATGAGGATTGGTCAGTTGACCTGATGCATATCCGACAGCAGTTGAATACCGACGGCGTGTTTGATTACGAGCCAGCTGTGGGTCCTTTGAAGGTTACACAGTTCAACGAAAACTCGCTGCGTGACGAATTTGACCAGACCACATGGACACTAAATGGCCGAATGGGTGCTTTGGACCTGATCTACACAGGTTCGTATTTGAACCACGATGCGCTCCAGAAGGCTGACTATGCATCTTATTCGAATATCGGGCTTTTCTTGCCTTATTATGAATGTGACGCCGGTATTTATTATTCTAACCCGTCCTACGGTAATCTTGGCAACAACACGTGCTATACACCTAATAAAAGCTATCAGGTTCGTAACCGGACTAAGCGGGTAACGCATGAGCTTCGTGTTACGACGTCGGCAGAAAATCGTATTCGGGCGACTGCGGGCTTGTTTTACGACAAGATCAAGCTGCTGGACAATACCGATTGGTCTTATCTGCAGCAAGCCGCTGGGTTCATAAATCCGCGTAGTCCAAATCCTTTGGTGAATGCCATTGAACCTGGCGTGAAGCCGATCGCTGTAGGCTTCTTCAACGACGTGACGCGTCGGGATCGTCAGCTTGCCGCTTATGGCGAATTGTCGTTTGATATCATTCCTGACAAGCTCACGGTCACAGGCGGTGCCCGTTATTATGACGAAAAGGCATCAATGACAGGCTCGTCAAATATGAGCTTTCCGCTATACGCAAGCAAGGCAACTACAAATTGTCCTGCTTATCAGGGCGGCCGAGGCGTATATAACGCGGCGACTGGTACGTACAGTGCGTCCGCTAATACGAAATATTACGCCTGTAGCGCCAATTTGGCGGATACGCTCAAGGGGCTCTCGCCTGCTACATATAACGGCTTCATCTTCAAGGGGAACGTGACCTATAAATTGGACGAAGGATCGCTGGTTTATGCCACTTTCTCACAAGGTTTCCGTCCCGGTGGCTTTAACCGCAAACCGTGCAATGTCGTAACGCCCGCTTGTAATTCGCTGAAGCAATATGCGCCTGATAAGGTCAATAACTACGAAATTGGCGGAAAGTTCGCGCTGCTTGACCGCACTTTGCAAGTCAATGTTGCGGCTTATCAGATCGATTGGACAAACATTCAGCAAACGGTGTTTGACCAGAATATTTCGAACCAGACCTTCACGGCAAACTTCAGCGATGGCCGGATCAAGGGCGTTGAAGGCGACGTAACATGGCGTGCTACCAGCGAGTTGACGTTTAACTCCGCGTTTTCTTTTAATGACTCCGAATTGTCGGCTTATCGCCGTCAAACGACTATCCTTAATCCGCTTGGCAGTCCGCTTGCGCTTAGCCCGAAGTTTCAGGGTAACCTGCGGCTTCGTTACGAAACTGAACTGTCTTCGGGTTTGCGGCCATTCTTCTCGGCTGGCGCCCATTATGTGGGCAGCAGCATTTCTTCGGTATTCAGCAATGTCGATTTGAGGCTCCAAGACCTCAACCCTACCGTAGGCTATGAGTCACAAATTCCCGTAACCTATAATGGCGTATCTCTCAAAGCAGGGGATGTCATTGCTCCACTTGGTGGGTCGCAGGATCAAGCTTCATATACTACGTTTAATATGAGCTTCGGTGCGAGCAAGGATGAATGGGGGATTGAAGCCTTTGTTGAGAACCTTACGAATCAACGTCCCGAGCTTTTCAAGAGCGGTAATGACGGTGAGCTTCGTATAACCACGTCGCGGCCATTTACCGCTGGCCTGCGGTTCTCTTACAAGATGTAACCAACAATATTGCGAGCCTTCCATGTGTATGGAAGGCTCGCAATGCATTTTCGGAAAGACGTTGCGGGCAAGTCTCTTTTGACATGGGACAAGCATCCTAATTCTGGCTAATATAACGAATATTGAATTGCCGGATGACAAGGATTCATCAATGAGTGAGATTGCATTGGCCTCGGTTGACAGCGACGCGCTGATCGCCCGCGCGCGGGCCCTTTTGCAAAATGCCGCCTTTCCAGAAGCGGTGGGTCTCTGTGACCAAGTTTTGGCGGACCATCCAGAAAATACAGAGGCACTGTATACCAAGGCCATAGTTTTACGTTTCCAGCGTGATATTCAAGGCGCGTTGCGCGTGATCAATCAGTTGATTGAAATTGATCCGGGTAACGGGCGCGCACATCAGGAGCGCGGACATTGTCTGCGTGACACTGGCGATACCGCAGGATCATTTGCCGCTTACCAAGAAGCCGTAACCCGCAATGCAGCACTATTAGCCAGTTGGAAAATGCTGTCGCGCTTGCACGCCGATGCCGGGCGCGATGAAGCTGCTGATTTTGCGGATATGCAGTCCGAATATCTTGGCAAATTGCCGCCGCAACTATTGACCGTTGCGAGCCTGATCCAAGAAGGGCGCTATTTGAAAGCTGAGGCTATGTGTCGCCAGTTTTTGCAGGCCAATGGGCATCATGTTGAAGCCATGCGTTTTTTGGCGGAGATTGGTACCAAATTCAACGTGCTGGACGAAGCCGAGTTTCTGTTAGAATCTGCGCTGGTTCTGGAGCCCGAAAATGCAGGCGCGCATTACGATTATGTTGAGGTTCTCAATAAGCGTCAGAAATTTGCGCAAGCGCTGGACGAAGCGACCGTTCTGCGAGCTAAGGAGCCCGATAGTCCGCAGATCGATATGCTTTGCGCCAATCAGAATCTGGCCGTCGGCAATTTTGACACGGCGCTGAATATTTATCGAGATTGTGCAAAGCAAACGCCCAACAATCCGGCTATTCATCTCACGCTTGGCCATGCATTGAAGACCACGGGGCGCCAGCAAGATGCAATTGACGCATATAGGCAGGCCTATCGGGTCAAGCCGGATTTCGGTGACGCATATTGGAGCCTCGCAAACCTAAAGACTTACAGGTTCGATGAGGCGCAAATTGCCTCTATGTGCGACCTAGAGGCGGCGCCTACAACGCAGCTCGTTGATCGCTATCACCTGTGTTTTGCACTCGGTAAGGCGCTGGAGGATCATGGCCAGTTTGATGAGTCCTTCACTTATTATGAGCGCGGCAACCGACTGAAACGTGAAGAAATCGGCTATGACTGGAGGCGTATCAGCAAGGAGATTGACCGTCAGATTGAACACGGCACGCCAGCGCTGCTCGCTGACAAGGCGGGATCAGGCTCTGCGGCCGACGACCCCATATTCATCCTAGGGTTACCCCGTGCTGGCTCAACCCTGCTCGAACAAATCCTTGCATCGCACAGTCAAGTTGAAGGGACTATGGAGCTGCCTAACATCCTGGCGCTCGCTCATAAGCTGGGTGGACGCCGGCGGATTGACGAGGAACCCGAATACCCGACCAACCTTGTCGAATTAACGCAAGACGAGCTAACCGAATTTGGCGAAGCATTTATCCGCGACACACAAATTCATCGTAAAAAAGGCACGCCCTTCTTCATCGACAAGATGCCAAACAATTTCCGTCATATCGGCCTCATCCACATGATTTTGCCGAATGCTAAGATCATCGATGCGCGGCGCGGGGCCATGGGTTGCTGTTTTAGCGGATTTAAGCAGCTCTTCGCCGAAGGTCAGGAATTCACCTACGGGCTTGAGGAAATTGGTCAATATTATGCCGACTATGTTCGGCTCATGGATCATTGGGACACTGTGCTGCCCGGCAAGATTTTGCGCGTCCGTTACGAGGAAGTCGTTGCCGATCTGGAAACGCAGGTCCGGCGTTTGCTCGACTATTGCGGCCTTCCTTTTGAAGAGGCATGTCTCAATTTCCACCAGAATGAACGTGCGGTTCGCACCGCGAGTTCGGAACAGGTGCGACAACCGATTTTCAAAAGCGGCGTTGATCAATGGGAGAATTTCAGCGAATTTCTCGATCCGCTGCGTAAAAAATTAGGGCCTGAACTGGCCGCAACCTGAGGAGGAATTTTATGACTGACAATGCGCCGACTGGTCCAATACATGTCGATGAAGTCTCCTCGCTGGGGCAGCGTTGGTATGTCCTCATCATCATGATGCTGGTGTACACGATCAGCATCGCTGACCGTTATGTTTTGTCCACATTGCTTGGACCCATTAGCAAAGAATTGAACCTGACGGATACCGAGACCGCGTGGCTAGGCCTTCCGCTGGCGCTTTTTTATGTGACAATGGGCATCCCTTTGTCGTGGTTGTGTGACCGGACGAACCGCCGCAACTTGCTCGCGGCATCGGTTGCCGTATGGTCGCTCATGACGGCGATTACCGGTTACACGCGCGGATATTTTGATTTGTTGTTGGCGCGTGTTGGCGTTGGCATTGGTGAGGCTGGCGGCACACCCGCGTGCAATTCCATTATTGCTGACTATTTTCCTGCCGACCGCCGCTCCATGGCCATGACGGTGTTCGCACTTGGCGCGCCCATCGGGGCGTGGCTTGGTTCGGACATTGCGGGCTATGTCTCGACATTACATGGGTGGCGCGCCGCTTTCTTTGTGTTGGGCGTGCCCGGTATCATTTTGGCGCTTATCATCATGGTAACGATTAAGGAGCCGAAGCGCGGGCGCCTTGACGTCGTAACCGAAGATAAAGCGCCGACGATCATGGAAACGATGAAGTTTCTCTGGTCACAAAAATCGGCCGTGCATGCGATGACCGGAAGCGGCCTGTCTGCATTTTGGGGCTGGGGCCTGATGTGGTTCACGCCTTTGTTCATGCAGCGCACATATGGCATGGATGAAGGCGAAGCCGGCAGCATGCTAGGCTGGATTTATCTTATTGGCGGCATTGGTGCGTCATTATTGACGGCATGGGTGGTGGCACGTCCGACATATACCGACCCACGTAAAATCGCCCGGCTGTTGGCCGTGGTAACGGCATTGGCCACTATCCCGTCGTTTCTTGCATATTATACACGGGATCTTGGGGTGGCGCAGGTCATGTGGTGGTTGTTCATTCCGGCCATTTATTTCTACATTGGCCCGGCATTCGCACTGTGCCAGAATCTGGCTGCACCAAAAATGCGGGCAATGGCCGTCGCTATATCGTTGGTTGTCGCCAATGTGCTTAACCTGATTATCGCACCGGCAATTGTTGGCGGCCTCAGCGACTTTTTTGACGCTGCAGGTGGCGGCAATGCAGATTCCCTGCGCCTTGCGCAGCTGATTCTCGCGCCAACCGGCCTGTGGGCGGCGTGGCATTATTGGCGCGCCGAAAAATATATTATTGAAGATCAAAAGAGAGCCATTGGTTATGTCTAATTCACCGTTGAAGTCTTATATCAATGGCGCGTGGGTTTTGCCTGCGACGTCCACTGCAACGGTGGATGCCGTCAATCCTGCAACAGAAGAAGTCTGCGCCGTCGTCGCTGTTTGCGGCCGTGACGATGTCGAATTGGCCGTCACAGCCGCACGCGCTGCGTTTGACGGATATGCTGCGACCACGCTTGAGCATCGCATTGCGCTGGTGGAAAAGCTGATCACCATTTTCGAACGGCGCTATGGTGAAATGGTAACCGCCATTTCGACCGAGATGGGCGCGCCGTACGATTTGTCGCATGACGCGCAGGCGGAAAGCGGCCCCGGCCATTTACGCGCAACGGTTAAGGCCGTGCGGGAAATGGCGTGGGATTATGATGTTGGCACAGATGGCATCGTCACGCATGAGCCTATCGGTGTTTGCGTGCTGATCACGCCGTGGAACTGGCCGATAAACCAGATCGTGTGCAAGGTCGGTCCCGCATTGATTACGGGCTGCACCATGGTTTTGAAGCCAAGTGAAATGGCACCTCTTTCTGCGCAGCTGTTCGCTGAAATGGTCGAGGAAGCCGGTTTCCCCAAAGGCGTGTTCAATATGATCCATGGCACGGGCGCTTCCGTCGGTGACGCGCTGACCAGCCACCCTGAAGTCGATATGATTTCGTTTACCGGATCGACGCGTGCAGGCGTGCAGATTGCCAAAAACGCCGCAGATACCGTGAAGCGCGTTGCGCAGGAATTGGGTGGCAAGTCCGCCAATATCGTCTTTGCCGACAGTGATGTGGAGGCAGCGGTCACGCGCGGTGTGCTGCATTGCTTTGGAAATACCGGTCAGTCGTGCAACGCCCCGACCCGCATGCTTGTGGAACAATCGGTCTATGATGAGGCGGTTGCGATTGCAGCACGCGTTGCGAAGGCCGCGAAGCTTGGCGACCCGATGGAGAAGGGCCCACATTATGGCCCCGTTGTCAGCAAGGCACATTATGACAAGATACAGGGTCTGATTCAGGTCGGTATCGACGAAGGTGCGCAACTTGTTGCCGGCGGCACAGGCCGGGCCGATGGTTTTGACCGCGGCTATTATGTGAAACCTACCGTTTTTGCGGGCGTTCATAACAAGATGCGCATTGCCCAAGAAGAAGTGTTTGGCCCTGTGCTGGTACTGATTCCGTTTAAGGATGAGGCGGAGGCCATCGCGATTGCCAATGACTCGCCATATGGGCTCTATGCCTATGTGCAGACCGGTGACTTAGACCGCGCCCGCCGCGTTTCGCGCTTAATGCGGGCGGGCGGTGTCAGCATTAATGGCACAAGCCAAGACTATATGGCGCCATTTGGCGGCTACAAACAGTCGGGCAATGGCCGCGAATATGGCGAATTCGGTGTGCGTGATTTCCTTGAGATCAAATCGATCAGCGGGTTCCGCGTTCCATGAAACTAACCGATATCGAAACCTTCGTCGTTGGTAATCCGCCACCACATTTTGGCGGCCGCTATTTCGTGTTCGTGAAACTTACAACCGATAGCGGCGTGTCGGGTATCGGCGAGGCATATTGCGTCCCGTTCGAACCGCATCTGGTTGCCAAAATGATAGAGGATGTGTTCGCGCGCTACGTCGCCGGAAATGATCCGCACGATATCGAAAATATGTGGCGCCGCGTCTATTCCAGCGGTTTTACCCAGCACCCCGACCTCACGCTCATGGGCGTGTTGTCTGCGCTCGAAATGGCCTGTTGGGACATCATTGGCAAGGAAGCCAACAAACCGGTGTATAAGCTGCTCGGCGGTCAGGTGCACGAACGGTTGCGCGCCTATACCTATATCTACCCGCGGCCCGGTGACACAAAGGATGTTTATCACGACCCCGATCTGGCGGCAGAACGGTCCGCAGAATATCTGAGCCAAGGTTTTACCGCGTTGAAGTTTGATCCTGCTGGACCATATTCGGCGTTTGACGGACGCCAGCTTTCGTTGGAGGCGCTTGACCTGTGCGAGCGGTTTGCAAAGTCCCTGCGCGAAGCGGTTGGCATGAAAGCGGACCTATTGTTCGGGACACATGGTCAAATGACCGCGGCAGGCGCGATCCGGCTTGCCAAACGGCTTGAGCCATATGATCCGCTCTGGTTGGAAGAACCCGTACCACCCGATGCGCCTGAGGAGATGGCCAAGGTTGCACGGGCAACGTCCATACCGGTTGCCACCGGTGAACGGTTGACGACCAAATATGATTTCGCACGGCTGCTGCGTGCAGGCGCGGCTGCAATTTTGCAAATGAACCTCGGGCGCGTGGGCGGTATATTGGAGGCCAAGAAGATTGCCGCAATGGCCGAAGTTGATCATGTGCAGATCGCGCCGCATTTGTATTGCGGACCTATCGTTGGCGCTGCCAATATCCAGATTGCGACCTGTTCACCCAACTTCCTCATACTTGAGAGCATTGAGACGTGGGGCGGTTTCCATACGGAAATTTTGAAATCGCCCATCCGGTTTGAAGAGGGGCATGTCATCCCCTCGACCGCGCCGGGCTTGGGGGTCGAACTGAATGAAGATGTCGCCCGCGCCAATCCCTATACTGGCGATATGCTGCACCTCGAAATGACGCAGCACCCCGTTCAGTGACCGAGGAATTTGACTATATCATCGTCGGCGCAGGCACGGCGGGTTGTGTGCTGGCCAACCGGCTGACCGAAGATGGCAAATATAGCGTCTTGTTGCTGGAGGCCGGGGGAAGCGATCGTTCGATCTGGATCCAAATGCCCATTGGCTATGGACGCACCTTTTTCGATAAGCGGATTAACTGGATGTACGATACCGCGCCCGTTGAGGCGCTGGGCGGCAGGCAGAGCTATTGGCCGCGCGGCAAGGTCGTCGGTGGATCAGGTTCCATCAACGCGATGGTCTATGTGCGCGGCCAGCCCCGCGACTTCGATGATTGGAAAGCCTTGGGCAATGCAGGTTGGGGTTGGGATGATGTCCTGCCCTATTTCAAAAAGTCAGAGGATTTTGACTGGCACAGTGCGCACCATGGTCAGGGTGGGCCGCAACATGTCACCGACATCTCGCCCTTTGCCCATCCCATTTGCCGCAGCTTTATTGAAGCCGCGCAGACATTAGGCTTTGCTGCGAGCAACGACCTCAACGGCGGTAAATCTGAAGGGGTCGGCTATTATCAAATCAACACACGCGGTGGCTGGCGCGCGTCCACCGCGAACGCGTTTCTGCATCCGGCGCGCAAGCGAAAGACGCTGAAGCTTAAGACCATGGCGCAGGCCACACGCATTTTGTTTGAGGGACGGCGCGCGGTCGGCGTTGCGTACACATGCAAAGGCGCGCAATTAGAGGCGAAGGCGCGACGTGAAGTGATCCTGTCCGGTGGCGCGATTAACTCTCCACAATTGCTGATGCTGTCGGGTATCGGAGACGCAAGCCATCTGAAAAATGTCGGTATCGAACCGATTGTCGATGCAAAGGCCGTTGGCCGTAATTTGCAGGACCATATTGCAGTGTCCTATTTCTACAAAGTCCGCACCGCGACGTTGAATGATGTGCTGCACCCGTTCGTGGGCAAAATCCGCGCTGGGTTGCGCTATATGGCCGACCGGGCGGGGCCGCTGTCGTTAAGCGTCAATCAAAGCGGGGGGTTTGTGCGCAGCGACGCAACGAAAAAGCACCCGAATTTGCAGCTATATTTCAGTCCGGTGAGCTACACCAAAACACCATTGTCGGAACGAAAGCTGCTTAACCCGGATCCATTTTCGGCGTTTCTGCTTTCGCATAATCCCTGCCGTCCGACCAGTCGGGGGCATATTGAGCTCGCTTGCGCCGATCCTGCGAAATATCCGGTCATCCACCCGAATTATCTCGCAACGCAAGCTGATATTGACGACGTTCTGGCCGGTAACCGATTGCTGAAGCAAATTGCGCGCACGAAGCCGCTTGCGGATATTATCACCGAAGAGCTCATTCCCGGCGCGCATGTCGATGGCGATGAAGCCCTGCTCGCAGATTTTCGGGCACGCGCCGATACCGTCTATCATCCAACTAGCACCTGCATAATGGGCCCGGATGCAGCCACCTCCGTAGTCGATGTCCGCTTACGTGTGCATGGTGTGGACGGCCTGCGTGTTATCGACGCATCGGTGTTTCCGACAATCACATCCGGCAACACCAACGCCCCGACGGTGATGGTCGCTGAAAAGGGTGCGGCGATGATCTTGGAAGATGCAAAAAGCATGCGTTAATTTTATTTACCAGTCCTTTTCGGCTGTGCTACCTTCGTCAGATAGCGCGAATCCGGGGAGGGAGTGGCGATGCATCCGAAGATCGATCTAAAGCAGTTGCCGCCGTTAAAGGCGCTTAAGGGTTTTGAGGCGGCGACCCGTCACCAAAGCATCCGCGATGCAGCGGACGAGCTTTGCCTCACCCATCCTGCGGTCAGCCATCAGGTGCAGCTGATTGAAGATGCGCTTGGCGTGACGTTGTTCGTCCAGGAAGGGCGGCATATCGTGTCGACGGAAGAGGGTAAGGTTCTCTATCCTTATGTCCGCGCTGCGTTTGAATCGTTGCTGGAGGGGGTTGAAGAAGTCCACCGCCATGCGCTGGACAAGCCACTTCGCGTGCAGACTTATGTCACCGCCTCCATACGTTGGCTCGCAAAACGTGTTCCGCAGTTTCTGGCTGATCACCCCGAAGTAAAGCTCACGCTCAACACATGTGCTGTTGAATGGGAATTTGACGATGTGCACGCGGATGTCGGGCTCGTTTATTGCGCGTCAGAACCCGATGCGACCAAATTTCATTGGGTTCCGCTGTATGAATATGCGCTGTTTCCCGTCTGTAGCCCCGCTGTTGCAGAGGCGATGGGGCCAAATCCCAGCCCGCAGACATTAATGACTAAGCCGCTTGTTGCCATCTATACCGAAGTGCAAAATTGGGAGACGTGGTTTGCGTCGGCCGGGTCGGCGTTTGAACCATCCGTGCCCTATCTCATGGTCGACACCTTGGCCGTTGCGCTTGAAATGGCGCTGAACGGTGAAGGCATTGCGCTGGTCAACGGCCCGTTTGTCGATCAGGATCTGGCAGCCGGCAGGCTTGTTCAGCCCATTGGACATAAAGCAGTATGCCCCGGCGCATGGGGCCTGATTTGCCGCAAGGATATGAAAGAAAATCTGCGTATTCGGACATTCATGGATTGGGTGGCCAAGAATGTCGAAGACAGCCGTTTAGGCGTCGCAGCTTAGCGTTTCGGTACGACCTCATAGCCCGGCTCTTCGGGTTCATCGTCGACCATATCGGCCGGAAATCCGGTGCCCAAAACCTTAATGCCCAATGGCTCTTCATAACGACGGATGATGTTGGGTGAAAATTCGCGAGGGCCGTAAGCTTCCTCGCCTTCCTTAAAGATTTTGACGATCAGCGGCGACAGTTCGACGGGGACATGTGCCGATTGGGCAATTTTGTCGAACAGGCCCACGTCCTTGCTGACGAGGTCCATCGTGAAATTGATGTCGCGGCTGCCGTTGAGGATGACCTGGCTTTCGGTTTCGTGGACGAAGCTGTTGCCTGACGAAATCCGGATCGCTTCATATGTGGTGTTCATATCAAGCCCGATGGCTTTACATGTGGTCAACGCCTCAGCCAGTGCAACGAGATGTACCGTGCAGAGATAATTGGTCATCACCTTCAATTGTGACGCGGTGCCAAGGTCGCCGGTGTGCAATATGCGCCGTCCCATTGTCGTCAAAACCGGCAGAACAAATTCGAACGCGGCGCGCGGGCCGCCCGCAAAAATCGCAATATTGCCGGTGTCCGCACGATGGCAGCCGCCCGAAACCGGGCATTCCATGAACATCGCGCCACGCGCCTCAACCAAAGCGCCGAGCCGGATGACTTCGCTATAATCGGTCGTGCTCATTTCGAGCCAAACCTGGCCCGGGCGCATGATTTGAAGAAAACCGTCCGCGCCCTCGGCCACGGCAGCGCTGGCCGCGGGGGAAGGCAGGCAGGTAATGATCAGGTCGACGGCTTCTCCCAATTCTTTTGGAGATGCTGCGGAGGCTGCACCGCGATTGACATATTCGGCAACGAGTGCGGCATCAAGGTCGCGTACAGTGACGTCATGACCATTGCGGATCAGGCTGCCTGCCAGTTTTCCGCCAACATTGCCAAGACCGATAAATCCGATTTTCATGATTGCACCCAATTTATTTGCAACAGGCGATACGCGCCCTTTGGAAAAGTTAGAGCGCCGTCGATGCGTGGCCACAATTGAAAAATTTGGCCAATTGGATGAATTATTTTGCACCGCGCCGGAGAACCCTACGCGGCTGGGCGCTATTTACGTAACGCTATATCCAAGCGTGGCGGATAGAGCTTCGGCCAGCCTAGTGCGGGCAAGGGCGCAGACGACTTTTCGATCGGCAAGCGCGCCCGGATCGAAGGGTTCGAGAAAGTGGACGTCCACGGCGTAAGTGCCGGGCCGTGTAAATGCCCGCCATGCGCTTTCCCAGCCGGTCTCTTCACCCACCCAAGCGATGTCCGCGGCGTCGGCACCGAAGTCTAACAGAACCGGCTGAATCATCATTGGCTTGGGCGGCGGTGCCAATGTCGCAAACAGCGACTGTTTGAAAGGCAATAGCCCGCGTCCGTCCGATGTTGTCCCTTCGGGGAACAGTGTCACCGACCAGTTTTCGGCAATCGCTTCGCGTAACTCGGCCACTTGCTGCGCAACATTTTGTTTTTCCGAGCGGTTTATGAAAATGGTGCGGTTCAGCTTTGCAAGCCAGCCAATGACGGGCCAGTCGCGTACGCCATCCTGCGCGACAAAGGAGGTGCCCGTGATGCCTGCCAATATCGGAATATCGTGCCATGAAATATGGTTGGCGACAAAGAATACATCCCGGCGGAGCGGACTGCCGTGAACGCGGACATGCGCGCCCAAGGCGCGGGCAGCAATGCGCAAGAATAACATCGCCCATGGTGACGGCAATCTCAGCAGATGCCAGACAAGGTGAAGCGGCAATAACACCGTAAGCGGCACGGCAATCCAAATGACGCGCATGGCGCACAGGAAATATGCCTGTAGCTGAACCTTTGGTTTCGCAATGCTAATAGTCGCCATCGGGTTCCGCTTTAAAATTGGGACAATAATGAAATCTTAACGTGCCTAGCCGCCGACTGTGACTGTCCGATGACGGTCCCACATTACGCTAGTTCGCGCAACGCTTATCGCTTTTTCAAACGAAGTGCATCCCAACTGGCGTCGGCCAGCCATCCACCGTCGACAGGCAAGCTTGCGCCGTTGATAAAGCTGTCTTCATGCGCAAGAAAAGCAATGGCCCGGGCGACATCTTCGGGCTTGGCAAAACGGCCCATTGGCACGCGGTCAATGATATCATTATCGGAATAAGCGCCCGAACCTTGATCAGCCTCATCCATTTCCGTTTTAATCCAGCCCGGACATACGGCGTTCACACGCACACCGCGGCCGCCCCATTCTGCCGCAAGCGTTCGCGTTAATCCGACCAATCCGTGCTTTGATGCGTTGTAGGCGGATCGATCAATAACACCGTGAAGTCCGGCGATTGAGGCAACATTGATTATGTTGCCCCGGTTACGCGCAAGCATCTGCTTTCCGATTTCGCGGCACAGCAAAAACGGTCCGGTCAGGTTGATGTTCATGACGCGCTGCCACTGTTCGATACTGGTCGTTTCGGCGCTGCAAATCAAACTGATCCCGGCGTTGTTGACCAACACGTCTGCGGCGCCATGTTCGCGGGCAATTTTTTCGGCCAATTGAATAACAAATGCTTCAGAGGAAATGTCACCTGAAAGCGCGGATACGCTCCCACCAAGAGCAACCAGTGCTTCGACTTGCGCATCCAAGGGCTGCACGTCCGTCATGACAACATGATAGCCGGTTTCGGCCAAAAGCCGTGCCGTTACAAAGCCAACGCCTTGTGCAGCACCCGTAACCAACGCAACCTTCATAGCCCCACCTTTATATTATCAATCAACCCTGTCCCCCTTACAGACACCGGCGATCCTAATCCAAAAATTTTTTTAACCGGTCCCGTCATATTCCCCATTTGTGCCTGACCGCAAACCCGCCCTAAGGTTCTGTTATAAGGAGCAGGGCGTTTATGCAAACATCGGCACGAGTTGTGATAATCGGCGGCGGCATAATGGGGGCTTCGTTGCTTTACCATCTCGCCGAACTCGGGTGGACGGACTGTCTGCTGATTGAAAAGGATGAGCTGACCTCTGGCTCGACATGGCACGCGGCTGGCCAATGCCCCAACATCACGGGCAGCTTCAACCTTGCCAAGATGCATGCCTATAGCAATGACCTCTATCCGCGGCTTGAAGGTTTGACCGGGCAATATGTCAGTTGGCATAAATCCGGCGGTATCCGTCTTGCAACCAACGAGCGCGAATTGGCGTGGATGCGCTACATTCAGGGCTTTTCGAAAATCATCGGGTTCGAGATGGAGATTATCCCGCCTGAGGAAATTCTCCGCCACAATCCATTCATGACGCTTGACGGTGTCATCGCCGGTGCGCGGACGACCGAAGACGGACATGCCGATCCGTCGGGTATCTGCAACGCGCTCGCCATTGGTGCCAAGAATATGGGCGCGAAAATCGTGCGCAAAAACCGCGTGACGGGCCTGGCGCAATTGCCATCTGGCGAATGGGATGTGGAAACGGAAAAGGGTACGATTCGCGCCGAAATAGTCGTAAATGCGGCGGGCTGCTATGCCCGGCAAATCGCGCAAATGGCGGGCATCGATATTCCGGTGACGAACATGGAGCATCATTATGTTGTCACCGATCCGATCCCCGCATTCAAAGATCGCGATGAAGAAATACCGGTCATGCGTTGCCCCCATGTGTCGGGATATTTCCGGCAGGAGCAGAAAAGCGGATTGATTGGCGTGTACGAAAATACGGGCCTGGCTGAAGCATGGGCACCACGCGGTGGAAACCCTGAATGGGATTCGACCAGTGAGTTGTTCCCCGAAGATCTGGAGCGGATTGCCCCATGGCTGGAACGCGCGATTGAACGGATGCCGATTTTTGGTGAAGTTGGTCTGCGGCGCTTCGTCAACGGCGCGATTCCGCATACGCCCGACGGCGGACCTCTGTTGGGACCAGCGGTTGGCCTGAAGAATTTTTGGCATTGTTGCGGCACAAGCTTTGGCATCGCGCAAGGCGGCGGGGCTGGGAAATATCTGGCGCAGTGGATGGTGTTCGGTGATGCGGATATCAACATGACCGAATTCGATCCGCGCCGTTACGGCCCTTATGCGGACGAAGATTACAGCCGCGCTAAGGTTTTCCTTGATTACCGTATGACGTTCACGACGCGCCTTCCCGGCGAGGAAGAGCCCGATGGCCGCCCGCAAAAGATGAGCGCGCTATATGGCCGTTTGCTGTCCGCTGGCGCGGTATATGGCGAAACCTACGGCTGGGAGCGGCCCAAATATTTTGCCCTCGACGGCGCAGAAGAAGAAGGCGGCTATCACCGCACCAACAGCTTTGATGCGGTCGCGGCAGAGGTAAAGGCGGTTGCCGAACGGGTTGGCGTGCTCGATCTGTCCGGCTTTGCGAAATATGATGTAAGCGGACCAGATGCCGAGGCATTCCTCAACCGTATTTGCGCCAACCGCATGCCCAAGAAAATGGGCGGTATCGGCTTGGTCCACCCGCTTTCGGTGCAGGGCCGCATTTATGGCGAAATGACCGTCACGCGTTTCGCCGATGACCATTTCTACTGCCTCTCGGCAGCAGCGGCGGAACAGCGCGACTGGGATTTGCTGATCCAAAGCAAATTGCCGGACGAAGATGTGACCATTCGCAATCTGACGATGGACCTTGGCGTTCTCGTGATGAACGGCCCGCGCTCGCGCGACGTGCTGGAAAAGCTAACCGACGCCGACCTTAGCAATGAAGGTTTCCGCTGGCTCAGTGGTCAGGAGATCGTGATTGCGGGTATCAAGATGCGTGCGCTTCGTGTGTCTTATGCCGGCGAGTTGGGCTGGGAATTGCATCCAGCGATGAAGGACCTCGCTGCGCTCTATGAAGCGGTGTGGGAAGCAGGGCAGGAATTCGGCATCGTCAATTACGGACTGTATGCAGCGAACAGCATGCGCGTCGAAAAAGGTTATAAGGCCTGGGGTTCCGAGCTCACCAACGAACTGACGATGATTGAGGCGGACATGCCGCGCTTCATCAATTTCAATAAGGATGATTTCGTCGGCAAGCAGGCAACGTTGGACGCGCCTGAGCGCTTCCGCATTGTGTACGGCCCGGTTGATGCAGATAATGTCGATGTGCGCGGCGGCGAACCAATTTTGGTGGGCGACCATTGTATCGGCCTGACGACATCGGGCGGCTATGGACATCGCGTTGGCAAAAGCCTGTTTTTCGCCTGTGTGCCCATACAAAATGCGGCGCCGGGGTCGCAGTTCGATATCGTGTTACAGGGCGAACGACGCATCGGCACCGTGCTGGAGCACCCTGTTTACGATCCTGATAACGCCAAGATGAAGGTCTGATCCGCGTGGCTGAATTACCCAAAAAGGCAAAAGTCGTCATCATCGGTGGCGGTGTCATCGGCTGTTCGATTGCATATCACCTGACCAAGATTGGTTGGGACGATGTGGTCTTGCTGGAACGCAAGCAATTGACCAGCGGCACGACATGGCATGCCGCGGGGTTGGTCGGGCAATTGCGGCCCAGCATCAACATGACCAAGCTCGCAAAATATACCGGCGAACTCTATCGCGGGCTTGAGGCCGAGACGGGCCAGGCAACGGGCTATCGCCAGTGCGGTTCGATATCGATGGCCACCAATGCCGAACGCTTTGAGGAGCTGAAGCGCAGCGCATCCATGGCCAAGGTATTTGACCTGCCCGTGCATGTCGTGACGCCACAAGAAATCAAAGAGCTGGCGCATATCGTCAATGTCGATGATGTCGTCGGCGGTATTCATATCCCAAGCGACGGCTATGCAAATGCAGTCGATATCACGCAGGCCTTGGCCAAAGGTGCCCGCACTGGCGGCGCCAAAATCTTTGAAAACACCAAAGTTACCAGAATCCGCCACAATGGTGATCGCATCACGGGCGTGGATACGGACGATGGGTCGATTGACGCCGATTATGTCGTCATCTGTGGTGGCATGTGGACGCGTGATTTGGCCGCCAGCGTTGGTGTGGCTGCGCCATTGCACGCATGTGAGCATTATTATGTTCTATTCGAAGGCGTCGAAGGCATCGACAATACTCTGCCGGTTCTGCGCGATTATGATTATTGTGGTTATTATAAATATGACGCGGGCAAGCTGCTTGTCGGCGCATTTGAACCCAATGCGCGGCCATGGGGTATGGACGGCATATCCGAAGATTTCTGTTTCGATGAAATTGCGGGAAGCTTCGAACATTTCGAACCATTGTTGATCGATGCGATGCGCCGTGTGCCTGCACTGGAAAAAGCGGGCATTCAAAAATTCTTCTGCGGTCCCGAGAGCTTTACGCCGGACGTGCGATACCATCTGGGTGAAAGCGCTGAATTGAAAGGCTGCTTTGTCGCTGCTGGCCTCAATTCCATCGGCCTGCAATCGGCTGGCGGCGTGGGTAAGGTCATGGCGGACTGGATCCGCGATGGTATTCCGCCCGCAGATCTGTGGACCGTCGACATCCGCCGCAATATGCCGTTCCAGATTAACCGCAAATATCTGCGCGAACGCGTTACCGAAAGCCTCGGCCTTCTTTACGCAACGCATTATCCGTTCAAGCAATATGAAACCGCACGCGGGGTTCGGAAATCCGCATTGCACGACCGGCTCGTCGCGCAAGGTGCGTGTTTTGGCGAAGCTTTTGGTTGGGAACGTGCCAACTGGTATGGTGAACCCGGCAGCACGCCCGCATATGAATATAGCTATGGCCGCCAGAACTGGTTTGAAGCCAATGCAGAGGAATGCAAGGCCGTGCGCGAAGCGGTTGGCCTGTTCGACCAATCGAGTTTCGCCAAATTCCGTCTTGAAGGCCGCGACGCCATGGCCGTGCTCAACCGCGTTTGCGCGAACGACGTCGATGTTGCCCCGGGCAAGCTGGTCTATACCCAATGGCTCAATGAAAAGGGCGGGATTGAGGCTGACCTGACCGTCACGCGCCTTTCGGAAACCGCATATCTGATCGTCACCGGCGCTGAAACCGAGGTGAAGGATTTCAACTGGTTGAAACGCCATACGCCCGAAGATGCACATGCCGTGCTGACCAATGTGTCGTCAGGCATGGGTGTCATTTCGATCATGGGACCCA
>JBILOZ010000124.1:0-5742 GCA_044374245.1 Sphingorhabdus sp. | reverse complement strand
AGGCTTTCCGGCGCACAAGCAAATCATGCTGTCCCAGAAAACCCGCTACGCCATCCGCGCCATGCAGCATCTTGCGGACCATTTCGGCAAAGGGCCTGTGCAGCTAGCCGATATTGCCGAGGCGCAAAAGATTCCGCCCAAATTCCTGACCGTCATTTTGTCCGAACTGACACGTTCGGGGCTCGTCGCATCACAACGCGGCAAGGACGGCGGCTATTGGTTGGGCGTTGCCCCCATCGACATTAGCTATGGCGATCTCATCCGCATCATGCGCGGTTCTTTGGCCTTGGTCCCCTGTGCCAGCCGTTATGCGCATGAGACATGCAAGAATTGCGTCGAGGAAGAAAATTGCCGCACCCGCGCCCTCATGCTTCAGGTGCGCGACAAGACGGCGGACCTGTTGGACGGTATCAATCTGTGCGACAATGTTGATGCTGAAGCATTCGCACAAGCGGCGGAATAATCCACTCACCGCGCTAAACACATTCTTGGGCGCTCCAAACAAATTCGTGAGATACAAAGCGGTGGCTAAAGAAGTGACTCCCGATTATGCATTCACCGTTCCATCGCAAAAGGCGAGACTTGGATGATTGACTATATTGCCAGTATCGACTGGTCTGCCGTCGCGCCTTATGTCGCGGTCGGTTTTGCCGCGCAGTTGGTCGATGGCGCGCTTGGAATGGCGTTTGGCGTCATTTGCAGCACATTGCTGGTCAGCGTCATGGGCGTCGCCCCTGCCCGCGCATCTGCTGGCGTGCATTTTGTCGAAATGTTCACAACGGGCGCATCGGGCATCAGCCATGTGTTGCATAAAAATGTCGATTGGAAGCTGTTTGCCCGCATTGCTATTCCCGGCGTGATCGGCGGCTGTACCGGCGCCTATCTTTTGGCAAGTGTTCATACAGAGGCAGCGCGCCCGTTTGTCATGGGGTATTTGACACTTATCGGCTTTTACCTGCTGTATAAGGCATGGAACTTCACCCATCAGCACAAGCCCCGCGATCCCAAGGTGACGATGCCGCTTGGTCTTGTGGGCGGCTTTCTGGATGCGTCGGGCGGCGGTGGCTGGGGCCCAGTGGTTACCTCTAACTTGCTAATCCAAGGCGCTGATCCCCGCAAAACCATTGGTACCGTCAATACCGCGGAGTTTTTCCTGACAATTGCAGTGTCAATGACCTTCATCCTGACGATTGGATTAGAGGCGTTTACGGTTGTCACCGGCGGCCTGTTGATTGGCGGGTTGCTGGCTTCTCCGTTCGGCGCGATGGTTGCCAAGCGCATTCAGCCGCGCATGTTGTTGTTCGCCGTCAGCATCGTCCTGATCGCGACCAGCCTATTCAGCCTCTACAAAGCGTTGGTCTGATTCCGCACACAGCTTGCTTTTCTGGCATAAGCTGCATATAGGCGCCCCTTGTCGTGCATGGTCATCCCTGGAGGCGTGGCGGCAAGGTAACTTTTTTTGGAGAATTAACATGAGCGATCAGCTGACATTGTCGGCAGAGACTCGCAATGCGGCCGGCAAGGGAGCCTCCCGCGAATTGCGTCGTCAAAACCGAGTGCCCGCCGTAATTTACGGCAACAAGCAAGAACCCGAACTCATCCATGTTGAGGAAAAGGCTCTCGTCAAACTTTTGATGACTGGCCATTTTTCCGAAAGCGTTGTCGAGATCGACCTTGGCGGCAAAAAACAGCTTACAGTTCCAAAGGATGTTGCATTTCATCCTGTTAGCGATCGCCCGATACATGTTGACTTCCTGCGCACCGCAAAGGGCGCGTAAGCCGAAGGCGAAGCTTAAATTTATCTCCGGGGCTGGGTTTCTGCCCGCCCCGGATATTCCCCCAAGGGACAAGCGCGATGCAATTATGGGTAGGTCTCGGTAATCCAGGCGCCACCTATGCGATGCACCGCCACAATATCGGTTTCATGGCGATTGATACGCTGGCCGAAATTCACGACCTGCCATTACCCGCCAAGAAATTTTTGGGCTGGGTGCAGGAACTTCGGCTCGGTTCCGAAAAAATCATTCTTCTCAAGCCCGCGACGTTCATGAACGAAAGCGGCCGCAGCGTGCGCGCAGCGATGGATTTTTATAAGCTTGAATCCAAAGACGTCACTGTCTTCTATGACGAGCTCGACCTTGCGCCATTTAAGGTGAAGGTTAAATTTGGCGGCGGCGCGGCTGGCCATAATGGCATTCGTTCGATGACCGACCATATTGGCGCCGATTTCCGCCGTGTCCGCCTCGGCATTGGCCATCCCGGCAATAAAGACCGCGTCACGGGCTATGTGCTCGGCAATTTCCACAAAAGCGAAATTGACGATTTGGCGGATCTGTTGGGCGCTGTGTCGGCCGAAGCCGATTGGCTGGCCAAGGGCGATGACGTCCGCTTCATGAACGATGTCGCCATGCGTTTGCAGCAGGACTAAACCGTTTAACGATATTTGCGCCATCGCATTGGATGGACTTGCTGCCGAACGTCGCCTAGGGACGCGGCTATTCAATCTCCCAAGAGGATAATATGGGCTTTAAATGCGGTATCGTCGGACTCCCCAATGTGGGCAAGTCCACCCTGTTCAATGCACTGACCGAAACGGCAGCAGCGCAAGCGGCGAACTATCCGTTCTGCACGATTGAACCCAATATCGGCAACGTCGCCGTCCCTGACCCGCGCTTGCAAACCATCGCCAAAATCGGCGGCAGCCAAAAGATTATCGAAACCCAGCTGGGCTTTGTCGACATCGCCGGCCTTGTACGCGGCGCGTCAAAAGGCGAAGGCCTGGGTAACCAATTTTTGGGCAATATCCGCGAAGTCGATGCCATTGTGCACGTGCTACGCTGCTTTGAAGATGACGACATCCAACATGTCGATAACAAGATTGATCCGATTTCAGACGCCGAGACGGTCGAAACCGAATTGATGCTGTCTGACCTTGAAAGCCTTGAAAAGCGCGTCCCCAACCTCATCAAAAAGGGCACGCAGGGCGACAAGGAAGCCAAGATCAGCGCGGCAGTATTAAGCCGTGCGCTTGACCTGCTGCGCGAAGGCAAGCCAGCGCGCCTTACCAAGCGCGACGATGCCGAAGAAGAACGCCATTTCCAGATGGCGCAGCTTTTGACCGCAAAGCCCGTATTATATGTGTGCAATGTCGAAGAGGCGAGCGCAGCGAACGGCAATGCATTGTCGGCACGTGTCTTTGAAAAGGCAAAGGCCGAAGGCGCAGAAGCCGTTGTTGTCTCCGCCGCCATTGAAGCGGAAATCTCCACCATGCCCGCCGAAGACCGCGAAGTGTTTTTGGAAGACCTTGGCCTGACCGAAACCGGCCTCGCCCGCGTTATCCGCGCTGGATATGAACTGCTGCACCTCATCACCTTCTTCACCGTCGGCCCGAAAGAAGCGCGCGCGTGGACAATCCACCAAGGCGACACCGCCCCCAACGCCGCAGGCGCCATCCACAGCGACTTTGAAAAAGGCTTCATCCGCGCCGAAACCATGGCCTTTGATGACTATGTCCAGTTCAATGGCGAAGCCGGCGCGAAAGAAGCAGGCAAATGGCGCTCAGAAGGCAAGGAATATCTCGTCAAAGACGGCGATATCATGCTGTTTAGGTTTAATGTCTAAAGAGCGTGTGGTTTCCCATCCACACCAGTGCGTAAAATTAAGATCCTGAAACAAGTTCAGGATGACGGTATGGGCACCTTAAGCGCTACCGAAGAGAATTCTGTCTCCCTGAACTTGTTTCAGGGTCTTACTCCCTTCTACTTCCGCCCGAAAAGTTTCTCCACGTCACCCAATGCCAGCTTCACCCAAGTTGGCCGGCCGTGGTTGCACTGCCCGCTGTGCGGGGTGACTTCCATTTCGCGCAGGAGCGCGTTCATTTCGGTGACGGACAGGACACGGCCAGCGCGGACGGAGCCGTGGCAGGCCATCGTTGCGGCGACATGGTCTATGCGTTCTTTCAACGACAAGGCTTCATCATAAGCGGCAAGGTCGTCGGCCAGATCCTCCAGCAATCCCTTGGCATCGCCATCGCCCAACACGGCTGGCGTGGCGCGCACCAGCATGGCGGCGGGGCCAAAGCGTTCGAGGTCTAGTCCGAATGCCGACAGTTCATCGGCCCGCGCCTCCAGCCGGTCGCAGGCGGGTTCGTCGAGCTCGACGACTTGCGGCAGCAATAACGCTTGCGAAGGCACAGCACCGCCTGCCGCCGCCATCGCCTTGCGCATTCGTTCGAGCACCAGCCGTTCATGCGCGGCATGTTGGTCAACGATGACAAGGCCGTCTTCGGCTTCGGCAACAATATAGGTGTTGGCCACTTGCCCGCGCGCGACGCCAAGCGGGTGGCTGGCGCGTTCCGGCACGGGTTCGTGGGCGACGGCGGCCCTGCCCCAGAGTGGCGCGAGGTCTTCGCCCGGGATCGCGCCCAAATCGGCAAAGCTGCTGCGGTTTTCATAGACGGATGGATAAGTCGGCCGGTGGCCATATTGCCCCTGATAGCCAGATCCTATCGCGGCGGCAGGCGCGGCAAAAATATCGCCTTGTGCGGTCTGAATGGGTTCCTGCTGCCATGCGGCAAGCGCGTCCGCCGATGGTCGCTGCACCGCGCGGAAACCGGACTGGTCCAGCGCATGGCGCAGCCCCGATATGATCATACCGCGGATCAAAGCCGGTTCGCGAAAGCGGACTTCAGTCTTGGCCGGATGGACGTTTACGTCGACCTGCGTCGGCGGCAGATCAATGAACAGCGCCACCACCGCATGCCGGTCCCGCGCCAACATTTCGGCATAGGCGCCGCGCACAGCGCCAATTAGCAGGCGGTCCTTTACCGGACGGCCATTGACGAACAGGAACTGGTGGTCGGCAACGCCGCGATTATAGGTAGGTAGGCTCGCCACCCCGCCAAGGCGCACGCCTTCGCGTTCGAAATCAAGTGCAACGCTGTTGTCGATAAGCTCCCCGCTGGTCAGCGCGGCCACGCGTTCGGGCCGTGCGCTGGTGGGTTGCACCGCCAGCACGCGCCGGCCGTCATGCTCAACGGTAAAGCCAATGTCGGGCCGCGCCATCGCCAGCCGCTTCATAGCGTCGAGCGCAGCGGCATATTCGGCGCGCGCGCTGCGCAGGAATTTGCGGCGGGCGGGGACATTGCCAAACAGATTTTCAACGCGAACGCGCGTCCCTTGCGGCAACGCCGCGGGCCCCTCACCGGTCACCACGCCATGGTCCACCGTCCGCGTCCAGCCTTCACCACCAGCCGGCCTGCTTTCCAGCGTCATTTTCGACACGCTGGCGATGGATGGCAAAGCCTCCCCCCGGAAACCCAAAGTCGACACCATTTCGATATCTTCATCAGGCAGTTTCGACGTTGCGTGGCGTTCCAGCGCCAGCGCCATGTCGGCGGGCGACATGCCGCAGCCATCGTCGGTGACTTCGACCAAGTCGATGCCGCCCGCGCCCAGCCGCACCGAAATATTGCGGGCGCCCGAATCGATGGCGTTTTCCACCAGCTCTTTTAACGCGCTGGCCGGTCTTTCCACCACTTCACCGGCAGCAATGCGGTTGACCAGGTTTTCAGGGAGTCTTCTTATTGACATGTGCAGGTTCCTAGCCCAAGCGCACAGCCCAAGCGACTCCTTAATCGTTCGCACTCCAGCCAAATATCTGTTTTTAAAAACAGCAAATTCCGCTAGGACCGCGCGATTATTTGGACGCGCTCCAAAGGAGTCTCTCCAAAACGGATTGGGT
>JBILOZ010000123.1:0-5825 GCA_044374245.1 Sphingorhabdus sp. | reverse complement strand
TGAACGCCAGCGGCAGCGACGGGTCATATTTCCCCGTCTCGATGGCATTGACCGCTTGGCGCGATACATCGAGATGCTCGCCCAAATCGGCTTGGCTCCAGCTCCGCATCGCGCGGAGAACTTTCAGTTGATTTTTCATGTCAGGTTATGATGTCTTTGTGTCATGGAAACCTTACTATTGCGATTCGCGCAATATGTCAACAAAACCTTACATAATGCTATGCGTGACTGACAAAACGGCACGCGCGCTTTTCAGAACCTTGATTTAGCCGCCTATCTCCGCCAAGGGCTGGCCATGTCCGACATCGCACCACTTAGTTTTCAGGACCTGATCCTCACCCTCCATGATTATTGGGGCAAGCAAGGCTGCGCGATATTGCAGCCTTATGATATGGAAATGGGTGCCGGTACCTTCCACACCGCGACCACTTTGCGCGCGCTTGGCCCTGATCCGTGGAATGCCGCATTCGTGCAGCCGTCGCGCCGCCCGACCGATGGGCGCTATGGCGAAAACCCCAACCGGCTCGGCGCCTATTACCAGTATCAGGTGATATTGAAACCAAGCCCGCCGGACCTTCAGGACCTGTATCTGGGCTCGCTCAAGGCCATTGGCATTGATCCGTTGTTGCACGACATCCGCTTTGTCGAAGACGACTGGGAGAGCCCGACGCTGGGTGCATGGGGCCTTGGCTGGGAAGTCTGGTGCGACGGCATGGAAGTCACGCAGTTCACCTATTTCCAGCAAATGGGCGGGTTTGATTGCAAGCCGGTCTCGGGCGAGTTGACCTATGGTCTGGAACGTCTGGCGATGTATATCCAGAACAAGGACAGCATTTTCGACCTCGCGTACAATAATGCCACCGCGGATCGCCCGGCGATTACCTATGGCGACGTCTTCCGCGAAAACGAGCGGCAGATGAGCACCTATCATTTTGAGGTTGCCGACACCGACATGCTGTTCGATGCCTTTAAAAAGGCGACTGCGGAGTGCGAAAACTGCCTCGAGCGCAGCCTGCCCATTCCTGCCTATGAACAGGCGATCAAGGCCAGCCACATCTTCAACATACTTCAGGCGCGCGGCGTGATTTCCGTGCAAGAACGCGCCAGCTATATGGGCCGCGTCCGCGACCTCGCCAAAGGCAGCTGCCAGGCATGGATGGAAAAGAACGGATGGACGGCATGACCGATTTTCTGCTGGAACTTCGTTCTGAAGAAATCCCTGCGCGCATGCAGGTGAAGGCCAAGGAAGATTTGGCGCGTTTGTTCAACGATGCGCTGGCCAAGGCTGGGCTTGCTGCGGCTTCGGTTGAAACCTTTGCTACGCCGCGCCGTTTGGCGTTGATTGCGACGGGGCTGCCGCTGGCGACAGACGCTGTGTCCGAAGAGACCAAAGGACCAAAAGTCGGCGCGCCGCCGCAGGCGATGGAGGGTTTCCTCCGCAAAGCCGGCCTGACGCAAGATCAGCTGATCGAACGCGATGGCGTGTATTTCGCGGTTGTGGAAAAGGCCGGGCGTCAGACCGCTGATGTTCTGGCCGAGGCGATTCCCGCGATTATCCGCGCGTTTCCATGGCCAAAGTCACAACGCTGGGGCGCGGGGTCGGCTTCGACGGAAAGTCTGCGCTGGGTCCGTCCATTGCAAGGCATCGTCGCAATACTCGGCGATGATGTCGTGCCATGCGAAATTGAAGGCATCGTCAGCGGCGCGGCGACGATGGGACATCGGTTCCACCACAGCGGCCCTGTCACTATTGGCAACGCGGGCGATTATGCAGAAAAGCTTCGCGACGCCCATGTCCTCGTCCATTTCTCCGAGCGCTGCGCGCTCATTCGCGACGGTGCAAAGGCAGCTGCTGCGGCCGCAGGGCTGACATTGGTTGAGGATGAAGGCCTGGTGGTCGAAAATGCCGGGCTGACCGAATGGCCTGTGCCCATGCTTGGCCGTTTCGACCCCGCCTTTTTGGAAGTTCCGCAAGAAGTCATTCAGCTGACCGCGCGCGTAAACCAGAAATATTTTGTCTGCCATGACAGTGCGGGCAAGCTTGCCAACGCCTTTGTCTGCACCGCGAATATCGCTGCACATGACGGCGGGGCAGCGATTGTTGCGGGCAATGAAAAGGTTCTCGCCGCGCGCCTGTCCGATGCGAAATTCTTCTGGGAACAGGACCTGAAGGTCGCGTTGGACGATCAGGCGACGAAGCTGGCGCAGATCACGTTCCACGAAAAATTGGGTAGTGTCGCCGACAAGGTCGAACGCGTTGCGAAGCTGGCGCGCTGGTTGGTCGAAGAAGGCATTGTAGGCTCGTGTTCCCCGGCGCAGGCCGGGGCCCAGCCCGCAAACACTGATTTCTCTGATAAGGTACTGGACCCCGGCCTTCGCCGGGGAACACAAGAGCTAGCCGACCAAGCCGAACGTGCGGCGCGTCTGTGCAAGGCTGACCTCGTCACCGGCATGGTCGGCGAATTCCCCGAATTACAGGGCCTCATGGGCGGCTATTACGCCCGCGCACAAGGCGAAGCGAATGCTGTCGCCGACGCGGTCCGCGACCATTACAAGCCCGTCGGGCAGGGCGACGAAGTGCCCACCGCGCCGGTCACGGTGGCGATCAGCTTGGCGGATAAGCTGGATACGCTGGCACAATTCTTTAGAATCGAAGAGTATCCAACTGGATCAAAAGATCCGTTCGCACTGCGCAGGGCCGTCCTTGGCATTCTTGCCATCGTTATGGAAAATCGTCTCCGGTTATCATTTACGGATGCCATCTTGGTGAGCATGCACGGTTTCATTCCGGAAGGGGATGATGTTAACTGGCCGTCCGCTTGGACAAGACCTGTCGTGAATTTGGAAGCGTTTTTCATCGACCGCCTCAAAGTCCAACAACGCGAAGCGGGTGTACGGCACGATTTGATTGATGCGGTGTTTAGCCTTGGCGGTGAGGATGATCTGGTCCGCCTGCTCGCGCGGGTGAACGCATTGCAGGCATATATCACGACAGCCGAAGGCGCGAATTTGTTGGCGGCGTATAAGCGTGCGGCGAACATATTGAAGCAGGCGGAATCTTCCTCCCCATCGACTAGCGATGGGGAGGGGGACCGCTCGGCGCAGCCGAGTGGTGGCGGGGCCCCTCCGTCAGTTGCTGACGCAACTGCCACCTCCCCATCGCAAGTCGATGGGGAGGAGCGTGCACTCCTTACCGCGCTCGACACCGCTGCGCCCAATGCCGCGGCGGCGGTCGATGCCGAAGATTTCGAAGGCGCAATGGCAGCACTTGCCAGCCTGCGCGCACCCATTGATGCATTTTTTGACGGCGTGATGGTGAACGACCAAGACCCCGCTAAACGGGCGTTTCGTTTGGGCTTGCTGGCGCGGTTCCGCGATGCGGTTCACCGCGTCGCTGATTTTTCGAGGATTGAGGGATAAATGGTTCGCACGAAGGCACAAAGGCACAAAGAGAAGAAAGAATCCCTCTTCGTGCCTTTGTGTCTTTGTGCGAAACTCTTTGAGCGTGCCGCACTCTCCCCATCGTTTCAGGTGAAAATATGACAACCCAATATGTATTTCGTTTCGGTGGTGGTGTTTCGGACGGCGATGAAACCGTTCGGGGCAACAAGAATATCCTTGGCGGCAAGGGCGCGAACCTTGACGGCATGGCGTCTATTGGATTGCCTGTCCCCCCTGGCTTTACGATCACGACCGAGATGTGCACGGCCTATTACGCCAATGGCCAAAGCTTCCCCGATAGCGTGCGTGCAGAGGTTGCGGGCGGCCTTGCCCATATTGAACAGGTCACCGGAAAAGCCTTTGGCGATGCGGCCAATCCGTTGCTCGTGTCCGTCCGCTCCGGCGCGCGCGTGTCGATGCCCGGCATGATGGATACCGTTTTGAATCTGGGACTTAACGACCAGACTGTAGAAGGTTTGGCAACATCCTCGGGCGACGCCCGCTTTGCGTGGGACAGCTATCGCCGCTTCATTCAAATGTATGCCGATGTGGTGTTGGAACTGGACCATGGGGCCTTTGAAGAAGCGCTTGAAATCGCCAAGGAAGACCAAGGCTATTATCTGGATACCGAGCTTTCTGCCGATGATCTGAAGGCGTTGGTGGCCGAATATAAGCGGCTGGTTCAGGCCGAATGGGGCAAGCCCTTTCCGCAAGATGTGCATGACCAATTATGGGGCGCCGTTGGCGCTGTATTTGGTTCATGGGAGTCCGACCGGGCAAAGGTCTATCGCCGCCTGAACAATATTCCGGGCGACTGGGGTACTGCGGTCAATGTGCAGGCAATGGTCTTCGGCAACATGGGTGAAACGTCGGCAACGGGCGTGGCCTTCACCCGCGATCCCGCGACCGGCGAGAATGCCTATTATGGCGAATATCTCATCAATGCGCAGGGCGAAGACGTTGTCGCGGGTATCCGTACCCCGCAATATCTGACCAAGGCGGCGCGCGAGCGCGCGGGCGCTAAGCCCTTGTCGATGGAAGAAGCCATGCCCGCGGTATATGCCGAACTGGCGCGCGTGTTCGACATCCTCGAAACGCATTATCGCGATATGCAGGATATCGAATTCACCGTTGAGCGTGAAAAATTGTGGATGCTGCAAACCCGCTCGGGCAAGCGCACGGCGAAGGCAGCGTTGAAAATTGCGGTCGATATGGCCGACGCTGGCCTCATCACCACGGACGAGGCTGTCCTGCGGGTGGACCCGATGGCGCTGGACCAATTGCTGCACCCGACGCTGAATCCCGATGCCGTGCGCGATGTGCTCACCTCTGGCCTGCCAGCATCGCCCGGCGCAGCTTCGGGCAAAATCGTGTTTGATGCCGACACCGCCGACAAATGGAAAGAGCGCGGCGAGTCCGTTATTTTGGTGCGCGTCGAAACCAGCCCAGAAGACATTCACGGCATGCACGCCGCAACCGGCATTTTGACCGCACGTGGCGGCATGACCAGCCACGCGGCGGTTGTCGCACGGGGCATGGGCCGTCCCTGCGTATCGGGTGCTGGCAGCCTTCAGATCGATGCCGCGGGCAAAACGCTGCGCATTGCCGGACGGACGTTGCATGAAGGCGATATCATCACGCTTGATGGTTCCACCGGCGAAGTGATGGCGGGTGAAGTCCCGACGTTGCAGCCTGAGCTGGTGGGTGATTTTGGCACGTTGATGGTATGGGCCGATGCCGGTCGCCGGATGAAAGTCCGCGCCAACGCCGAAACGCCATTGGATGCGCAGACTGCCCGCGATTTTGGCGCAGAAGGCATTGGCCTGTGCCGTACCGAGCATATGTTCTTTGATGCCGCGCGCATTACTGCTGTGCGCCAGATGATCCTTGCGGACGATGAAAAGGGCCGCCGCGTTGCGCTCGACAAATTGCTGCCTGAACAGCGCAAGGACTTTGCCGCGATTTTCGAAGTGATGGCTGGCCTTCCCGTCACCATCCGCTTGCTGGATCCGCCGCTGCATGAATTCCTGCCGCATCAGGAAAGCGAATTTGCCGAGGTTGCTGCGGCTGCTGGCGTGGGTATTGAGGTGCTGAAACAACGTGCGGCGGAACTGCACGAATTCAACCCGATGCTTGGCCATCGCGGGTGCCGCTTGGGCGTGACCTATCCTGAAATTTACGAGATGCAGGCGCGCGCGATATTTGAAGCGGCCTGTTCATTGGCCGTTGCACCGGTTCCGGAAATCATGATCCCGCTCGTCGGCACCCGCCGCGAGCTTGAGCTAATGAAGGACGTTGTCGACAAGGCTGCCGAAGCTGTCTTCGCCGAACAGGGCAAGCGCATCGAATATCTGGTCGGCACGATGATCGAACTGCCGCGCGCC
>JBILOZ010000122.1:0-5940 GCA_044374245.1 Sphingorhabdus sp. | reverse complement strand
TTTCGCCCTTCAGCGCAGCGTCAATCTTGTCGCCATGCTCTTCGAGCTGCTTTTCCGTGCTGTGCACAAGGCTTTCGGCATTGTTCTTGGCTTCCGCAGCTTCACGACGTTTCTTGTCTTCTTCAGCGAATGCTTCTGCATCACGGACCATCTGATCAATGTCAGCGTCGGACAAACCGCCCGAGGCCTGGATCTTGATCTGCTGTTCCTTGCCCGTGCCTTTGTCCTTTGCAGTTACGCTGACGAGGCCGTTGGCATCAATGTCGAACGTCACTTCAACCTGCGGCACACCGCGCGGTGCGGGTGGAATTCCGACAAGGTCGAAATTGCCGAGCAGCTTGTTATCCGCCGCCATTTCACGCTCGCCCTGGAACACGCGGATGGTAACCGCATTCTGGTTATCTTCCGCAGTCGAGTAAACTTGGCTCTTCTTCGTTGGGATCGTCGTGTTCCGGTCGATCATGCGGGTGAACACACCGCCCAAGGTTTCGATACCAAGCGACAGCGGTGTTACGTCCAGCAACAACACGTCCTTAACGTCGCCCTGCAACACGCCTGCCTGAATGGCGGCGCCCATGGCAACAACTTCGTCAGGGTTCACGCCGGTGTGCGGTTCCTTGCCGAAGAACGCCTTAACAACGTCACGTACCTTTGGCATGCGGGTCATACCGCCAACCATGACGACTTCGTCAATGGCATCCGCCTTCAAACCAGCGTCAGCCAAAGCCTTTTTGCAAGGCTCCAACGTGCGCTTGATGAGGTCATCCACCAGCTTTTCAAGGTCTGCGCGGGTGATTGTCTTCACAAGGTGCTTTGGACCATTTTGGTCAGCGGTGATGAACGGCAAGTTGACTTCAGTCGTCTGTGTCGAGGACAGTTCAATCTTGGCCTTTTCAGCAGCTTCCTTCAGACGCTGAAGCGCGAGCTTGTCCTTGGTCAGGTCAATGCCTTCGGCTTTTTGGAAATCTGCTGCCAAAAATTCGACAAGCTTGCTGTCAAAGTCTTCACCGCCCAAGAACGTGTCGCCATTAGTCGATTTCACTTCGAACACGCCGTCGCCGACTTCGAGGATCGAGATATCGAATGTACCGCCACCAAGGTCATAGACCGCGATGGTTTTATTCTCATCCTTGTCCATGCCATATGCAAGCGCAGCGGCGGTTGGCTCGTTAATGATGCGCAGAACTTCGAGACCCGCAATCTGGCCCGCATCCTTCGTGGCCTGACGCTGGGCGTCGTTGAAGTACGCAGGAACCGTGATAACGGCTTGCGTGACGGTTTCGCCGAGATAGGCCTCTGCTGTTTCCTTCATTTTCTGAAGGATGAACGCCGAAATCTGCGATGGCGAATAATCTTCTCCGCCCGCCTTTACCCAAGCGTCGCCATTCTTGCCCTTGACGATATTGTAAGGAACAAGCTCCGTGTCCTTCTTGGTGATTGGATCGTCGAAGCGGCGGCCGATAAGGCGCTTCACTGCGAAAATCGTGCTTTCCGGATTGGTCACAGCCTGACGCTTTGCAGGTTGTCCGATCAGGCGCTCACCGTCCTTAGCAAAGGCCACGATCGATGGCGTCGTACGTGCGCCTTCCGCATTCTCGATGACCTTGGGCTTGCCGCCGTCCATTACCGCAACGCAGCTGTTTGTCGTGCCCAAGTCGATACCAATAACTTTAGCCATAAAAACTTTACCCCGAAATTTTAAAATTGAACGCTTACTGGCCACTTACGGTCCGGCCCTATCAGGCACCGGTGTTTTCCCGTAATGCAACCTTGTAGCGGCGATATAGGTGCCAAATCTCTTGGCACAAGACTTCGGCAACCCTAGATAGGGAAATAGTAGACACAGTTCCGGCTTTGAACAGCAAAGCCAATGCCGAAAAGAGAATCATATGAACCGACGGATATTCACAGTTGCAGCCGCAGCAAGTGCACTATTGCTGGGCTCGTGCGGCCCCACACCGCAGCTAAAGGTCAAAGAGGCCGTGCTCACGCTATCGCCGGTCGACAGCAATCCGTCGGCATTGCACTTCAACGTCTATGGCGGCCCCGAAGATGTCTATTTGCTGCGAGTCAGTTCGCCGTCCGCCATCCGCGTTGAAATGCACGATGTTACCGTGGATCCGAAAACGGGGGCAGTGTCGATGGTGCCCCTGCAGCGCGTCCTCATTCCCGCAGACGAAACCGTCGCTTTCAAAAAAGGCGGCAAGCATGTGATGATGTGGGGCGTCAACCTTATCCCCCGCCGACTTGGCGAGATCGAAGCGGAATTTCTGTTCTCCAACAATGTCCGCATATTGGTAAAAGCCCGCGTACAAGAAGTTGATGGCACTGTCCCCGACGAGAAAAAGGCAATCGACGGCTAAGGCATGCCCTTTTCCAATATTGTCGTCATCCCGAACTTGTTTCGGGATAACAAGCAACGGTGGCGCGTTATCCTGAAACAAGTTCAGGATGACCAAATGGATCTGGAATGAGCATATTCGGCCCGCATAAATCCGGCCGACCATTGACGGTCCGCGAACGGGCGTTGGCGGAATCTGTGTTCGGCTCGGCGCTGGATTACCAGCGCATCCGGGTTCACAATCGCAAATATTGGTGGTTTCAACCCCGCCGGGTCACGATGGCCCCGAACGGTCATTTGTGGTTCCACCCGAAAAGCGATGTTTTCTGCGCCGATTTTTGCGACCGTGACTTGGGCGTTCAAGGCCACTTCATCCACGAGCTGGTGCATGTGTGGCAACACCAAAAAGGCATATGCCTGCCGCTGCGGCGGCACCCGTTCTGTCGTTATGATTACAGCTTAAAACCCGGGTGGAAGCTGGAACAATATGGGATTGAGCAGCAGGCAGAGATTGTCCGGCACATATTCCTGTTGCGCAACGGTGCAAAGGTTCCAGGCGCGCCGCCTTTGTCACAATATGATGGCATATTAAGCTTCTGACGGCAGCAACCCGAGCCGCGCGCGCATCGACCAACGCACCAGCATCAATACCGACACAAGCGCCAGTCCGGCCGCAAGGCCGGTCCACACCCCGACGCCGTCCCAACCCGCCCGAAACGCAAGCCATGCGCCGACACCGATGCCGACCACCCAATATCCGAACGCTGCGAAATACATCGGGACTTTGGTATCATGCAGCCCACGCAACATGCCCGCGCCTACTAACTGCGCGCCATCGACAATCTGGAATATCGCGGCCACCAGCAGGAAGCTGACAGCAAGGTCAAACACTTGGCGCGTTGCGGCATCGACCGGGGTGACGAAAATCCCAATCAGCGCCTCTGGAAACAGATAAATACCAATTGCCATGACCGCCATAAATCCGGTGCCAAGGACGAAAGCGGTCCAGCCTGCGCGTGTGATGGCAACCGCGTCGCGCCGGCCATAAGCAAGGCCGACACGCACCGTCGCCGCCTGCCCCAGCCCCATCGGCACCATGAAGGTGAGCGACGCGATCTGAATCGCAACCGCATGAGCCGCAACCGACGCTTCGTTAATCAGCCCCATCAGCAGGATCGCGATTGCAAACACGCCACCTTCGAAACCCATCGTGAACCCAATCGGCAATCCCAAACGCCATATCTCGCGAAACCGCCGCCAATCCGCACGCCAGAAGCGTCCGAACAAATGGTAGCGGCGAAATTTCGGATGGAAGGTGACGACGAGAGCCATGACCCCGAACTGCACGACATTGGTAATCGTGCTGCCAATGCCCGCTCCCACCAGCCCCAATTGCGGCAAGCCGAAGTTCCCGAGGATCAGGCCGTAATTGACCACAGCATTTAACAACACAGCGCAACACGCGACGATGGTTGCCCAGACTGGCTTTTCGAGCGCCGCGACAAAATTGCGTAGAACGAGAAATCCGAGGAAGGGCAAAATGGACCACATATAGGCCCGCACAAACACCGCAGCATCGGCGGCGAGATCCGCTTGTTGCCCCGTCGCAATCAATATGGCTTCGGCGTTCCATAAAAATGCCCACACCGGGACCATGACCGCGCAGCATACCCAAAGACCCTGCCGAAAGGTCCGCCGAATATCGCGCACCGAATGCGCCATGCGGCCTTTTTCAGATGCCATCATCGGCGCCGTGGCCGTGATTAAACCCATGCAGAAAATCGCGCAGAAAATGGCAAGGTTATGCCCCAAAGCACCCGCCGCCAACGCACGCGGACCAAGCCAGCCAAGGAGAATAACGTCGGTTACTCCAATCAGCATCATGGTCAGGTTCGACAGGATCATCGGCCACGCAAGCAGCAACGTCGCCCGAAGTTCATCGCGCCAGGGCGATTGGCCTGTGGTTGAGAGAGCCTTTGTGGTCATGGGCGGGGCGATAGCGGAGAGCGGCCGATGAGACCACCCCCGAACTTCGGCATTCCCGCGTAGGGACTAATCCCCAGCAGTTACTCCGCCGCCTTCGCCACCCCGACCAAAGCAGGGCGCAGCAAGCGATCCTTGATCATATAGCCCGCCTGCATCTCGGCCACGATGGTGCCGGGTTCAGCGTCTGCGCTTGGGATTTCGACCATCGCCTGATGCTGGTTCGGGTCAAGCGGCATGCCCATTGCGGCGATACGGGTGATGCCGTTTTTGGCAAAGACGCTGTCGAGTTCACGGCCAGTGGCTTCAAGGCCAATGACGAGCGGCTTCATCGACTCGCTCTCGCGCATTTCGGCAGGGATGGCTTCCAATGCACGGGCCAAATTGTCGGAGACGGAAAGGACGTCGCGGGCAAAGCCGGTTGCGGCATACGCGCGCGCATCTTGCGCTTCCTTCTCCATGCGGCGGCGCACATTTTGGGTTTCGGCTTGCGCATACAGAACTTCTTGCTGCGCCGTGGCGAGCGCGTCTTCAAGCGCGGCAATTTTGGCGTCGGCGGAGTCGGTCGGTTCCGAAGCGTCTTCCTTCATATGCTCTGGCACGCCTTCCAATTCCTTTTCTGCTGCTGCATCTGCGGATTGAGTGTTTTTGTCCGTCATAACCTGATTAACCCATGATTGTTGCGGCACTTATGCCACCTGTTGCTTTGCGGATATAGAAACCAATTCGGTTTCATCAAGCCGTGCGTCACTTTATTAGGCGGCTGAGCGCCTGTGCCGTGAAATCGACCATCGGGACGATGCGGGCATAATTGAGCCGTGTCGGACCAATGACGCCCACGACACCAACCACCTTGCCGCCCGCCTCGCGATACGGCGCAGCGATGACTGAGGAGCCCGACAGCGAGAACAGATTATTCTCCGAACCAATGAATATCCGCGTCGACTGCGCATCGCGGGCACTGTCCACCAATCGCGCAATTTCTTCCTTGCTTTCCAATTCGTCGAGCAACTGGCGCACCCGGTCAAGGTCCGCCGCTGCGGCCTCGTCAATCAGGTTCGACTGACCGCGCACAATCAGCACCGGCCGATCATTGGCATCGAGCGACCAGATCGCCAGACCATCGCGCACGAGCTTCTGGCTTGCCGCATCAAGCTCCGCCTGCTCCGCCCGAATTTCGCGATCAAGATGCTCCAGCGCCTCTGACAAGGTCAAACCCGACAATCGGGCGGAGATATAATTGGACGCCTCAACCAACGCCGAATCGGAAACAGCAGGGTCAATCGCAACCAACCGGTTTTCGACGCTGTTGTCGGACCCGACCATGATGGCCAAAACTTGGGTCGGCGACAGGCGCGCAAAGTTGAATGCCTTCAACACGGCATCGCGTTTGGGGACGAGCACGATTCCGGCACAGGCCGATAACCCCGACAACACCGACGTTGCCGCCGCCAACGCTTCTTCAATTGGCCCATCGCTTATGATTTGCGATTCAATCGCACGGCGTTCTTCCATTGACGGTTCAGCCGACTGCATCATGCCGTCGACAAAAAGACGAAGCCCGCTTTCGGTGGGCACACGGCCGGCGCTGGTGTGCGGAGAGGCAAGTAAGCCAG
>JBILOZ010000121.1:0-5973 GCA_044374245.1 Sphingorhabdus sp. | reverse complement strand
CCCCTCCTACCTGTCGAGGCGCGTGCGGCCATGGCGGAATTGGTAGACGCGCAACGTTGAGGTCGTTGTGGGCGAAAGCCCGTGGAAGTTCGAGTCTTCTTGGCCGCACCAGACAGTCTGTATTCCTCACCCAGACACTCAAAAACCTGATCCCAGGCTGCCCTCAAAAGCCCAGCAGGATGATGGCGAATGCGGCAACGCCTAGAAAGCTTCCAAATGGAAGTGCATTGCGCTGATGCTTGGCGATTACATGCAGGCTGGAGACCACAGCTAGTCCGATGGCGCTCGCAATCAGCAACGTCATCGGCAGGGCCTGCCAACCCAACCAGATTCCCAAAGCACCAAAGAGTTTAGGATCGCCAGCACCCATGCCATCATGTTTCCTAAAAAATTTGTACGCCTGCCTAATAATTTCCAAGCTCAAAAAGCCTGCCAACATTCCTGTGGCCCTGCCTGCCCAGGCGATGTCGGGTGTAAGCATCGGCCCCACCAGAACACCCATGACCGCTAACAAAAGCACCAGTCGGTTTGGGAGCCAAAGGTGCTGATAATCCAGCACGATGAGCGGAAGTAATAGCCAGCCAAACACAGCAGCTGCGATGGCTTGCGCTGGCGGAAGCAGGAGAACAGCCACTGCACCGATTAAGGCTGCGATCAATTCGGTCGCCAAAGGCAGCGGTCCAATAGGCCCACGGCAATGTCTACATTTGCCCTTTAACAATAAGTAAGAGGCAATTGGAACTAGGTCGTAGGCAGCAATCTGATGCCCGCAATTATCGCAGTGAGAGCGCCCCGCCGCGACACTTTTGCCAGTCGGCCACCGACTGCACATGGCGGCGACGAAGCTTCCCCAGATCGCACCCACCGTCAGTTGTGAGGCTAGCAGGAACCATAAAGGCAATCCCGCAACTATTGCGCTGAAATGTAACAGACCGCTTTTCAGAACCGGCCCTTTTGCACAAGGCGATAGCCGCCAGCGACCGGACGGAATCCGGCAAGCGTAAGCATCGTACCCTGCTCTGCCGCCTCGGTTTCAAGCGTTACGGTCACCGTGTAGCTGCCGTCCGCGGACAGCCGGATGTCGGCGCGTTCCATGGCCGATTGGCTGACCAAGGGCAGCAAAATCCCAGCACCATCGCAGCGCGGTTGTCCAAGCATGCCATTTTGCAGGTTCAACCCGGGCAAACTGTCCGACATGATCAGACGCACCTGGCCCCCTGCCTGCATGCACCGGCCCGCCGCGAATTTCGCGGAGAAGCCTTCAAACTGGATATTTTCAGCTGGAAAAGGCGCAAAAAGCGCAGCGACCGGAAGTGTTGCGTTCAGATTATTGACGGACATGCCGCCAAAACCGCGCGACACTGTCCCTGTAAATCCGGGGCGATAGGGTGCATTCCCCCGCGACAATAGGATGTCCGCGCGGCCCAAAAACAGTGGCCCGACCAAAAGACGCGCATTCACATCACCAATGGGCAATTTGCCAAGGCGCAAGTCACGGATAGACCCGTCCCAGATGATGCCATCCACTTTGCGCGCCGAAACGCCCTCACCGCCAACGATTGCCCGCAGCGGCATGAATAGCATCACCGACAGCATCAGCAACACAGCACTGGCGACAACCAGACGGCGGCTCATGGCGCATCCTGCTGCAGCTGGGCATCGACAGTGACGCTGCCATTGGTGCCTGTGCGCAATGTAAGGCCGCTGACGGTGATATTCTGGCTCTCAAGCTCCGTCAGCCATGCAAGCAAAGCAGGCGCACGTGCCTGATCGATACGAAAGCGCATTTGGCCCGGCGCGGCATTGCCGGACGTGATGATGTCAAAGCCCTTTTCGCCCGCACTTTGTGTAATCAGCACATCGATATTTGCAGGAGCTGTTGCACGGGCAACGCGTGGCTTTGCCAGTGCGGCATCAACCGTTGCGACAATGCGCCCACGACGCTGCACCGCGGCGTCATGGTCAAGCTTTGCTTGCTCGACGGCGGATAACACCGGCATGATAATCTCAAAGACCAGCACCACAAACGCCGTCAGCACGCCGGCTGAACCGACAAGCCATTGCTCACGCCGCGTCAGCGCAGCAAACCACACACGTGCTGCAGCTATCATGGCATCCTCATCGTAAGATCGACCAGCGTCGCGCCCGTCGCGTCTGTACGCGGTGTGGCGGTGATGGGAAAACCATCCTGCTGTATGGCGAGTAGTGTCTGGTTGATATTGTCGGAACTTGGCGCGGCCAAAACGACCGTCAGAACGCCATCTTGGCCAAAGCGCATGTCACGCACCGATACATTGGGCGACGCTTTCACACTGCGCCACAATGCTGCCGATAATGGCGAGAAGCGCCCTTGCATTATGCCGTTTTTGCGCATGGCAGCGGCCAGTTCCGCCTCCGCCTGATCAATATCGGTAATCGCCGGATCAACCTTTTGTGCCGCGGCAAGTGCGATGCTGTTTTCGTTGCTGGTGGCGCTCCAATATTTCCCGAGCGTCACCAACATCGTCAGCGCGCTGATCACCAAAAGCGCGATGCACAGGCGCTTAATCCATTTCAGCTGTTCTGCCGTTGCCCAGATGGACCGCACTTTCTTGACAAACATGCCTTCGCGCAAATTTAACAGCGGTTGCTGGCTCGCTGTCCAAAGCATTGTCCGCACTGTGTCCGCGTCCAAAATCTCGACGGCGGTCTCGCCTGCAAAAATGCTACGGAAAACAGGCTCATCCGGCATCGCAAATTGCGCGCTGCGAAGGACGTTCACACCTTCAAACGCGGCCGTGACGACAACGTCCGCAGGCGGGTCAATTGCGAGGCCAAAGGGCACAACAATGTCCGGGTTCACGCCGTGCGCTGCGAGCCGGTCCAGCCCATATTGCATGACTTCGGGCGCGATTGTGGCTGTGACATAATCATCGCCAACATGCTGCGCCGCGCTAGTGTGCACCCGTCCAAGCGATTGTTCGGCGGCGCGAAGCTTGGCCACGCCTTCTGCTTGGCGCGCCTCCAACCCTTGCAGCGAAAACCAACTGCAACGCACATCAGCAGGCGAGACCACAGCCATGACGGTTTCATCATCCGCCGAAGGCATAAATTCGGACAATGAACCGGCATGTTGCCACACGCCGTCTGTCACGCGGAACAGTGCGGGATCATCGACGTCGGATGACGGGAAGCGCAGGATGACGACGGTCATTCCTCTTCCCCCCAACTGCGCCAAACGACGCGCGCCGGCGCAGGCGAAGCGACGATCATCGATTCACCAGCGAGCGCCAGTTCCCCAAGCGATACCCGTGTATCCAGCAAGAAATAATTGCTCGTCAGTTTTACCTGCCCTTGAACCAGAGGTGCCGGCTCCAACGCTGCCAGTTCGGGGGCAGCCCAGAATCGAATGAGGCTGCCATAGCCACTCGATGGCCGCTTGGCGAGATAGCTCCGTGCGGTCGCGATATTCAATTTGCCTGGCGGGAAAAGCATCACCAACAATGGCGCCTGTTCGGGCAACAAGGTATTGACGTTCAACGGCGACAATATGGTTTCGGGCAGAACGCAAATCCAGTTCTGCAGCTTGCTATAAATGGCGGGGCTCACGCCTTTTACCGCACGCAGTTCGCTTGGATGGGCAAACGGCCGATTGGCAACCATATAAGGCACTGGCGCGGCGCGGTACGCATCATCCTCAGCGCCATTGGGCAGCGGGGTAATATCGCTATCGGCCCAATCTGCTGCTGCAGCTGCGATTGCGCGCGCGGCATTCTCATCGGTACCAAGAACCACCAGCAACGACGTCAACTGATCCTGACCCGTCGTGCTGGCCTGATATCGTTCCTCCGACTTAGTCACCAAACTATTGAGGTTAAAACAATTTCCGGCATCGCGCACTGTCGCCGTTGCCGTACCGATGGGAATAGGCAGGCTTTGTGGAGCCCCCAGCCAGCCGCCCGCCAAAGTGGTTTGCGCAGCATCGCGTGTGACCAAGTCCTCAATCCGCGCCGCCGCAATCGACTCAGCGGCGTAGGTAAACATCCGCGCCTGTGCGAGCGTGTTGCCATTGGTGGATAATTTGCTCGACAGCGTCAGCCGGTCCAGCGTCGTCGCGGCAATAACCGCAAGCACAGCAACCATCAGCAATACCGACAGCAATGCCGCGCCGCGTTCAGATGACTTGGGCAACATCAGCCAGCCGCCCCTTCTTCTGCACTCGGTGTTGGCAAGATGCGTGTCTGCGGCCCCACAAGGAACAACATACGCTGTTCCGGCTTGCCCTTGACGATAACCCTCAGGGCGATCGCCCGTGGCAAGGCGTTCGCATCGGTTGCGGTCCAATCGCCGCGCCATTGCCCTTTATCATCGCGATATTCGGCGGTCGCTGTCACAACATCCTCAAGCATCGTTGCCGCGTCAGCAGGCGCAGCACCGTCCAGCATCGGCCAGCTTAGACGTTTCAACGCGCCGTTCTCAAGCGCATAGGTCACGCGCTGCAGGCCCGCGCGTGGCGCAGCATCGAAATTGGACCAGCCCCCCCGCACCAGCCCGAATATTCCGCCAGACACAGTGGCATCGCCTTGGGTAAAGGCGGGCACGGGCTGTCCGGATTGGTCGCGCACCGGCCGCGCGATGGCTTGCGCAAGGTCTGCCTCCAGCGCGTTGGTCAGCCGTTGTGAAAGCGCCATTTCGCCCAGACGCTTTTTAACGGCAATCTGCGTGTCTGTGCCTGACCGCAGAAGCGTAACGCCTGCAACCGAAATGAGCGCAAAAATGGCCAGCGCCACAAGCAGCTCGATCAGCGTAAATCCCGCCTCCGATTGCCGTCCCGCATTCATTGTTCAACCGGCCTTGCGATCGTCAGACGCGCCTTACGCAAGGCCGCATTGCCGGTGCCGACAACGTCGATGTCGACCATCACGAGGCGCGTGTCGTCGGTTGGGCTTGCGGTTGCCGTCCAGCGCCAATTCTGGCCGCCATTCATTTCTTCACCGCGTGTTTCGCCCAAGGTTGGCGGCGCGGGGTTTGACAGGATTTCGACCGCCACATTGCGCGCCACTTGCCATGCCATGCCGCTGTCGCCCAAATTGGATGTGGAGCGCACCGAATAGCCCTGCAGGCGGACCATCGCGAGCGCAGAAAGGCTGAAAATCGCCAGCGCAACCATGATCTCCAACAATGTGAAGCCATTTTGTTGTGGTTGTGGTTTACCGGACAATGCGCACGTCCCCGGTCGCGGCCAGCGCAAGTGTTACGGTCACCGCATCATGCTTTAGCGTAATATTGGCCGCGCTTGATGGCATACCTGTGCTGTCAAAGGCGATGCGCATTTGCCGTGCACCAGCCATGTGCACAGAGGTACCACTTTTCCAATCCGTCGCTGTAAAAGGTGCCTGGGACAATGGTTGCCACGCGCCAGCATTCCGCGCTTCAAAACCATAGCCAGACGGGCGCACGGTTACCGCCATGCTGCGCGACTGCAATATGGCGTGATCGCGCAAGGCAGCAACGCGCGCGGCAAATTGCTCCGCCTCATCACGTGCACCGCGATCGGTTGACTGCACCGTCATGACGACCGCTGCACTCGCAATGCCGATGATGAAAATAACCACCATCAGTTCCACCAAAGTGAAACCGCGTTCATCGGCTTTCATATGCGGATGGATTGACGGCTTAGTCGCCGTAAATATCGGCATTTTCATTCTCGCCACCCGGCGCGCCATCGGCACCAAGCGAGTAGATGTCAAAGGCGCCGTTCTTGCCCGGCGTTGTATATTGGTACGGGCGGTTCCACGGATCCGACGGCAGTTTTTTGATATAACCCACGCTGCGCATGCCTGCAGCGGCAGGCGGCGTGACCAAAGCCTGCAATCCGGCACCGGCATCTGGATAGGTCAGATTATCCAAACGATATGTCTCAAGCGCTTGTCCCAAGACAGCTATGTCAGCCTTTGCCTTTTGCACCATCGCCTTGTCTTGATTGGGCAAGAC
>JBILOZ010000022.1:0-20941 GCA_044374245.1 Sphingorhabdus sp. | reverse complement strand
AGACGTTCCCTGATCCATTCCCAGATGATGCGAGTCATTTCGTCGCCATCGAGTTCTACAACCGGATTTTTGACCTTAATTTTTGCCATGTCAGAAAGCACTTTCCATTGGGGAGACTTGATATTTACCGGTGCCATAGCAAAGTCTGCCATATGTTCAACTGGCTACCGTAATTGTCGGCAATTGCCGTAAATGGCATCTAAGGTTGTCATATGCACCGTCATCCCCTAGCTAGTGCCCATGAGTAGACAAGAACTGACAAACCGGGGTACCGGGGTCGCGAAATGGTCGTTTCCACCTGTTCACCCTGAAGGCCGTAAATTTGGCCTGATCGCAGCTGGCATCACCCTGTTTTTTGCATTTATGGCATGGGAAACGCTCGCGTGGCCCATGGGCGCGGTGACCATATGGACACTCGCTTTCTTTCGCGATCCAGTCCGGGCAACACCCATAGACGACCGCTTTGTAGTTTCGCCAGCAGATGGTCTGGTAACCCTGATTGAACAAGTCCTGCCACCGGCAGAATTGCGCGGGCCAGACGGTCTGGGTGATCAGCCGATGACCAGGGTTTCCATCTTCATGAGCGTTTTTGACGTGCACATTAACCGGACGCCTATCCGCGGCACGATCAAACGCGTTGTGTACATTGCAGGCAAGTTTTTGAACGCTGACCTGGATAAAGCGAGCGAAGAAAACGAACGTCAGCACTTTCTCGTGGAACGTAGCGACGGCGTGCGTATTGGCTTTACGCAAATCGCTGGTCTTGTCGCCCGCCGTATTGTTGCCTTTGTCAAAGAAGGCGACAGCGTGGCCAACGGCCAACGTATCGGCCTTATCCGCTTTGGCAGCCGCGTGGATGTATATTTGCCGCATGGAACATCTTCGCGCGTCATTAAGGGGCAGCGTTGCGTTGCTGGCGAAACGGTTATTGCGGACTTGGGTATTGACCAAGATTTGATTGCCGTCGCACACTAATGAACGATTTTCCCTCTCGCCCCGGCATTCCGTTACGGGCGCTCGCACCAAATGCGATCACCGCGCTTGCCTTGTGCACTGGCCTCTCGGGCGCATGGTTTGCGATGCAGGGCCGCTGGGAAAATGCTGTCGCCGCGATGGTTATTGCAGGCGTGCTTGATGTCATGGATGGCCGCGTCGCCCGGATGTTGAAAGGCGAAAGCCGTTTTGGCGCGGAACTGGATTCGCTGTCGGATGTGATTGCTTTCGGCGCGACCCCGGCGCTGGTCATGTATATGTGGGTGCTGCAGGATATGCCGCGCTTCGGCTGGACCATCTCCGTATTCTTTGTGCTGTGCGCTGCGCTGCGGCTTGCGCGTTTCAATGCCCGCATCGATACCGAAGACCAGCCACATAAATTGGCCGGATTTAACACCGGCGTCCCATCGCCGCCCGGCGCGGCGTTGGCCTTGCTGCCGATGATGATTTGGTTCGAAACCGGTGCAGAATGGGTGCGTGACTATCGCTTTCTTGGGCCATGGTTGCTCCTGTGCGCGGTCTTGATGGTTTCCAATGTTGCCACCTACAGCTGGTCGTCGATTAAGGTCCGCCGCAGCCTGCGCTTTATGGCTCTCGCCTTTGTTGGTTTGTTTGCCGCGACCTTGGTTGCTGCCCCTTGGGTTGCGATGATCGGGGCGACAATAGTTTATGCAGGGCTGCTGCCGTTTAGCGCCATAAGCTATGCGCGCGTAAAAAAGGCACGGCGGGCGCAAACCGAAGCCGCTTGACCTAAGCCTACCATAGGCTATGTTCCGCATTCGTTCTATATTTGGAGTGCTGTGTTGGAGCCGTTAGTCGTCATCGTCATCGTTGTGCTTACTTTGCTGGTCGGGCTTGTCCTCGGCTGGTTTGCAGGCGGGCGTGAAAGCCGGGCAGGGCAGGAGACCACCGTGCAACTGCGTTCCATGCTCGATCAGGTTGTGGTTGAGCGCGACAGTGCCAAGGACCGATTGGCGCGCCTTGAAACGAGCCTACAAGAGCGTGAGCGTGGCTTTGAAGAGCAGATCGCTGCGCTGGGTCAGGCAAAGGAAACCTTGTCCGCGCAGTTTGGCGAGATTGGCCAAAAACTGTTGGGTGAAGCGCAAGCGGCGTTTCTTCAACGCGCCGATGAACGTTTTCATCAGGCCGGTGAAAAGAATGAAGAGCGGTTGAAGCAGCTTTTGGGGCCGGTTGGCGACAAGCTGAAAGCTTATGAGGAGCAAGTCGGCAAAATTGAGAAAGACCGCACCGAAGCCTATGGCGATCTGAAGGGCCTGATTGGCGAAATGCGGCTTGGGCAGGAGCGCGTTTCCAACGTCGCCTCTGGCCTGATGAACTCGTTGCGTAATGCGCCAAAGGCGCGGGGCCGCTGGGGCGAGCAACAGTTGAAGAATGTTTTGGAAAGCTGCGGCTTATCCGAACATGTCGATTTTGATCTGGAAACCAGCATTGATGCGGGCGATGGCCTTCGCTTGCGGCCCGACGCGATCATTCACGTGCCGGGCGGGCGGACGCTGGTTATCGACGCCAAGGTGTCTTTGAACGATTACCAAGACGCATTTGCCTCCGTTGATGACGACGTCCGCGCAGTTGCCATGACCCGGCACACACAGTCGATGAAGAACCATATCGATGGCCTGTCGCGCAAAGCCTATTGGGACCAGTTTGAGGACGCGCCTGATTATGTGATTATGTTTGTCCCGGGCGAACATTTTCTGGCGGCTGCGCTCGAGCATGAACCGCAATTGTGGGACTTTGCCTTTGATAAGAAGGTGTTGTTGGCGACGCCGACCAATCTGGTTGCGATTGCGCGCACCGTTGCCAGCGTATGGCGGCAAGAGGGCCTTGCGCGCGAAGCGAAGCAGATTGGCGCACTGGGCAAGGAAATGTACGATCGCATTGCCGTTGCCGCGCAGCATCTGAAATCGGTGGGCAGTGGCCTGTCCTCGGCGGTGAATAATTACAATAAGTTCGTCGGCAGCTTTGAACGTAATGTCATGTCGACGGGTCGGAAATTTGCCGATCTCAATATCGAAACCGGCAAGCGCGAATTGGAAGATATCCCGTCGGTTGAGGCGCTGCCGCGTTACGGCGATGACGAAGGTAACGCGCAAATTGCCGACGGACGCGAAGCGGCGGAGTAATAGCGCCTCAGCCGCGCGCTGGACGACGAAACTGGTTCAGCACTTCATACGCCATGACCGCTGTGGCGACCGCCGCGTTTAAGCTGTCGGCTTTGCCCTGCATCGGCATTTTGACGAGCAGGTCGCATTGACCTTCATAATCGTCGGGCAGACCCTGCGCTTCGTTGCCCGTCAGGATGAAACATGGGCTGGTGTAGTGCGCAGCCTGATAATCTGTGTCGGTTTGCAGGCTCGTTCCAACCAGTTGACCATCGCCCGCGCGTAACCAAGTCATAAACTCGTCCCATCGGCACTGAACGATCTTTTGCGTGAAAATCGCGCCCATGCTCGCGCGGACAGCCTCAACCGAAAACGGGTCGGTGCAGTCATCAATGAGGATAAGCCCGCCGGCGCCGACAGCGTCGCCGGTCCGCAACATTGTCCCCAAATTGCCCGGGTCCCGCATTGCTTGCGCCACGAGCCAGATCGGCGCGGTTGCGCGATCTATATCGGCAAGCGCGCTGCCATGGTCACGATAGACACCGACGACCGCCTGTGCGTTATCTTTGCCTGAAAGCTTCGCCATGATTTCGGCGCTGGTTTCAATAACGTCCCCGCCATTGCGAAGCACCTCCTCTTCAAGCGCGATTTCCAGCGCGTGAACGGGCCGGTCTTTGACCCGGAACAGCATTTCGGGAAGAAAGCCAGCTTCGCGCGCTTCCGTCATGATGCGGAGGCCTTCGGCGAGAAATAGCCCCGCGCGTTTCCGCAATTTCTTTTCCCGCAGTCCGCGGATTTCCTTCAGAAGCGGATTGGAAAATCCGGTAATCTCACGGCGCATCAGTCTTCGCCAAAGCCGTCGACAACCAGCCCGATGAGCTTTTCAATGGCGGGCTCTGCCTGGTCGCCTTCGACGTGAATGGTAATTTCACTGCCCTTTGCCGCGCCGAGCATCATTAGACCCATGATGGATGTGCCTGTGACGAGCTGACCGTCTTTTTCGACTTCAACCTTAATGCCTTCGGGCAACCGGCTGACAAAGGTGACAAATTTTGCACTGGCGCGGGCATGCAGCCCTTTCACATTCACGATTGTTGCAGACCGGCTGAGGCGGGTCATTTCGATGCCTCAAGCACTTCGGACGCCACGCTGATATATTTTCGGCCCGCTTCACGCGCGGCGGCGACAGCCTCTTTCACATCCAGGTTTTTGCGGGCGCTGTCGAGGCGGATCAGCATGGGCAGGTTTACGCCGGCGATGACTTCGACCCGACCGCTTTCCAGAAGCGATATGGCCAGATTGGAAGGCGTTCCGCCAAAAAGATCGGAGAGGATTATCGCGCCTTTTCCTGAATCAACCTGCTTAATGGCCGCCGCTATTTCATTGCGGCGGGCCTCCATATCATCATGCGGACCAATACAAATGGTGGCGATGTCTTTTTGGGGGCCAACAACATGCTCGAGCGCGACGAGAAACTCGGCGGCAAGCTTGCCATGTGTGACTAAAATCAAACCGATCATGTGATGTCGTTACCCTGTGGTGCGCTATTCTTATTTGCGCCGTTAGCAGGCTCTTCAATTGCGTCAATCGGTCTTGAGGTCAGGTTGCGATGGTTAACCGCGGGGTCAAAGCCATCTTCACGCAACCAACGTCCAAATTGTTCGGCAACATGCACGGACCTGTGACGCCCGCCGGTGCAGCCAAAGGCGATGTTTACATAAGCCTTACCTTGCGCGTCATAGAGCGGCAAAAGATAGCGGAGCAGGTCGCGTATCTTTTCCATCGCCGCATCATAGGCCGGGTCAGCTTCGACATAATGCGATACACCTTCATCCAACCCCGTAAGCGGCCGAAGTATATTGTCCCAATGCGGATTGCGCAGGAAACGCAGATCAAAAACCAGATCGGCATTGTGGGGAATGCCGCGTGAATAGCCAAAGCTGGTTATGGTAATGACGGAATGCGGCGATGCTTCGTTGTTGAACTGCTCGCGTATCGCCTGTTGCAGGTCATGTGCAGACAACTTGCTGGTATCGATGACCGTCTCAGCCCAGCGACGAAATGGCTCCATCAACGTGCGTTCAATCGCGATGCCGTCCATGGCCGGGCGGTCAGGGGCGGCGGGGTGACGGCGACGCGTCTCTGCATAACGGCGTTCAATTTCAACGCCTGCGCAGTCAAGAAACAGCGTCCTGATGGTCAGGTTGGGCTGGGTCTGCAGCTGTTTGATCTGCTGAATGAGCGTTTCGGCGTCAAAGCCACGGGTCCGGCTGTCAAAGCCAATGGCGATAGGGATATCGGGGCTCGCCTGACGACCGGTGACGGGTATTTCAAGTAACTGGCCGGCAAGGCGGATTGGAAAATTGTCGACGGCTTCCCAACCTAAGTCTTCAAGTGCTTTAAGAACGGTGGTTTTGCCTGCGCCAGAAACGCCCGTCACAATCAATATTGTTTGGGGGGTAGAGGCTGTTTTGGCGTTCACGATGGCAAGCTTTCTTTTACAGAAATGGCGGATGTAAATTCGGGCAAGGCGCCGCGATCGAGAACTGCCCGCAACGCATATTCGACCTTGATCGCGCTGCTTTGTTCAAATGGATTTAGCTTGGACACGGGAACGACGTAATCACGAATGGTGGTGTGCGCAATGTCTTCAGGTAATCTGTCTGGTGCATCCACGAACTCTATTACGAGGCGAAGCGGCGCAGACGCTATGAAATCTACGTTAGCGATGCCGACGCCGCGCACTTCGATTTTTCCTGCGATATTGGGAGCGACAGTGAGTATTGGTGCGTTGTCACGGGTTTCCAAAAAAACGACATCATCGCTGATCAAAATAGCGCCGCGATCAATCAGCCGGAGCGCGAGATCGGATTTGCCGCTACCCGATTCGCCCATAATCAGCACAGCATGGCCACCGATGGATATCGCGGTGCCATGGATCATCTGTGGCATTAGCGGGTCGCCACCGCTGCGCAGGGAAGGGCGATTTCAAAACAGGCCCCGCCTTTGCCATCAACCCGGTCGCGCACATTGATGCGGCCATGATGCCCCTCAACAATTGTGCGCGCAATGGCCAGCCCCAGCCCGCTATGTTTGCCGAAATTCTCCGTTGGCGGGCGCTCACTGTGGAACCGGCGGAAGATGGCTTCTCGTTCCTGCGGTGGAACGCCGGGGCCTTCATCGCTGATGCGAATAATCACTTCTTCGTCGGCCAGCGTAGCTGATATTTCAACGACTGCGCCCGGTGGGGAAAAGGATACCGCGTTGTCGATGAGATTGGTAAGCATGCGTTCGAGGCGTACATCTTCACCCATGACCGTGGCGATTGTCCGCCGTGGCCGTGCGAAGGCGATGTTTACATCCTTGTCACTGCCACGGTCTTCGCGCGCCTGAAGCAATTGTTCAATCATGTCGCCCAAGTCGATGGGCTCGAACTTTGCCTTGGCCAATTGCGAATCCACGCGGCTTGCGTCTGAAATATCGCTGATCAAGCGGTCCATGCGCTGAACATCGGCTTTTGCGACATCCATAAGCTGTTTGCGCAGGGCAGGGTCTTGAATGCGCTCTGCACCGTCCAGTGCCGACCGCAACGAAGCCAGCGGGTTTTTAATCTCATGCGCGACATCCGCTGCAAATGCTTCTGTCGCGTCAATACGCTGCCGAAGGGCAATGCTCATGTCGGACAATGCGCGTGCAAGCATGCCGATTTCATCACGGCGCGAGGGCAAGCGCGGAACGGTGACTTCCTGAGCGCGACCAAGCCGCACCTTTACCGCCGCGCGCGACAGATGCCGAAGCGGACGCACGATGGTTCGCCCGAGAAATATTGAGAGCATTATGCCGATGCCAAGAGCGACGACAAAAAACATCCCGACATTGAACCGTTCAGCCCGGACAAATAGGCGAATATCGCGTTCATTGGATGTGGTCAGAACGGCAAAGCGGCCATCGCGCGACCGTGAACCGGCGCTGATGACATGTGTGAGATCAGGGGCGAAAGCGACCGTCGACGCGGCGTCCTCTGGCTTAGGCTTTATTACCTGTTGCCAAGCATCGGCTGTATCTACGCGCGGTTCCGCAAAGGGTTGCAGCACGGCGGCACCCACCAAAAAGTCGAACATCTTATCAATGCCGCGCGCGATGACTTTTGGTATTGGTTCCTTGTTAGGATCGCGGAAGACATATGTCGGCGGACGGCCGGCAAAACTATCAAGGATTTTTGCGCCATTTTGCGCATAGACCCGAATCCGCGATTGATGCTCTTGGCCAAATTCATAGATATACGCGGCGCGCTTGTCGGGTGCGACCAAAGACAGGCTTTCGGCAAGGACCGTTGCCTGACGCCGGGCAGCATCTTCGCGTTCGGCGATCAGGCGTACGCGGTAGCTGTCGAGGAAAAACAGCCCTGCGCCCAGCAGCGCCAAGACGAAGAGATTTACAGCAAGGATACGGGCGGTGAGCGATAGCCCCCGGCTCCATCCCAGCTGAAGATCAGCGGGCTCAGCTGTCTGCAAAGCGATATCCTGCACCGTAAAGCGTATCTATGGCCGCAAATTCGGCATCGACTTCACGAAACTTGCGCCGCAGCCGTTTGATATGGCTGTCGATGGTGCGGTCGTCGACATACACGTCATCCTGATATGCGGCGTCCATCAGCTGATCACGTGTGCGCACGACGCCCGGCCGATTGGCGAGCGCTTCCAATATCATAAATTCGGTCACCGTAAGTGTAAGTGGCTTTCCATCCCATTTCACATGATGCCGCGCTGGGTCCATGTGCAGCTTGCCGCGCACCATTGGCTCAAGCTCGGGTTCAGCGTCGCCGCTGCTGACGCCGCGATCATAAGTCGCACGACGCAATATGGCTTTTACGCGCGCCACCAACAGGCGCTGGGAAAAAGGTTTGGTGATATAATCGTCGGCACCCATGGCAAGGCCAAGTGCTTCATCCAGCTCTTCATCTTTTGATGTCAGAAAGATGACCGGCATATCGCTTTTTTCGCGCAACCGCCGGAGCAATTCGAGGCCATCCATGCGCGGCATTTTGATATCGAAAATGCCAAGGTCCGCAGGATTTTCGAGCATGGCCTTTAACGCGGCTTCGCCGTCCGAATAAATCCGGGTGACATAGCCCTCCGCTTGCATAGCGATGGACACAGACGTCAGGATGTTTCGGTCGTCGTCGACCAAGGCGATTGTTGCACTCATCGGCCAACTATAGGGGGGCAATGGCTTAGGTTCAATCACTTGCTCTCTTGGTGCCGATGTGATGGGTTGCAAATGCTCTGTTGCGGCTAAATACTGAACCCGATTTGACCTTGCTGCTTCCATCGTATACCGGCTCCAGCTTCACAGTGCATACGTATGCCCTAGATTCGCAACCTTTGCCGGAGTAGCCAATGTCGACACCTTTAAATATCTCGCTTTCGCAACAAGGTTTTGACACAAAGGCAGCGCTGCATTGCAATCTCGGCACAGCGCCTTTGGTGGAAGCCGCGCTGGCGAATGATGAAGGCATTTTGGCCAAAAACGGTCCGCTCGTGGTAAAAACGGGTGCGCACACAGGGCGCTCTGCCAAAGACAAGTTTATCGTGCGTGACGCCGAAACCGAAAACAGCATTTGGTGGGGTAAAACCAACGTCCCGATGGACCCTGCGCATTTTGCTGCGCTGAAAGAAGATTTCATTGCCGCGCTTGGTGGCAAGGACAAATTGTACGTCGCGGACCTGTTCGGTGGTTCGCAGCCAGAGCACCGCGTCAATGTGCGCGTCATAAACGAATTGGCATGGCACAATCTGTTCATCCGCACTTTGCTGGTGCGCCCGACGCAGGAAGCGCTGACCAGCTTTGTGCCGGAATACACCATTATCGATTTGCCCAGCTTCCGCGCGGATCCTGCGCGTCATGGCTGCCGCAGCGAGACGGTTATCGCCGTGAACTTCACCGAAAAGCTCATTCTGATTGGTGGCACTGCTTATGCGGGCGAAATGAAGAAGTCGGTTTTCGGCATCCTCAATTACCTGTTGCCGGTGAAGGGCGTGATGCCCATGCATTGCTCGGCCAATATCGGCCCGGACGGCGACACTGCCGTATTCTTTGGCCTGTCAGGCACCGGCAAGACGACCTTGTCTGCAGACGCAAGCCGCACACTGATTGGCGACGATGAACATGGTTGGTCGGACACTGCGGTGTTTAACTTTGAAGGCGGTTGCTACGCAAAAATGATTCGTCTCTCGGAAGACGCCGAGCCGGAAATTTTTGCGACGACAAAGCGCTTCGGAACGGTGCTTGAAAATGTCGTTATCGACCCAGAAACACGCGAGCTGGATTTCGACGACAATAGCCTCGCGGAAAACAGCCGCGGTTCATACCCGATTGAGTTCATTCCGAACGCGTCTGAAAAGAATATGGGGCCCGTTCCCAAGACGATCATCTTCCTGACCGCCGACGCTTATGGCGTTTTGCCTCCGATCGCGCGCCTGACCCCGGATCAGGCCATGTACCACTTCCTGTCGGGTTACACCGCACGCGTCGCTGGCACAGAAATCGGCGTGACCGAGCCTGAAGCCACATTCTCCACCTGCTTTGGTGCGCCATTCATGCCGCGTCACCCAAGCATCTATGGCAATTTGCTGAAAGAGCGGATTGCCAAGGGTGCGGTACAATGCTGGTTGGTCAACACCGGCTGGACGGGCGGCAAAGCAACGATGCCCGGCATCAGCCGTATGCCTATCAAGGCCACGCGGGCCTTGCTCAACGCTGCGCTTGACGGAAGCCTGAACAATGCAGAATTCCGTAAGGATCAGAATTTTGGTTTTGAATTCCCCGTCGCAGTTCCAGGTGTCGACAGCGGCATCCTCGATCCGCGCGAAGCTTGGGCGGACAAGGCGGAATATGACGTAACGGCACGCGGACTTGCTCAGCAGTTCGTCGACAACTTTGCGCAATTTGCAGATCATGTTGACGAAGGTGTAAGGCAGTCGGCACCAAAGGTCGCTTAACCCGTCCGAACATAATCGGACAACGCAGGAGGTCCGATCATGTCCGAATATTCTATGCGCTTATTTGAAGATGACGCCGCAATCGTCGCGATCGGCGAAGGCTTGCTTGCGCGCACCTTGCCGCGCGCGGATTGGACGCATGAAGCGCATCTGGCAGCATGTACGTGGCTGGTGCGTGACCGGCCGGATATCGCGATTGCGCGTGAACTGCCCGCAATCATTTCGGCCTACAACGAAGCCGTGGGCGGCGTGAATGACGATACCCAAGGCTATCATGAGACGATTACGCAGGTGTATATCGCGGGCGTGAAGGCACATCTGGCAGAGGTCGGGATGGAGGTCCCGTTGCACGAGGCGGTGAACGCGCTATTACTTTCCCCTCGAGGACGCCGGGACCTGCCGCTTCAGTTTTATTCGAAGGATCGGCTGCTTTCGGTGAACGCACGGCGGGGTTTTATCGAACCCGACCGCGCGAGCCTTGACCTGATTTAAAGTGCTTTGGGGAAAATCTAATCGAGCAATTCGGCAGGAACCTTCGCACCGTTTTTGGTTAACTCGCTCTCGACCGGCTGTGGCGCTTGCGACAATTTTTTGAGGGGATGTCAGGTTGTCGGTTTAGAAATAACGTCGGTATCCAGATTTAGTCCGGACAAACCGTCCACCCTTGGGACCAAATTCTACGTTTTGCTTGGGCACAGTATCGTGAGGGGCAATGACCTCTGCAGCAAAAACATAGGGAGAAAAATCAAATCGTGATGGTGGAGGCTGATTGCAAATGTGATGCTTCTTCATCCATGCTGCTTTGTTGAACGCCTTTATTTTTACCCACTCGTCGGTTGTTGCCAGAACTTCAACTGCGGTGCCGTATGGCGGTATGATACGAACAGGACTTTGCTCGTCCATCTCATAGTGCGCAGTAGAGCCGTCGTGCTGTACGAAGACGAACGAGTTTGTCGTAACCAGCCCCGTTTTAGACATCTTCAACCAGCAACACCGCGCCGTCAGCGCCTGTGACGCGCACGCGGGATCCTATGGCGGCATCGACGCCGCGGGCGGACCAGACGCTGTCGCCGACCTTAACGCGGCCATGGCCGTTTGTGATTGCCTCAACCACGGTCACGATTTCACCCGTTAACCGCGCGCCGCGATCGTTCAACTTTGCGTCTTCGGTCTCGATGGGGTTGTCGTGCAGGAATTTCTTACCCGCAAAGACCGTCAACACCGACAATATAGCAAACATTGCGACCTGATAGGCGACGGTGATGGGAAGGAAGTAATCCAGCCCCCCAACAATCAACGCGGCAAGGCCAAGCCACATCAGGAAGAAGCCGGGCGCAACCATTTCGGCAACGCCGAGCACTAGCCCCAGCGAGAGCCAGAACCAGTGGGTTGAAATTGTGTCGAGCCATTCTGCCATGTGTTACTCCGTAATCTCGATGTCTAAACTGCAGATCTTACCGTAGCCCTGAGCCGTCAGTGCGCCTGCGCTGACGAAAGTCGAAGGGCGCGTGTCGGTGGAGCGCAGCGTCTGTCTTACAGGCGTCCTTCGACGGGCACAATCGCCTTGCGATTGTTGCTCAGGACTACGGGCTTTGTCTCCGCCCCACAGAACTCACTTTTCTTTTGTCGCAAGCGCTTCCTTGGCCAGTTCGCCAATTCCGCCCAGCGTCCCGATCAACTGTGTGGCTTCTACAGGGAACAAAATGGTCTTGGCATTGGGTGATGTTGCGAACTGGCTGATGGCTTCGGTGTATTTCTGCGCGATGAAGTAATTCAGCGCCTGCGTGCCCGATGTCGCGATGGAATCGGAAACCATGACTGTTGCCTTCGCCTCGGCCTCTGCTTCGCGCTCGCGGGCTTCGGCGTCACGGAATGCAGCTTCCTTGCGGCCCTCGGCCTGAAGGATTGCGCCTTGCTTTTCGCCTTCAGCGCGGAGGATTTCTGCGGCGCGCATGCCCTCTGCTTCAAGGATTTGCGCACGCTTTTCACGCTCGGCTTTCATCTGCCGCGCCATTGCGTTGGAGATATCAGCCGGCGGGCGAATATCTTTCACCTCGACGCGGGTGATTTTGACGCCCCATGGGCTGGTTGCGTGATCCACCACCGACAGCAGGCGACCGTTAATATCGTCGCGCTTTGACAAGGTTTCATCAAGGTCCATGCTACCCATCACGGTGCGCAGGTTGGTTGTCGTGATTTGCATGATGGCGACATATAGGTCCGACACTTCATATGCGGCTTTCGCTGCGTCGAGCACTTGGAAGAAAACCACGGCGTCAACGCCGACCATGGCGTTATCCTTTGTGATGATCTCTTGCCCCGGAATATCGAGAACTTGTTCCATCACATTCACCTTGCGGCCAACGCGATCAAAGAACGGGATGATGACGGTCAACCCAGGTTGCGCGGAATAAGTATAACGCCCGAACCGCTCAATTGTGAAAACAAAGCCTTGCTGCACAACGGTCACGCCCATCATCACAAAAATGATGACGATCAGCGCCAGTAAACCGAAAAAATATTCCATGGATTGGCCTCCCTTTTAAAAGGGAGCTGTAATTCGGTGGGTTTAACAAATAGTTTCATGAAAACGATCGAGGGGGTTTACCATTTCATCGCGTTTACGCAGGGAGCATGCACGGGCCGACAATATGGGAGCGAACATGGATATCTTGCAGCAACTGAACTTTACGCGGTCGGCGCTTTATGTGCCGGGGTCCAATGCACGCGCGTTGGAAAAGGCGCGGTCGCTTGATGCAGATATGCTGATCATCGATTTGGAAGATGCCGTCCCGCATGAGTCAAAGGCGGATGCCCGCGCGGCAGCAGTGCAATATGCCGCAGACGGCGTCGCAGGCAAAATAATCGCCATACGGGCAAACGGCGCAGACAGCGTATATCATGCCGACGACATCGCCGCTTTGGCGCAGAGCCGCGCGAACGTCATTGTTGTCCCTAAGGTCGAAGGCCCAGACGACATACCCGATGCTGGCAAGCCCATATTGGCGATGATCGAAACGCCAACGGGATTATATGCCGCGCGCGAGATTGCGGCGCATCCTATGGTTGCAGGATTGATTGCGGGCACAAATGACATTGCGGCGGAAACCGGTATTCGGCCCGGCCCATTGCGCGAAGGGCTGGAGCTTGCGCTGCAGACCATCGTGCTCGCGGCATCCGCATCGGGCAAGCCGCGTTTTGACGGCGTGTGCAACCGGCTGGATGACATGGACGGCTTCGATGCCGAATGCCGCCAAGGCGCAACTTATGGTTTCACGGGCAAAACGCTCATTCACCCCAATCAGATTGCGATAGCCAATCAGGCCTTTGGTGCGGATGCCGCTGCGGTGGCCGAAGCGGAGGAATTAATTGCGGCGAGCCGAGGGGGCGCGCAGCGATTTAAGGGTCGCATGATTGAATCGATGCATGTAGATGAAGCGAAATTAACGATAGAGCGTTCCCGACATAGGACGGGTGCCGCTCCCTCGTAGTCCGGAGCGATCATTTATGCGTCTTGCCCATTTTGCAGTCTTCGCCAGCTTTGCAGCAATGGCGGCGGGTTCGGTGCACGCCAAAGCGGTGAGCGAAGCAGACCTGCGCGCACATATCGAAATTTTGGCGAGTGATGCGTTTGAAGGCCGTAAACCCGGCACGGAGGGCGAGGCAAAAACGGTTCAGTATATTGCGCAGCAATGGGCGACATCAGGTTTAAAGCCCGCGGCGACCGACGGCGGTTGGTTTGATGCCGTTCCCTTGATCCAGCGCGGACAGGGCAGTGCGGAATATGCATTTACGGCCAAGGGCCGCAAACTGCGCATCGCTTCCCAAGAAATCATCCTGATTGGTAAGCAGGTCGATTATGCGCGTACCGATTTGCCGCTTATCTTTACCGGTGCAGGGGTCAAGGCCGATGGTTCGGTTGCGGCCGATGTTGCGGGCAAAGCCGCCCTTGTGCTGTTTGACGCCGAAAATGTGCCAAAAAATATGAAGTCACCCCGCGCGCGGCGCGAAGCGCTGATCGCTGCGGGGGCGGAGGCTGTTATCTTCATCGGCGACGGGCAGGGAAATTGGCCTTCGCTGCGGCGTTTATTGCTGTCGCGCCCTATCGCACTTGAAAGCCGCGAAAAGCGCGCTCCGTTGGAAGGGGCAATCAGCGCCGAGTTTGCGGTCGCGATGATAACCGCCGCTGGGCAAGATTGGGACAAATTGCGCGCGCATGCCAAGGCCAGCGATTATGCGGGTGAGCCACTTGGTGTTGACGCAGATTTCAAAGTTACGACGGACATTTACCGGTTCAACAGCTCGAATGTTGTTGGCAAAATTGCGGGTCGGAAAAAGGGCAGCGGCGCTGTTTTGTTCATGGGGCATTGGGACCATTTGGGTATTTGCGCGCCAGAGGGTGCGCCTGACCGGATTTGTAATGGTGCCGTGGACAATGCCAGCGGCATTGCCGTGTTGAACGAAATCGCGGAAAGCTTGGCGAAGAAAAAGCATGATCGCGATATTTATTTTCTAGCGACAACCGCGGAAGAAAGCGGCCTATTGGGTGCTTATGCTTTTGTTGACAAACCGGCTTTGCCGCTTGATCAGATCGTGATTTCCCTAAATGTCGATACAATCGCGATTGCGCCACGCGGGTCAAAGGTTGCGATCATCGGCCGTGGAACCACTCCATTGGATGCCACGGTTGAGGCGGTGGCGAAAAAGACAGGCAGGGCGATTGAAAGTTCGACCGATGCAAATGCGTTTATCCAAAGGCAGGACGGTTGGGCACTCGCGCAAAAGGGCGTGCCTGCACTCATGGTGGGTGGTTCGTTTGCCGATCTGGAACTGATGCAAAAGTTTCTGGGCAGCGATTATCACGGCCCTGATGATGAGCTTACGGATAAGACGGAGCTTGGCGGCGCGGCGGATGACGCTGACCTGCACATTGCGCTTGGCCGCTACTTTGCGGACGCCAGAAAATATAAATCCAAGAAGGCTGGCGAATAAGGGACTTACTGTTTACATGGGCCGCCACGAATCAAAGCTTAAAGCGGTGGCACAATGAAAGAAATTTCCCTCGGACTTACATTTGACGACGTGCTGTTGCAGCCCGGGGCATCGGACATTTTGCCAAGCCAGGCCGACACCCGCACACAGCTGACCAAAAGCATATCACTGAACATTCCAGTGCTATCGTCGGCAATGGACACCGTCACCGAAGCGCGCATGGCGATCGTCATGGCGCAGCTGGGCGGCATTGGTGTTTTGCACCGCAACCTAAGCATTGAAGAACAGTGCGCCGCCGTGCGTCAGGTCAAACGTTTTGAGAGCGGCATGGTGGTGAACCCCATCACCATCGCACCCGAAGCGACCTTGGCGGAAGCGCAAGCATTGATGATGGCGCATTCCATCTCCGGCATTCCGGTTGTTGAGGCGAGCGGAAAGCTGGCTGGTATCTTGACCAATCGTGACGTGCGTTTTGCTGAAAATCCGGCGCAGCCCGTGTCCGAGTTGATGACGCATGAAAATCTGGCGACGGTTGCATCGTCCGTCACGCAAGAAGAAGCGCGGCGTTTGCTGCATCAACGGCGCATCGAAAAGCTTTTGGTCGTCGATGACGCCTATCATTGCATCGGCTTGATTACCGTAAAGGATATCGAGAAGGCTGTTCTATATCCCAACGCAACAAAGGACGGCACAGGGCGCCTGCGCGTCGCTGCGGCGACGACTGTCGGCGAAAAGGGCATGGCCTATACCAAGGCATTGATTGACGCTGAATGTGACCTCATCGTCGTCGACACGGCGCATGGCCATAGCGCGATGGTTGCGGCTGCGGTTGCAGAGATTAAGCGCATGGCGCCTGAAGTTCAGGTCGTTGCCGGAAATGTGGCGACGGCTGCGGCGACACGTGCGCTGATTGATGCGGGCGCGGATGGTATCAAGGTTGGTATCGGCCCAGGCTCCATTTGCACCACCCGCGTTGTCGCTGGTGTTGGCGTTCCGCAATTGACTGCGGTTATGGAATCGGCGGCCGAAGCCGCAAAGTCGGGCATTCCAATCATCGCCGATGGCGGATTGCGGACGTCTGGCGACTTGGCGAAAGCACTCGCGGCCGGGGCATCGTCGGTGATGGTCGGTTCGCTATTGGCGGGAACCGAGGAAGCGCCCGGCGAAACATTCCTGTATCAGGGGCGTGCCTATAAAAGCTATCGCGGCATGGGCAGCGTCGGCGCGATGGCGCGTGGTTCTGCCGACCGTTATTTTCAGCAGGATATTAAGGACCAGCTTAAACTGGTTCCAGAAGGCATTGAAGGGCAAGTGCCTTTCAAAGGCCCAGCACGCGACGTCATTCACCAACTTGTCGGCGGCGTTAAAGCAGCTATGGGTTATACCGGTTCGCGCACGATTGCGGACCTTCAGGAACGCGCGCAATTTGTGCGCATCACCAATGCCGGATTACGGGAAAGCCATGTACATGACGTTACAATCACGCGGGAAGCTCCAAATTATCCGACGCGTTGAGGCATGAGACCTGCTGCTCGCCTGCAGTCAGCCATTGAATTGGTTGACCAAATCATCCTTTCCGCACGTGATGGCGGCGCTTCTGCTGACCAGCTCGCGAAGCGCTTTTTTGCCGAGCGGCGTTATGCCGGTTCGAAAGACCGCCGTGCTGTCCGTGATTTAGCGTGGGGCGCCATCCGCCGCTTTGGCAAAAGGCCAGCGACGGCGCGGTCTGCCTTTGTGGCAATGGCGGATGCCGATCCGGAACTGGCGGCATTGTTCGACGGGACCGATTATGGTCCAGCGGCGATTGAGCCCGGCGAAGCGCGATCAACAGGTGGCGGACTGCCCAAATGGATCAAACCTTTGTTTTCCGCGCATGTTGATGAGGGCGAGCAAGCAAGCCTGCTTGACCGCGCCCCCATGGACTTGCGCGTAAATGCGTTGAAGGCAAGCCGCGCTGAAGTATCGGCGACGTTCCCCGACGCTGAAGTCCTTCCGCACCTCGAATATGCGCTCCGCCTGCCGGGCGGGACTGCGATCGACAGCCACCTTGCGGTGGAAGACGGTTTGGTTGAGATTCAGGATCTGGGAAGCCAGCTGATTGTAGAGGCATGTCAGGCAAAGGGTGCTGGCACTGTGCTTGACCTGTGCGCTGGCGCTGGTGGTAAAACACTCGCGCTCGCCGCGGCGATGCGAAATCAGGGACGATTGATCGCAACCGACACAAACCGCAACCGGCTGGACCAATTGAAGCCACGGGCCAATCGGTCGGGTGCCACCAATATCGAAACGCGCTTGCTCAATCCGGGCAAAGAAAAAGAGATGCTGTCCGAATTTATCGGTGGCTGCGACCTTGTCCTTATTGATGCCCCCTGTTCGGGAAGCGGGACATGGCGGCGCAATCCAGAGACGCGCTGGCGCTTGGACGCGGCGCGGTTGAAGCGCGTTGTTGATGAACAGGCGAAGCTGTTGGACATTGGCGCCGACATGGTCATGCGTGGCGGTTATCTTGTTTATGCCGTGTGCTCGCTCATTGAGAGTGAAGGCAAGGGCCAAGTGGCGGCGTTCTTAAAATCGCATTCGGGTTGGCGCGCTGCGGATACGGGCGTGTCGATGGGCCGTGCCGACGGCGACGGCGTGTTGTTGACCCCGCATCATGATGGTAGCGATGGATTCTTCTTCGCGAGGCTCCAAAAGCTGTGATAGCATCACGTTCCAAAAAGATATGGATATTGTTTATGCGTTTTTCTCCCGCGGCCATTGCGCTGTCGTTCACTCTAGCGGTCATGTCGAGCGCCAGCATCGGCGGACGCGCGGATGATGATATCGATGCCCGCTCGATTGCCCTGATGCAGACGGGTGACCAGGAATCGGACGCTGGGCGGTTTGACAATGCCATCAGCTGGTATGAATCCGCATTGGCGGTCGACCCGCGCAATCGCCCTGCATATATTGCGATGGCGCGCGCGGTGAAGGCCCAAGGACTGAATGGTAAAGCGATCCGCTTTTACACAGAGGCGTTGGAGCTTGAGCCCAATGATCAGGTTGCATTGGCCGAGCAGGCAGATGCTATGATTGCCAAGGGCGCAATTGAGCAAGCGGGCAAGAATATCGCGCGGCTGAAAACATTATGCCGTGCGGACTGCAGCGCTGTTGACCGGCTTGCGCTTGCATCCAGCAAGGCGAGCGAAAAACCGCAAATGCAGGCAAGTGCAGCCGATACGAAACCAAGCGTCGCTAGCGTGCCGGCTCCGCAACCCAATTAAGGGCGCGGATGCGTTCAGCACGCTGAACGGCGTCAAATAAGTTCTACAAACTCCGCGAGAATATTCTCGTACAGCCGCTTTTTGAACGGCACGATCAGTTGCGGCAATTGCTGTGCATCGATCCACTTCCACTTGCTAAATTCCTGATGCGACGTTTCGATGTTGATATCGGCATCCGTGCCTTTGAAGCGCATCAAAAACCAATGCTGGCGTTGCCCGCGATATTTGCCCTTCCAAATGCGGCCAATCATATCATCGGGTAAGTCGTAGAAATGTTCATCGCGGCTGCGCGCGAGAATATCGACCAAATCGGCGCGCACGCCGGTTTCTTCGAACAACTCGCGCAGCGCCGCAGTTTCTGCATCCTCACCATCGTCGATGCCCCCTTGCGGCATTTGCCATGCATCGGTTCCGACGGGGCTGTCCAAGCGTTGCCCGACAAAAATCTTCCCCTGCATATTGGCGAGCATGATGCCGGCGCAGGGACGGTACGGTAAATCTTCCAAAGATATGCTCATGCTGTTGCCACCACTTCTGCAAGCAGGTTTTTCAGCGCGGCGATATTGCCCTCGATGTCCGATTGGACCGATGGGATGGCCTGACGGATGTTGATATGCCCGTGAATATTGCCCTCGGCACTGCGATGTTCGACGCGCACGCCGTCCTGTTTCAGCTTTTCAACATAAGCGATGCCTTGGTCGCGCAACGGGTCGAGGCTTGCGGTGGTGACAAGGCTCGGTGGCATGCCCTGCTGGCTGAAATTCAACGGCTCGGAACGATAGTCTCCGGGCGTTGCTGCGTGGCCGTCGCCGAAATAGGCCATTGCTTCGTCGGTTAGCAAATAACCGTTGGCAAATTCGCGCATGCTCGGCCAGTCAGCATCGAGTGTGACGACGGGGTAAATCGGATGTTGCACCAACACAGGCACGGCCGCCGGACGGTCGCGAAGCGCCATCGTGGTGACAATCGCTAGGTTGCCGCCAGCACTGTCGCCGGAGGGAATGAGTCCAGTCACTTGCCGTCCAAGTTCCGCAGGGCTCGTCGCAATCCAGCGCGTTGCGGCTTCACAATCTTCGGCGGGGGCCGGGAATGGATGTTCGGGTGACAGCCGGTAATCGATGGAGATGACCGGCAAATCGAGGAGGCGCGCAACTTCTGCGCAATAGGGTTCATAGGTATACAGGCTGCCGATAACGAATCCGCCGCCATGGTAAAACACCATGACAGGGCCAGCTTCGCGCTCTTCGCGGCTGTCATATAATCGCGCGGGGATGGTTCCGGCGGGTCCGGGAATCGATAAATCACGGATAACCGCCAGTTCGCCAACGGGTGCATCCGCAACGTCGCGCATCGCAGCGGTCATCGCGCGTGCGTCATCAACGGGCACTTGCCAAAATTTAGGGCCGGGTACCGCGTTCAGAAATTGCAGAAACAATGCCACGTCTGGGCGGACATAAGGTGGGGTATCGGTCATCGCGTTCTCCATTTCTGCCGCTTCCTAGGGTGGCTTGGGCAATGCGTCCAGCATATCCACCGATAGTTTTTCTAACATTGCAGTGCGCGGCGAATGGGATTAGGCGAAAAGGCAATAAAGTTGCAATTAAAGACGGGCTAGAACGCATGGCTACGGCATTCAAAGACGAACAGACGAGCGGACATACTCCAGTGCAAAGCGAGGCAGTTGTTGTGCGCTTTGCCGGGGACAGCGGCGACGGCATGCAGTTGACCGGGGGACAGTTTACGCTGTCGTCAGCACTGGCGGGCAATGACTTTGCGACATTCCCTGATTTTCCCGCAGAAATCCGTGCACCAATCGGGACGCTTTTCGGTGTTTCGGCGTTTCAAATTAACTTTGGTTCGTCCGCAATCGACACCGCTGGTGATCAGCCTGATGTGCTGATCGCGATGAACCCCGCTGCGTTGAAAACCAATGTCGGGTCTTTGCGCGAAGGCGGTTTGATTATCGCGGACACAGGCGAGTTTAACCAGCGCAACCTGGATAAGGCCAAATATACCAGCAACCCGTTTGAAGATGGCAGCCTTGCGAAATGGCAAGTGCTGGCGTTCGACATCAGCGCGCTGACACTGGAGGCCGTCAAGCCGTTTGGCATGGGCAACAAAGACGCGTTGCGTTGTAAGAATATGTGGACGCTTGGTCTTGCTTTGTGGATGTTTGACCGTGATCGTCAGCCGATCATCGATTGGCTGAACGCCAAATTTGCAAAGAATCAGGTTTTGGCCGACGCCAATATCGCGGCGCTGAATGCCGGTCATGCTTATGGTGAGACAGCTGAACTGGCTGGACCGCTCAAGCAATATCATGTCGATGCCGCGCCTGCGCCTGCGGGTCTGTACCGGACGGTGACCGGCGCTGAGTCCATTTCTTATGGCTTGGTTGCTGGCGCGCAGTTGGCTGGCCTCAAGATGTTCTTCGGTGGTTATCCGATTACCCCAGCATCCGCGATTTTGCATCACCTCAGCCGCTTGAAAGAATATGGGATCACCACATTCCAGGCAGAAGATGAAATTGCCGCGATTTGTTCGGCCATCGGCGCAAGCTACGCGGGGC
>JBILOZ010000021.1:0-21060 GCA_044374245.1 Sphingorhabdus sp. | reverse complement strand
CCAAGCATTATCCGCCGACCGAGCTTGCGGCGAACAATGCACGCCGCGAAATCGCGCCTGAGGAAGACTATGTCGACGACAACAGCGCGCGTGAGGCACATAAGCTTGCCAAGCTTGGCGTGCCGGTGGCGATTGGTGCGCATGGCCAAGAAGCGGGCATCGCCGCGCATTGGGAGCTTTGGTCCTTCGTCCGCGGTGGCATGTCGCCAATCGAGGCATTGGCCGCAGGCACAATCGAGTCCGCCCGTTCGCTTGGTTATGACAAGGATGTGGGCTCCATCGCCGCAGGCAAGCTTGCCGACCTCGTCGTTCTCGACGCTGACCCAAGCGCGGATATCCGCAATTCGGACAAGGTCGCCAAGGTTATGATCGGTGGCCGTTTATATGATGCGGCCACGCTGAACGAAGAAGTCACCGGCACACGCAAACGCATGCCTTATTATTGGGAATGAGTTCAGTCAGTTGAACGCAATTTTCTGGCCCGGGCAAATAGGCCCGGGCTGGAAAATGGTTCAAACATGCCGCCCGCGCTTTCGGGATCATCTGCGCGCATAGGCCCTCCGGCTGCCGGCCTATATTATCCCAAACCACTTCAGGATAAAAAAAGCTGACTCCACATCCATGAAAAATGGAGTATGGAACAAAGCATGAACAAAAAGCCGAATCACATACAGCCGACTCTACCGGCTGGTGCGTTTCCATCTGTGCAAGGAATGTGGAAGCAACACCAGCCGGATGCCGCGCAATCATTGCTGCCCATAGGGGCGCCTTATGTCGACGAACGGCTGTGCGGTGGCATAACGCAGGCCGGGCTGCATGAATTTTTTGGTGGCGCAAAAGCCGACTCACATGCGGCCGCCGCCTTTGCGCTTTTGCTGGCATGGCGGCTGCCGGAAAGCGATGCTGGTATCTTCTGGATATCAGGGGACAAGGAACGCCAGACATCGGGGCGGCTCTACCCTTATGGGTTGTCGGCAATGGGCGGTGACCCCGCGCGCATGTTGCTGGTCCAGACAGCCGATTTGCGCGACGCCTTGCGGGCTGCAGCGGATGCCATCCGGTCGAAAGTCGCGAGCGCGGTCATATTGGAAACGCACGGCAACGCCCGGTTGGTGGATTTGACCTCGACCCGTCGGCTTGCTTTGGCTGCGGCGGAGGCAGGGGTATTGGCCCTGCTGGTGCGCGGGGATGCGGTGCCGATGCCAAGCGCGGCGCGTACACGCTGGCGGATATGTTCTGCGCCCTCTGCGCCATTGCCGGGAAATGCCCCGGGCCTTCCGACTTTTGACATCAGCCTTCTGCGCCATCGCGGTGGTGCGGCTCCTTTTGCGGCAAGAGTGACTTGGGATCATGCAACACGAAGCTTTTTTGACGCGCCGCTATCTGGCGGTCTTTCTGCCATTGTTACCGACACAAAGACTGGTCCGGCATCGCGGCAGCGCGCCTGATGCGCCTTTTGCCATGGTCGAAAAACAACGCGGGGCCATGCGGTTGGCGGCATGTGATCCGGCGGCGCATGCGCTTGGCCTGACGGCAGGCATGGCGCTGGCCGATGCGCGCGCGCGCGTGCCCGATCTGGCGGTCTTCGACCATGACCCTGTGGCGGACCTCAACCTGCTCGGCTGGCTGGCGGATGGGTGTGAGCGTTATACGCCTGCTTGCATGTTGGACCCGCCGCAAGGGCTGCTGCTCGACATTACGGGGTGCGAACATGTGTTTGGTGATGCGGCGCGGCTGGCGAAAGATCTGCACGCGCGGTTCAGCCGTCATGGCCTCAGTTGCCGGATTGCCTTGGGCGGCAGCCCCGACAGCGCGCAGGCCAAGGCGAGATATGCGGCGCGCGCCATTTCCGACGTGCCTGTGGAGGCGCTGGATGGCGGTGACAAGGTGCACAAGGCACTTCGCCGGGCTGGCCTGAGAAGCATTGGCGATCTGGCTGTCCGCCCGCGTAAGCCGCTGGCGGCGCGCTTCGGCAAGGCAGTTGTGGTGCGGCTGGCGCGCCTTTTGGAAGAGGAAGACCCGCGCATCACCCCGCGCCGTAGCCTGCCAATCATCCATGTTACCCAGAATTTTGCCGAACCGATTTCGCGCACCAATGATGTGTTGGCGACCATCGAAATGTTGGCAGGGAACGCGGCCCTTCAGTTGCAAGAACGCGGGCAGGGCGGGCGACGGTTCGAGATACGTCTATTTCGCAGCGATGGCCATGTCGCGCGGCTGGCGGTGGATACCGGCACGCCAACGCGCGACGCTGCCCTGCTCATGCGCTTGATACGGGAACGTATCGACGCCCTGTCCGACCCGCTTGACCCCGGCTTTGGCTATGACCTCATCCGGTTGGAAGTCCCGCTTGCCGAGGTGCTGGCCAATGTTCAGGTTGGGCTGGAGACAAAGATCGATACAGATGCGGCCGCGGCCGCGCTCATCGACCGGCTCAGCGTTCGGTTGGGGGCAGAGCGCGTGCGGCAATTCCACGCGCGGCAAAGCCACATCCCCGAACGTGCAGCGCTTGAGCGTGTCGCGCAATCTGACGTTGCAAAAGCGGATTGGCCAAAGCCTGTGCCGGGCGAACCGGCGATGCGGCCTTTTCGCCTGTTCGAAACGCCGCAGCCAATTGAGGTGACCGCCGGATTTCCAGAGGGCGAACCGCGCAGCTTTCGCTGGCGGCGGCACGTGCACCGCGTCGCGCGGGTGGAGGGCCCTGAACGCATCAGCCCGGAATGGTGGCGACACCCGCGCGGCTATGCGCCGGGCAATGGCAGCCTGACGCGGGATTATTACCGTGTTGAGGACAATGAGGGGCGCCGCTTTTGGCTGTTCCGGCGTGGGCTTTATGATGAAATTGAGCGACCACTTTGGTATCTCCACGGTATCTTCGCATGAGCTATGCCGAGCTTGCCTGCACCAGCAGCTATTCTTTCTTGCGCGGGGCATCGCCGCCATCGGATTATGTGGCGGAGGGTATCCGGCGCGGGCTGACCGCCATCGGCATCGCTGATCGCAATACCGTCTCTGGCGTTGTGCGCGCGTGGAAGGCGTTGGGCGATACGCCCGATGAAGCGCGTAGTGCATTGCTGGCGGCCAAGCGCGATGCTGGCCAATCCGAGCAACTGACCGAAGCTGAAGAGGCCGCGTGTGAACCGAATATCCGCTTTCTGGCGGGATCACGGCTGGTGTTTTCAGACGGCACGCCGGACATCATTGCCTATCCCGCCACGCGGCAGGGGTGGGGTAATCTCACACGGTTGCTGACCGTCGGCAATATGCGCGCGACCAAAGGCAGCTGCATATTGAAGTTCGACGATTTGTCCGACCATCTGGGCGATTTGCTGCTCATCGTCATGCCATATGCGACCGCGGACGCGGAGGAGGCACATAAGAACCCCCCTTTATATGCGTTCAAGGAAAGCACGAAGCCCATAGCCGCGCCGTCGCATCTCAAGCTGGTGTCGACCGCGCCGCAGGATTGGGAAAGCGTGCTGCGCCGCCTTGCGCCTGTACATGCTGGCAAGCTTTGGCTTGGCGTATCAACGCATCACAGGGGTCAGGATAAACGGCAGCTGGCGCGTTATCGAAAGGTCGCAAACGCCTTTGACGTGCCGCTGCTCGCGACGAACGATCCGCTTTACGCGACCCGCGATCAGCGCCCGCTCCACGATATTGTCACGTGCATCCGCATGGGGACCACCATCCAGAAAGCAGGCTTTGCACTGGAGGCGAATGCCGAGCGGTATATCAAGTCCGCGGATGACATGGCGCATTTATTCCATGCCTGTCCTGAAGCTGTGGCCGAAACCGAACGCTTTGCTGCACATATTCATTTCGACCTTGAACAGTTGAAATATGAATATCCGCACGAGCCGGTGCCGGGTGGCTGGACCCCCGACGACTGGCTGGCGCATCTGGTGTGGACGGCGGCGCACGAACGGTACGGGGCGGAGCTTCCGGAGAAAATCCGCAAGTCGATTGAAACCGAACTTGCGTTTATCCGCACCGAGAAATTCGCATATTATTTCCTCACCGTCCACGATCTGGTCAAATTTGCGCGCGATCAAAAGCCGCCGATCTTGTGCCAAGGGCGCGGCTCGGCGGCGAATTCTACGGTGTGTTTTCTGCTTGGCGTGACGTCGGTCGATCCGCTTGTAAACACGCTGTTATTTTCGCGCTTCATTTCGTCCGACCGAAAAGAGCCGCCCGATATCGACGTTGATTTCGAACATGAGCGGCGTGAGGAGGTCATTCAATATGTCTACCGGCGCTATGGCCGCCACCGGGCCGCGATTGCCGGAACGATCATCCATTACCGCCCGCGCAGCGCGGTGCGCGAAGTGGGAAAGGCTTTGGGCCTGACCGAGGATATCACCACGCGCATGGTCAGCACCGTCTGGGGCAGTTTCGGCAGCGGTCCTGATGAACGGCGGCTGGTCGAGGCCGGGTTTGATCCGGACAATCCCGAAATTGCCCGGCTGAAGTCGCTGTCAGAACAGTTGATAAAATTCCCGCGTCACCTGTCGCAGCATGTCGGCGGGTTTATCCTGACCGAAAACCGGCTCGATGAAACCGTGCCCATCCACAATGGCGCGATGAAGGACCGCAATTTTATCGAGTGGGACAAAGACGATATCGACGCATTGGGGCTGATGAAGGTCGATGTGCTGGCGCTGGGTATGCTGACCTGTATACGCAAGGCCTATGACATGATGCGCGAACAGGGGGTTGGCGATTATGATCTGAAGGTCGACATCGATTCCGATGATCCCAATGTCTATGACATGCTGTGCAGAGGTGAGAGCCTGGGCGTGTTTCAGGTCGAAAGCCGGGCGCAAATGAACATGCTGCCGCGCATGAAACCGCGCAGCCTATATGATCTCACTATTCAAGTCGCGATTGTCCGCCCCGGGCCTATCCAAGGCGATATGGTGCATCCTTATTTGCGGCGACGTAATGGGGAGGAAAAGGTCGAATATCCCTCTCCCGCCCCGCCATATCCGCCAGACGAGCTGAAGCATGTGCTTGGCAAAACATTGGGTGTGCCACTGTTTCAGGAGCAGGCGATGAACCTGGCCATTACCGCTGCCGAATTCAGCGAGGCCGATGCCAACCGCTTGCGCAAGGCGATGGCGACGTTTCGCAATGTCGGCGGGATGGAGCATTTCGAAACGATGATGGTCGAAGGCATGGTGCGGCGCGGCTATGAACGTGACTTTGCCCAGCGCTGCTTTGGCCAAATTCAGGGTTTCGGATCATATGGCTTCCCCGAAAGCCATGCGCTGTCCTTTGCCCGGCTGGTCTATGTGTCGTCGTGGATCAAACATTATCATCCGGCCATTTTCGCCGCCGCCTTACTCAATTCGCAGCCCATGGGCTTTTACGCCCCGGCGCAGATTGTCCGCGATGCGCAGGAAAATGGGGTGGAGGTCAGGCCGATAGACGTCAATGCGAGCCATTGGGATAATGCAATCGAGCAAGGCGCGCTGCGATTGGGGATGCGGCAGATAGACGGATTTCGGGAGGTATGGGCGCACGCCATCGCCCGGCATCGGCCATTCGCATCTATCGAAGATTTGGCGCGCCGGGCCGCGCTGCCACCGGCTGCTATGCACTTGCTTGCCGATGCCGACGCCGTGCGATCATTGGGTTTCGACCGGCGAGAGGGCGCGTGGGAAGCGCGGCGGACGCCTTCGGACGAACTGCCGTTGTTCGCTGCGGCCAACGCGCGCGAGCTTGGCGCGGAGGCCGATGCGATGTTGCCAGCGATGCCGGCCAGCGAACATGTCGCGGCAGATTATCAGATGACCCGGCTGTCGCTAAAGGGGCACCCGATGCAGTTCCTGCGCGGGATGTTCGCAAGCGAGGGCGTGCTGAGCTGCGCTGAGGCCAATGTCGTCAAGAACGGCAAGCGGGTGCGCGTGGCCGGCGTCGTGCTCGTCCGGCAGCGCCCCGGCAAAGGCAATGCGATTTTCATCACGATTGAGGATGAAAGTGGCGTGACCAACATCTTATTATGGGCGCGGTTGTTCGACCGGCAACGCCGCGCCGTCATGGCGTCACGGCTGATTATTGCCGAGGGCGAAATTCAGCGCAGCAAAGAAGGTGTGGTGCACCTGATGGCGACGAATATTATCGACCGCACCGACGATTTGGCGCAGCTGTCCGAAACGCATCAGGCCAATGTCGGGAAACCCAAAATTGATGAATTTGCGCGGCCACATCCCCCGCGCGGCAGCCACCCGCGTGATGTGCGCATTTTGCCCAAGTCCCGCGACTTCCACTAAGCGTCAGGCTGCGTCCTTTGCCGCCCGGCGTGCCGCCAACTCCTCCACGGAGCTTGCGCGCATGAACGGGTTGGTTGCGCGTTCCAGTGCAATCGTCGTTGGCACTGTTGCCTCGCCGCGTTCGCGCGCGGCGACAACATCAGACACGCGCTGCCGAAGCGCGGCATTGTCAGGCTCCACGGTCACGGCAAAGCGCGCGTTGCTTAACGTATATTCGTGCGCGCAATAGATGGCCGTAGCATCGCCCAACGCCTCAAGCGTGCGCATATTGTTGAACATCTGCGCAGCGGTCCCTTCGAACAAGCGGCCACAGCCCATCGCGAACAAGGTGTCGCCGACAAAAGCGACCTGCTCGGTTGCGAAATGATAAGCGATGTGCCCCGCTGTATGGGCGGGAACGTCCAGAACCATCGCGCGCACGTCACCCAGTTGTACGACGTCTCCGCCGCGGACCTGCACATCCAGAGTCGATATCCGCTCCGCCTCTGCCGCTGGCCCCGTGATGATGCAGCCCGTCGCGGCCTTAATCTCCGCATTGCCGCCGACATGGTCGGGGTGCCAATGGGTATTCCAGATGTGCGTAATCTTCCATCCGCGCGCCTCAGCCGCCGCGAGCACCGGTTCTGCCACGGCAGGGTCGATCACGAGGGTCTCGCCGCTTATTGCGTCATGCACCAGCCAGACATAATTGTCGGACAGGACCGGAACGCGGACAATTTCAATCGCCATTACCAGACGCCTATATTGGGCATGCTGACCCACGGTTCTGCCGGCGGAAGATTGCCCTCTTGCAACAGTTCAATCGAAATGCCGTCGGGGGTACGCACAAACGCCATATGACCGTCGCGCGGTGGCCGGTTGATCGTGACGCCTGCGTCCATCAGCGTTTGGCACGTCGCGTAAATATCATCGACCCGGTACGCCAAATGGCCAAAGTTGCGCCCGCCATCATAAGCTTCGGCTGCGCTGCCATCGGCCGGTGGCCAATTGTGCGTCAATTCCACTTCCGCCACGCCATCTTGTCCGGGCGCCGCGAGGAAAATGAGCGTGAAGCGGCCAGCTTCGCTGTCGAAACGGCGGACTTCTTCAAGCCCAATCAATTTGAAAAACGCGACCGTTGCTTCAGGGTCCGTGACGCGGATCATCGTGTGGAGATATTTCGTCGGCATATTCGCTCCGTTCATGGCGCTGTCTGTATTCCCGCAGACAATGGACCGTGACAGCTACAGGCGCAAGGGGGCGTGCAGGCGGAATATTATCGCGATTGCGGTTCGGTCGGCGGCGGTGCGCTTGCGGCCAATGCGGCCAACTGCGCCGTCGCGGTCGCCGCTTGGCGGCTGTTGGGCGCGATTGCGATGCATTGTTCCCATTGCTTGCGCGCCGCAGCTTCATCACCGGCGGCAATGGCAATATTGCCCGCCTCCAATGCGACGGCGGCATCACGCGGCAGAAGCGCGGCGGTCGTCTGGATATAGCTTAACGCGTCGGGCAGCTTGTTCATCCGCCGCGCCAAAGTCGCTGATAACAGCCATGCCGTGCCATTTTCGGGCGACAGCGTCCGTGCCGCCGTCAACGCAGCTTCGGCATCGGCCGGTCTGTTCAACGCAACCAAAGCGCGTGCGCGATCAACCTCGCTATCGGCGCGTTCGGCGCTTTCTAAGGTTTGGGCGGCAAGCGCTTTGTCCAATGCCGCCAATGCCGCATCGGGCGTATCGGCTGCGAGCGCCGCATTGCCCGCCTGCGCCCAGAAACGCGCCGCGCGGGCATCCCCCTTGTCCTCGGCCAATTTAGCCGCCTCGGTCAGTATCGGTATCGCAAGGTCGAATTTAAAATCGGTCGCAAGCGCATAGCCATGGCAAGCCCGCGCAAGATAGCCGCCGCCTTGCTGCGTCCACAGGCTTGCCTCGGTGACCGCAGATGCAGGGTCCGTCCCCGCGAGCTTCAGGCATTCGTCAAACTGGACTTCGTTCAGCGTGGACAAGGGTTGCGCGGACGCTGGCGCCGCGATGAACAGCAAACTCGACAAAAGCTTTAGCACGGGCGCTCCGTCAATAAGGTCAGACCAGCTTCGCCACGCTGTCGATCAACAAGGCAATATCTTCCTCGCGCGAAAGCCGGTGGTCGCCATCCTTTACCAAGATGGTCTGCACGTCGGATGAACGAAGCTGGGCAGCTAGGCTTAATGATGTTTGCCAAGGCACGTCAGGGTCGCACTGCCCGTGGATCAGGCGCACCGGGCAGTCGATGCCGATTTCGCCATTCAGCCGCAGATTATCCTGTCCGGATTGCCAAAAGGCGCGGGTGATAACCATGGGGTCATAGCCATAATCGCTTGGACGCGCGATGCGTCCGTCGGCGGCCATCGTCGCGCGGTCGGTATCGTTGAAATCCCAATCGGTGAAATCGGGGGCTGCGGCGATGCCCACCATCGCCATGACCTGCGCGCCAAGTGCTTCGGCCACCAGCAGCATGAGCCATCCACCCATGGACGAGCCAACCAAGATTAAGGGGCCAATTTGCGCATGGGCAATGACCGCGAGAACGTCATCACGCCAGATATCCAGCGTGCCGTCTTCAAATGCACCTTCGCTCTCGCCGCAACCCGAATAATCGAGCCGCAACATGCCGATGCCTTGCGCCTCTGCCCAAGCGCACAGCGCCGTTGCCTTGCCACCCTGCATATCGGACATATAGCCCGGCAGGAAAACAAGCGTTGGCCCGCCGCCTTTGCTCAGGCGATAGGCGAGCTTGACGCCATCATGACGCGTGGCAAAATGTGGAGCTGTTTCTGTCAAAACGGGGTCTGGGTCAAAACGGGGCCTGGGTCAAATCACCCAATCGACGGTCAGCATTTGGGCCACATCCTGACCCTTGGCGCGGCGCTGCTCGACCATGATGTGGTTCAACCGCTTCACGGTATCGCTGCCGGACGTGATGCACAGACCGGGAATGAACGCATGCACCAGCGCCTTCATCCCACCCCAGATCATCGCAAAACCAAATCGGCTGGCGACGCCAAAATGTTTGGCATAATTTTCATCGACACTTTTGGGATGTTCGACAAAGAGGCGGTTGAACATGGGAACCTTTCCTTCAAAAACTACCGCAGCTTAACCAATCGTTCAGTTAAAATCAAAGCCGAAGCCCGATTTCGCTTTGCGATCCTGCGTGCACATTGTTTTTAGCTCGGTCCACTCGGTCGGGGTTAAGGCGGGCTTGTAGTTTTTGCCTTTAACGATGCTCTTTTCAAACGCGTCTTTGCGGGACCGCGACAGCGGGTGGCTGGACATATATCCGGCGATGCCATTGTCCGATGTGCCGGAATTGGCGCTGCCATCCATTTTGGACAGCCGGTCAAAGAATGACGCGGTGCCGATGGGTGAGATATTGGCACCGCCAAGCGCTTTCATCGAATGGGCATCGGCTTCCGCTTCGGACTCGCGGCTGTAGCTCATGGACAGCATGTTATTGACCAGCGCACCACTATTGCCATCAATACCACCCAGAACGACCGCAAGGCCCATTTGTCGCAGCAAGGCCTGCATGACATGCTTTTCACGGACATGGCCGATTTCATGCGCCAATACGCCAGCAACCTCATCGGGCGAGCGTGCCTGTTTGACAAGGCCGTCGAACAGGATGACCTTACCACCGGGCAGCGCCACCGCATTTATCATGTCAATTTTGGCGACCTCGACCTGCAAGTCGTCCGGATTGGCATCGAGCGACGCGACCAGCTTTTTCAACGCTGCGTCTCCGGCAGGCGTGCTGCAGAACCGGCCGCCAAAATCGCCCACAAGCGCATCGCCCAGTTTTTCGTCGACGCTATCGGGTATGAGCGGTGCCAGCCATTGCGGGCTCAAAAGAACGACGGCGACCGCCGCAGCGCTGGCCAAGGTGAAGGCAACTGCCGCTTTCCCAAAGCCAAGCCTGTCAACCCAGCCACCATAATTGCGCCGCGCGGGCAACATGGCCGATAGGTCGGATGGCACCGGACCGGAGAGCATCAACCGCCATCCGTCCGCCGCCTTTAATCCATAGACGTCGGCATCATCCGTGTGCGTGACATATTCGACCTCGGAAAATGCGAACGGGCCATGCCGCCGCTCGGTTTCCAACAAAAAGAATTGCGTACCAATGATCTGCACCTCGACCTTGCGGCGGACGGCGCTTTTGCCGTCATAATGCCACGCGTCGAAAAAGGCAGACATCGGCTAAATCGCCCCCACATCAAATGCGTCGAGCAAGCCTTCGCCATGCTTGGCAACCACGGTTTCCGACTGGGTCAGCTCGTCGATGTTAATCTCGCCATAGGCTTCCATATGGTCGACGAAGAATTTCCAGTTGCGGTACGGCATGAAGATATAGCCAATGCCCAAGGTGCAGATGACAATCGCCATGTTGGCGAGGAAGAACAGGATCCAGTCCGGTGCCCGTGCGCGGAAGTCAAATTCCAGATTGTGTAAACGCAAGCCGCCCACCGCGAGACGGAAATATTTGCTGTAATAGGCCAGCGCCGCGAGCGGGAGGAAGAGGTAAAATGACAGCACGGCGATGATGGCCAAGATCGCACCAACTGCCATTCCCGTGCTTCCAAGTGCGTCGGGAGTCCCACCCGAAGCAGCCATGCTGATGCCGAACACCACAGCACCTATGAACACCAAAAACGGTACGAGGTAGAATAACAGATAACGCTTCATCAGCGGTTTCCACTCGGCCGTTGCTGAAAAGCGATGCGGGCCGAAGCTCATGGCGTTCCAGCGGTCATTCCACAGGGAAATCATCGACCATGGTACCAGTAGGAAAATAGGCAGCCAACCCACAACGCTTTTCCACATATAGGCCAGGCCATATTGGAAACCGGGGTCGTCGCTGCCCCCTCTGATACCGCGCCAATAGGTCCGGCTCAGCCGGTACCGGAGCGCACGGAAATATGCGACGCCCGTCAGGTAAAACAGCAGCAGGAACATCATCAGGGTCATGGCCGCCGCAAGGATTGCCTCGCCGCGGAAAATCAGCCCCTGCGATATCAATTGAATGACGATGAGGGGTAGGCCGATCAGCAGGAACGCCATGACGAAGCCGACAAAAAGCTCCATGCCCTTGCCCGTCCATTCCAGACGCTCATCAATGAAGTCCGTCTTGCTCCACAGATATTCGCGTTCGCGGGTGGTTGCCCAAAACCGATATATGCCGAGCGTGACAATGGTCAGCAACAGGTTGGGAAAGGCGATGCGGGCAAATTCCAGCCAACTGCCATGGAATCGAAATGCGCTATGCCGTTGAGATAGGTCGTCGTTCATGAAATTGCGGCCCCCAATATTTCACACAAGATGTGCGAAAGTGAAAAGCCTTGTCAAGAAAAGCCATGTAAAAAGGCTATGCGTTTCGATGAAAGCATCCTCCCCATCGTACGCCGACGGGGAGGATTTGATATTTACTGAACGGTAACAGTTACCGCACGGCGATTTTGTGCCCAGGCTTGTTCGTCCGAACCCAAAGCCGATGGGCGTTCTTTGCCATAGCTGACGGTTTCGATGCGGCTTGCGTCGACACCGATTGAGGTCAGGTAATTTTTGGCAGAATTGGCACGGCGTTCGCCAAGCGCGAGGTTGTAGTCGCGTGTTCCGCGTTCGTCGGCATGGCCTTCCACGGTGATGCGGGCGTTGGGATAACGGGCCAGCCATTGCGCCTGACGCTGCAACGTCGCCTGATCTTCGGCATCCACATTGAAGCGATCGGTTTCAAACAATATGCGGTCGCCAAATTGGCCAACTTGTTGCAGGAAATCTTCCTGGCTGCCCGGAACGATCTGGTTAACAGGGGCAGGCGGGGCCGGTTCGGGCTGGGCATATTCGGTGCCCTCGGCCACCGGCGGCAGTGCTTCAACCTTTTTCTTGCCGCAGCCTGCAACCAGTGCGGTTGATGCTAACAATATGGCGGCCATCTTAATTGTGTTCGTCTTCATGGTCTTCTCCTTCGGCTTGCCCGCATGTGTATAGCGGAATTTGTATCAGAAATAATATCGAAACGCACTCACGGCAATACTGGTCCCCATGCGGGGTCCGATCCGTCAACGGGTGTCGGCAATTGGCGCTCGTTTGATCCTGTGAGGTCAACTTGCCAGATAGTGGTTTTGCCGCTGCCCTTCGCGGTGCGGAAAAACTGGATGACGCGGCCATTTGGCGCCCATGTGGGGGCCTCGTCCTGCCAGCTGTCGGTCAACAGCCGTTCGCCCGAACCATCGGGGCGCATGGTGCCAACGCGGAAGTCACCCGCAATGCGGGTATAGGCAATCAGGTCCGCCCGCGGGCTCCATTCAGGGGTTGCGTACCGCCCCGAACCAAAGCTGATCCGCCGTTGGTTTGATCCATCTGCGTTCATGACATAGATTTGCTGGCTGCCCGACCGGTCGCTTTCAAATACAATCTGGCGACCATCGGGGGAGAAGCTTCCGCCGACGTCGATGCTGGGCGATGTTGTCAGCTTGACGGGCGTGCCGCTGCCGCTCGCCGAAATCTTGTAGATGTCGGTGTTCCCTGCAACCGCCATGGAATATAATATGGTCTGCCCATCTGGCGACCAGCGCGGGGCAAAGGTCGGGTTGCGCGATTGCGTAATCAACCGCTGCCGACCGGCATCAATGTCATAAACATAGATGCGCGGATTGCCGTCGACATAGGACAGATACAGGATTGATTTATAGTTGGGCGAGAAACGCGGCGTTAGCGCTGTGGACTGGCCATTGGTGATGAAGCGGTGGTTTGCGCCATCTGAATCCATGATCGCCAGGCGTTTGACGCGTTTGCCCTTGGGACCGGTTTCGGCAATATAGGCAATGCGGCTGTCAAAGAATGGCAGTTCGCCCGTCAGCTTCGCATAGATTGCATCAGCACATTTGTGCGCGGCCCGCCGCCATTCGCGTGGCGGCACGTTGAAGCCAAGGCGCGTGGTTTCATTGCCAAAGCCGACGTCATACAGATAGCAACCAACCGTCAGATTGCCATCGCCGCCAACGCGGACGAAACCCTGAACCAATTGTTCGACCGTGCGGCCTTTCCAATAATCAAATTGCGGTGCTGTCACCTCGGGCAGCGCGATCGCACGCAGGCCATTGGGGCCTTGCGTTTCAAACACACCCGATGCGCGCAAGTCGGATGAAATGACTTCAGCGATTTGACGGCCAAGTGCGGCGCTGTTGCCGGCGGCTGTGTCGACAGGGGCGGGTGCCACCAGCGCGGGCACGGCTATGGAGCGCGTCTTGGACGTGTCGAACTCGACCAACTCGGGCTCATCTGTATCAGGTGCAGGCGGCGGGGTTTGCGCCATGACGCTGTGACTGCCGACAATCAGAAGCAGGAAAGAAGCGAGCTTCCGGTAAAATGAGAAGGAGGTCATATGTTTCATTCCTTTATCCCGTGGCGCGCAAACGAAGTGCGTGGGTTTTCCAGACGTCATGATATTCGGGGTCAAGCCCGTCATAGGGGGATGCCGCGCGCACGGCTTGCAAGATGCAGTCCTTTAACGGCCCGGCCTGTGGTTGGTTGCTATCGGTCACGCCGACCTGCTTGTCAAAGCGCACGGACGTAAGCTTGCCCGATGGTTCGAGGCTGAGCGTGACGAATGTCTCGATTTTGTTGATGTCGATACCCGACGGCGCGCATGCCCGAACGCGGCTGCGGATTTGGCCGGCGATGCTGATGCCGACTGACCGGCGCACTTCGGTCGCGGTCTTTGCAGCAGGCGTGCCAACGGCTTTGCCAGCGCCAGGGGCCTTGCCGATATTGTTGATGCTGTCTTCGAAATTGCGGCTGAGCCCGCCGGGCTTGGCTGGCGTTGCCCCTTTGCCGCTGGTGGCGGCTGCTTTTACCGCTTTCGGCGGCGTGGCAGCGGTCTTCACCGGCTCTTTCTTGGCCGCAACCTTCGCAAGGGGTGGCGCAGTGTCCGGCTTTGCGGGCTTCTGCACTGGCTTGGCCACCGGTTTTTCGATTTGCATCACCGGGGTCGGGGCAGGCGGCGGTTCGCTCGGCGCGGTGTCGCCAGCGGCCGGTGGCGCGGATTCTTCCTGAATGGCGTCGGGCGCTGTCGAGACATCGGCAATTTCGCCCACCAGCGAAACCGAAATCGATTCCTGCTTTTTGATGGTGTCTGCGGATGCCAAAAGACCTAGGCCAAATGCGCCCAGCAATATGACATGGCCGCCAATCGCAGCGCCCAGTCCGACTTTCTCGACCCGATCCATCGCCATATCGTTAGTTTTCGCCAGATGAACCAGTGGTGACCAAGCTCACGCTATTCAGTCCAGCACGGTTCAACTCGCCCATCACGCGCATCATTTGCCCGTAGCTGATCGACGTATCGCCGCGCAGCATGATCTGGCGTGGCTTTGCCGCGTCTTGCGCGCCGGCAATTTCTTCAAGCCGGGCGGGAAGTTCACTGGGTGCCACTTGCGTGCCATCGATAAAGGTTGTGCCGGATTGATCGATGGCAATTTCGATGGGCTCCTGCGGCTGCTCAAGCGTGTTGGCGCGGCTTTCGGGAAGCTCAACCGGAACGCCGGTGACGAGCAAGGGCGCAGTGACCATGAAGATGATCAACAGAACGAGCATGACATCGACAAAGGGCGTGACGTTGATGTCGGCCATGGGCGCGCGTTGTCCGCCGCGACGCCTGCCGCGGCCACCACTGCGACCCGAAGACGTGTTCATGGCCATCGTTAAACCTCATGCTCCAGCTCACGCGACAGCGTGCCGTGGAAACCATCGGCAAAGCGTCCCATGCGGGCCTCATATTGGTTCAACCGGTGCGAAAAGCGGTTATAGGCGATGACCGCCGGAATGGCCGCGAACAGGCCAATGGCGGTCGCGAAAAGCGCCTCTGCAATGCCGGGCGCGACGACGGCCAGGCTTGAATTCTGTTCAGCGGCAATCGCGGCAAAGCTGCGCATGATGCCCCAGACGGTTCCGAACAGGCCAACGAAGGGTGCGACCGATCCTGTGGTCGCAAGGAAGTTCAAACGGTTGGCCAAACGGTCGGTCTCTGCCGCAATCATTGCGTCCATCGCGGTCGACAGCCGCTCGCGCGTTCCGGCACGATCGATTGTTTTGCCGTTGGTCGAACGCCGCCATTCCGTCATGCCTGCGGCAAATACCTTGGCGACGGGCAACGTGCTTTGGCCATGTGTTTTGGCGAAAGCAGCGATATCATTGCTTTCCCAAAATTCGCGTTCAAGCGTCTCGCTCTGGCGGCTGATACCTGACATTTTGATCGTGAAGCTGACGATGATTGTCCACGCCCAAATGCTGGCCAGCGCGAGGCCGATGATGACGGCCTTGACCACAAGATCAGCGTCGAGAAACAATTTAATCGGTGAAAAACCCACATTTTGGGTCGCGATGAGCAGGTCCATTATCTTCCTATTCTGCGTGTCGGTTTATGATGGGCTGAAACGCCGCAACCCAATACGCGGGTTGTCGGCGGGGCTTGCCGTCGGGTGAAACAAAGGCAGCGGTCACCCGCGCCTCGGTCAATATTTCGTCGCCGCGCATGACTGTTTGATGAATGTCGCAACTTGCCGCGCGCACGGCCTCAACGGTGCTGATAACAACCAACGCATCGTCAAAATGGGCAGGGCGTCGATATTTGATGTTCATTTCGGTGACCGCATAGGCGCCTTGACCGTCCGCATGCACGCGTCGCTGGTCAATGCCGACACAGGCCAGCATGTCCGAACGGGCGCGCTCCATGAAATGCAGATAGCGCGCATGATAGACCACACCTGAAAAATCGGTGTCCTCAAAATAGACCCGCACGGCAAACAGGTGCTGCGTGCCGTCGAAATGGCCTTGATAGGGGGTGGGCATGGGCATCACGAATTTTGTTAACCACTTTGGAGTCCGGCGGGAAGGCTTTTTAAGGGACCTATCCGCAATTTGTTGCCTTAGGGACTCGGCGCATCGCTATGCATCAAACAATCCGTCCTGTGATCCCGCTGGCGGGTTGAGGCCAAGATGCTTCCAACCCGGGGCATTGAGGCAACGGCCACGCGCTGTGCGGGCGATGAGGCCGAGTTGCAGCAAATAGGGTTCAACCACATCCTCGATCGTGTCGCGCGGCTCAGACAAGCCAGCCGCCAACGCTTCGACGCCAACGGGGCCGCCGCGATAAATGTCGGCGATCATATGCAGATAGCGCCGGTCCATTGCGTCGAGGCCGAGTGTATCAACCTCCAACCGGTTGAGCGCGCTATCGGCAATTTTTGCGGTGACGACGGGCTCGCCTGCGACATTGGCAAAGTCACGGACGCGGCGCAGCAAACGACCGGCGATCCGCGGCGTGCCGCGTGCGCGCTTTGCAATCTCGTTCGCGCCATCGGGCGCAATGCCAAGATCCAGCAAGCGCGCGGCGCGGGTTACCACCAGCTCAAGCTCGCTATGCGTATAGAAATTGAGCCGCACCGGAATGCCAAAGCGGTCACGCAAGGGCGTGGTCAGCAAACCCTGCCGCGTGGTTGCACCGACCAGCGTAAACGCAGGCAAATCAATCCGCACGGACCGCGCCGATGGCCCTTCGCCGATCATGATATCCAGCGCACGGTCTTCCATCGCGGGGTAGAGGATTTCCTCAACCACGGGGCTGAGCCGGTGGATTTCGTCAATGAACAGGACGTCGCCATCCTCCAAATTGGTGAGCAACGCCGCCAGATCGCCCGATTTGGCAATGACCGGACCCGATGTCGCACGGAAACCGACGCCCATTTCCTTGGCCACAATCTGCGCCAGCGTTGTTTTGCCAAGCCCCGGCGGGCCAAAGAACAATACATGGTCCAACGGCTGCCCGCGGCCCTTCGCCGCCTCAATAAACACGCGCAAATTGTCCCGCGCGGCCGCTTGTCCGATAAATTCGGCCAGCGTTTTGGGACGCAGCGCGGCGTCGATATCTTCTGGCCGTTTGTCCGGCGTGGTGAGGCGGTCGTCGTCAGTCATAATGTTCGATACCGTTGCCCTTGATGGTCACCCAAGGGTGCTTGCGCCCTTCCCAGACCGAATAATGCGGCCGGGGAAAGTCCGGGTCTGCAAACGCGCCGGTGGGAATGGCGAATAGGTCGCGATCCGGTAGCGCGTGATACCACAAGGTTGCGCCGCAGGTCGGACAGAAATGGAAGCTGGCCGCGTTGCCGCTATCGCCGATATGTTCGTAAGCTGTGTATTCGCCTCTGACGGCCACAGCGTCGGCGGGGAAGCGCGCCTGTGCCGCAAACACTGATCCGCTGCGTTTCTGGCAATCGAGGCAATGGCACACAGAAACACGCACAGGTTCGCCAGTGCAAATGGCGGAAAGCTGACCGCAGCGACAGGAGGCTGTGCGTGTCACTATGCGGACCTTACTTTGTTATTGCGCGATGGCCCCTGAAACACGTTCAGGGTGACGGCGCGGGGGTTTGAATTCCTGTGAAACATTTTACCAAAATTTACGTCACCCTGAACTTGTTTCAGGGTCCATTCTGCCGCACTTTCCAGCGCGTGAGAGATGAAAAAACGCCTTGCGTATATATACTCGCGAGCAAGCTTTATGGGTCGCTGTACATCGGCGTCACGTCCGACCTGCTGAAGCGGCTCTCGCAACATCGGGGCGGTATGACGCCGGGGCATGGGTCCAAATATGCCATTTACCGGCTGGTGCATTTTGAAGTTTTTGGCACGATGGAGACCGCGATTGCGCGTGAAAAACAATTGAAGAATTGGCACCGCGCTTGGAAGATTAACCTGATTAATGACGGGAATCCGCATTGGGTGGATCTGGCGGTTGGGTTGGGTTTGCCGCCGATAGCGCAGGAATAGTTGCCCGATGGACCCTGAAGCAAGTTCAGGGTGACGGATGAGAAATGCAGGGGAGAGCCTCACCGCGATGCCCGCTTCAACGCCAGCCGGACCAGCGCATCGAGTGTTGCGTCAGGGCCGAGTTCTTCGACCGCCTGCGCCACGGCATTTCCGGCTTCGCCGGGCTTGAAACCCAGATTGGCAAGTGCGGACATCGCGTCTTGTGCGTGGTTGCCGGCCGCTGCCCCCGTTGCCATCAGTTTCGCCCCGCCGCCGATGCCGGCGAGCGCGCCGACCTTGTCCTTCAATTCATTGACGATGCGGCTCGCAAGCTTTGGTCCGACGCCATTGGCGCGCGCCACCATAGCCGCGTCGCCGCTGCCGATGGCGAGCGCGAGGTCGGCGGGCTCGATGGCCGAGAGGATGGCCAAGCCAACCTTGCCGCCAACGCCTTGCACGCCCGTCAGCAACCGGAACCAGTCGCGTTCTTCGCGGGTGGCAAAGCCGATGAGGCGCATGTCATTTTCCGACACCTGCATTTCGGTGAATACGGTGGCAAAATCATCCGTCTTGCCCAAGGCGGCAAGCGTCCGCGCGCTCGCCTGCACCAGATAGCCGACGCCGTTGACGTCGATCACCAGATGGTCGACGCCCGTTTCATCAATGCGGCCATATAGCTTTGCAATCATTATCGCGGGTTAGCTGTTCGTTACAAAATCGGCAAGCAAAAGAGAACATCGTGGGAACAGAAAGTTTGTTTCACGCAGAGGCGGGAACCCATCAACCCCTAAAATGATGCGCATGGGTGATCGCCACCGCCAACGCATCGGCAGCGTCTGGTCCGGCGAGCTTAAGCCCCGGCAGCAGGATGCGGAGCATCGCTTGTACTTGCTCTTTTTCCGCCTTGCCCGTGCCAACGACGGATTTTTTCACCAGCCGTGCGGCATATTCGGTGACAGGCGTGCGGTTGCGCGCAGCACCCAAAAGGACAACGCCGCGCGCTTGCCCAAGCTTCAGCGTCGACTGCGGGTTTTTATTGACGAAGACCTCTTCCACCGCGGCGCAATCGGGCCGGAAATGATCAAGCACCGCGTGCAATTTTTCATCAAGCAAGACGAGACGGTTCGCCAAGGGCAGCTTGGCATCGGTCGTAATCTCGCCATTGTCGATATGCGAAAGACGGTTGCCTTCCTTGCGAATGACGCCCCAGCCGGTCGTGCCCAAGCCGGGGTCGAGACCGAGAATGATCATCCCAGTTTCGCCATCACCTCGTCGGAAACGTCATAATTGCCCCAGACGGTCTGGACGTCGTCATCATCTTCCAACGCATCGATCATCTTGAGCAAGGTCGCGGCATTGGCTTCGTCGACTTCGACCAAAACCTGCGGCTTCCATGCAAGCTTTGCGCTTTCTGCCTCACCAAGTGTCGCCTCGAGCGCCTTTGCGACTTCATGCAGGCTGTCCATTGCGGTCCAGATGCTGTGTTCGTCTTCGCTCGACTCTACGTCTTCTGCGCCTGCTTCCAATGCCGCTTCAAAGACGCTGTCGGCGTCGCCTGCGCTGATGGGGTAAGTGATCAAGCCCATACGGTCGAACCCGTGGCTCACCGCGCCGGATGCGCCAAGGTTGCCGCCATTTTTGCTGAATGCCGTGCGCACATTGGTTGCGGTGCGGTTGCGGTTGTCGGTCAATGCCTCAACGATGATCGCAACGCCGCCGGGGCCATAGCCTTCATAGCGCATTTCATCATAGCTTTCCGCGTCGCCGCCGGCGGCCTTGTCGATTGCGCGCTGGATATTATCCTTGGGCATCGATTGTGCCTTGGCCGCGTTCACCGCAAGGCGAAGGCGCGGGTTCATGTCGGGATCGGGCATGCCCATCTTCGCCGCCACGGTAATTTCGCGCGACAGCTTCGAAAATTGCGCCGAACGCTTCTTGTCCTGCGCGCCCTTACGATGTTGGATATTCTTGAATTTGCTATGGCCTGCCATGGCTCTGCTCTTCTCTGGCTAAAGGATATGAAGCCGCGCCCTTACATCAGGCACGCGCCATTGGGCAAGACATCTGCTTCAGCTCAACTTCACTGCCGTCGCAGACGCAGTGTCATCCTGAAACATGTTCAGGATGACGGGTCTTTTCGGCAATGAAGCCAAGCGGAAATTACGCCAGACCAAGTGCCGATTTGTACGTATCCAAAATGGCTTCCATTTCTTGGCGATCGTCCTGGCTCATTTTGCGCAGGCGTACGATCTGACGCATGATTTTCGCGTCATAGCCTTGGCTCTTGGCTTCGCTGTAAACGTCACGAATGTCGTCGGCGATGCCCTTTTTCTCTTCTTCCAGACGCTCAATGCGTTCAATGAAAAGACGCAGTTGATCGGCGGCGATATTGCCTTCGGCCATGATATTCTCCCTGTGGTGTTGGTCGGTGCCTGCGCACCCGAATCAAGATGACAGCGCCTTAATGCGAAGGGGCGTTTTTCGCCACGCTTTCCTGCATGCGTTGCAATTGCGCGGGCGTGGCTTCGGTCTGATGCTTCGCTTTCCACTCCGCCGCGGGCATGCCGTGGATGAGGGTGCGTGCTTCATCTTTGGTCAGAGCGCCATCCGCCTCCATCACCCAATCGGCGAGGCAATTGCGGCAAAAGCCGGCAAGGCCCATCAGGTCGATATTCTGCGCATCGTGCCGGTGCTGCAAATGGGTCACGAGGCGGCGAAATGCGGCTGCGGCCGCCGCGTCTGATATTTGGATGTCCTGTTGCATAGCTATGCGCCCTTTCCGTTGGTGATATGCCGCGTTATGGGGAGTGCGAACGTCAAAATCCATATCGCGGAGCCATTTATATGCAATATCACAAGCCACGTATGCGCAAGGTCCGCATATTGGCGACATTGGGCCCCGCCAGCGACACGCCCGAAATGATCGAAAAGCTGTTCCGCGCTGGTGCCGATGCCTTCCGCGTGAA
>JBILOZ010000120.1:0-6157 GCA_044374245.1 Sphingorhabdus sp. | reverse complement strand
CGGACGGAAATTGCTCGTTAACGGCCTGCCGAAACTCTAATCTACCGTTATCATTGGAAAGGTAGATATATGGTAAGCGCGCAAAAACCGGCGTGCCATATGCCTTGTTCAGCGGAATGATCAGTTCGGGGAACCGATCCTTCTGGAAATCTACAGCTATGCTCCCTTGAGGGAAAATGTCCGCAATACCTCTGGGGTTGGTCACACCACCGTAAACATATTCCGGGACCGCGTCGGATGAGGATGCTGTGTGGATTTGGTAGGATTTGCTGAGGGTCGCGCTCGTGTAGGCGACGGGCGGTGTCGGTGTTGTGGGGTTCGAGGGTATGGTGATGGTCGGAGAACTGGGCGATGTGCTGCCACCGCCTCCACAAGCGGAAAGCAGAACGCATGCCACCAGCACCCTAAGACGACGTAGTTTCAATCAACTTCCCCCAAGAATAAATGCGTGCATCACTTCCCAGCAAATACGCTGGAAATTTGGCGACCCTTATGATCGTAAACATAGATTTGGCTGCCTCTACGCACGCTGACCGTGCTGGATGTATATCCTTTCAGACCGTCATTCGGTCCAGTGCCGGCAAATACGGAGCACAGCTGACGCTGTCCGGCGCCATAGACATAAACCTGACTGCCTCTTTGGACAGCTGTGACTATCTCGGACACATTTCACCCCCATTATCTGCCCTTGAATGACAATGCGTTGAACCAAGAGGTTAGGCAAGTGGCGATGTTGGCTGAAGGCTTATGCAATGCTGCCGGTAATAGGGGTATCGCAACGCCCGTTTGTCATTGTGTTTCCGATGGTTAAACGGCACATACCGCGCATGATCAAATATATCCTTATTGCTTTGCTCCTTGCGCTTGTCGGTTCCGGCTTATGGCTCTGGAACAAGAGCGATCCACAAAAGCTCGATTTTGCGGACCGGTGGGCGCCCGGGGCGGCCGAGTTTGATGGCACGCCTGTGACGGCGATCGCTTATGGCACCGACGCGCGGCAGAAGCTGGATATCTATGCGCCTGAAGGCACCGCGTCCGCGCCGTACCCGGTCGTCATCTTCTTTCATGGTGGTTCGTGGCGCGATGGTGAGCGGGAAGGTTATGGCTTTTTGGGTCGTGCCTTCGCATCGCGCGGGTTTGTCACGGTCATTGCCGATTATCGCAAATCGCCTGCGGTTCGCTTCCCCGCATTTGTGGACGACACAGCGGAGGCCATCGCGTGGGTGCACGCAAATATCGCCAAGCATCAGGGCAACAAAAACCAAATTTTCCTTATGGGACACAGCGCCGGCGCGCATATTGCGATGATGACGGCGCTTGATCCGCGCTACTTGAAGGCGCAGGGCCTTGGGACGGACGTTATTAAAGGCGTGATCGGGCTCGCCGGCCCATATGATTTCTTGCCGCTCACGACCGACTCATCGAAAATTGCCTTTGGCCAATGGCCCGACTTAACCGAGACCCAGCCGATCACTTTTGCGCGCGCCGATGCGCCGCCATTGTTGTTGCTGACGGGGGACAAGGACACTGTGGTCAAGCCGCGCAACAGCAAGGTCCTGTCGGAACGGATTGCCGCGCTGGGCGGGAAACAGCAGCTGAAAATTTATCCCGACGTTGGCCATTCCGACATCATCATGGCGGTCGCCCGCCCCTTCCGGGGCAAGGCGTCTGTCATTACCGATGTTACGACCTTCATAAAGGCGCACGAACCGCGTTAAGCTTTTGGCGCAACGATCTTTTGCCGATAGGAGATGATCAGCAGCGCAGCGTTGACCAATGCTGCGCCTAACATCGCGAATGCTGCACCAACCTCGGCATAAATGGGCATAAGCCAGATCATCATCAGCACCACGACAATCGCGCTGGCAAGGCTGCACAGCATCACGCGTCCAGCCTTGCCCGCGGTGAGCAGCGCAGGCTCCAGCCCCAATGTGGCAAATTGTACGGCGGTCGCTGTACCCAAGATCAATACCAACGGATAAGCGGCGACGAATTCTGCGCCAAATATCCATATCAACGCGGGTTTCCCGGCAAAGCCGACAATCGCCAATACGAGCACCGCCGCAACGCCGGACACCTTAATCATGCGGCTGAGCAAGTTGCTGGCATCTTTGGCGTCGACGGTGTGCGCAACGCGGGCATATTCGGTGAATATCGCCATCGATATCGCGTCGCCGACCCGGGCAAAGACCTGACCCAATTGATAGCCAAGCCGGAAAAATCCAGCGGCCGCTGCGCCGACGGAAAAGCCGACGACCACCGCAACCACTTGTTGGCTGGTTAGCTTAAAGCTGGATCCCATATTGGACCATAAAGCGAATTTGGTAATGCCGGGGAAGCTTTCCTGAAAGCCACGCAGCGTTGGCATAGTGCTGAGACGTAGCGGCAATTTCAGCCGGCTCAAAACATTCCCCCAAATCCATATCGTTGGCACCATTTCGGACAACAGCCACACCGCGAGGAACCCCCATGCTGTAGGCTGTGTCAGCACCAATATGCCGGTGCCGATAAGGCGGATTATAGGCACCAGCATGTCCGGAATGGCGGCATCGCCAAAGCGGTCGTTGATGCGCAGCAGCCCTGTCGGTGTCGAACGGGCGGACAGCACCAAAAGCGCCGTGAAGCCGACCACGGCGATTGCCTCTGAATCACTCCACCCTTGGTTATATGCAAGCGCCCATGCGCCGACCATCGCGACCAGAAACGCCAACAATGCCCCAAACATATCAAGGATAAGGCAAAACCATGTGAGTTCGGCCAGCTTTTGATCGGACTGTGTGTGCACCAATGTCGTGCCATAGCGGATCAGAATTTGCCACGTCTGGAATGATGTGAAGCTGGATATCGTTTGGGCAAAGCTGAAGATCAGCATGAACTTGCCAAATTCTGCCGCACCCAAGCTTTGGGTAGAGACGGCTAGGTAAATAAGGCTGAGCACCGCAGCGGTGGTCTTTGGCAGGAACAGCCACGCGCCCGATTGCAAAATGCGGCGCCCACTCCCCCGTTTTTGTTCAGCCATTACGCCAGATCCCCAATCAGTCTGCGGGACTAGTGCACTTCCGCCGTTAATCAAAGCCATGTCATAATATGCTGGCTAAAAAATGGAAGCTGGTTAAGCGAATCGCAGATCGACGCGAGGTAAACCTAATCATGGCAAACACATTCTGGTTAAGCATTTTACTGCCCGTTTATAATGTCGAGCACTATTTGGCCGAATGCGTCAATTCGATATGGCAACAATTGGCCAATGACGAAGGCGTTCAAATCGTCATTGTTGACGATGCATCAACCGACGGTTCACGCGCCATTGCGCAGTCGTTTTGTGATAAACATCCAACCCAAGTGAAATTGTTGAGTCATAGCGTCAATCAAGGCGTCAGCGCCGCCCGCAACCGGTTGGTGGCCGAAGCCGACGGCGAACATATCTGGTTTGTTGATCCGGACGATTATATATTAGCAGGGGCAATTGATGCCCTGCGCAATGTGTTGCGCACGCATGACCCTGACCTAATCCTATGCGATTATCGCAAATCCAAGTGGTTCAAAACAAGATCGTTTTTTGGCCCCAATGATCGGCTTTCATGCGATGTCGGGCAACTATTGGCGGGTGTGTTTCAAAGCCGCAAAATGTATTGCTGGCTGAAAATCAGCCGACGGTCGTTGTGGAATGACGTCCCGCATTTTCCGGAGGGCCGGATATTCGAAGACATCGCGACGACGCCGTGGTTGCTATTGAAGGCGCGGAATTATTATTATGTGCCGTCGCCCTGGATTTTCTACCGCCGACGCGCTGGCAGCATCATGGACAGCGTGAAGCGGAAAGCTGGCGGTTTTGACGCGCGCAAGCATCGGGATTTGGCCCAAGCGCTTATTGGATTTAAAGAGGCGATGTCCCAACGGATAAAAGACCCGCACCCTTCGGCGGAATATTATATATCCGATTTTTGTGCGAAAGAATTTGTCAAAACGGCTTTCCGCTTTGCGCGGTCGGGTGGTGTTGCACACAATGAGCCCGTCGTTCAGCTTGATTATTATTTAGACGAGTTCAAAAAATGTACACCAATCCAATTTGAAAAACTTGCGGTGCAATATCTGAAACGGCTCAGGTTCATCCGGTTTGCTCTCTTGAAATATGCGCTTCATCTCGCAAATCGGTCGCAAATTTTGGCAGTAAGTGATACCGGGCTGGCACGATGAAGCGGGGACCACATATTTCGAGCAACGACGCCCCCCTCGGCGCACCGGTAATCTTTTTGTTCAACCACGATGCAGGACATCAAGCCGCGCATTTGGCCGGGATCGCAGGCGCGCTTGCGATGCAAGAAAAAGAACGCAAGGTCATCGTGGCGTTCGGTAGCGACGTTATGCGCAATGAAGTAGAAAAATTGCTGTCTCCGCCTAAGATTGCGGCGCTGGAATGGCAATCATTGGCCCTGCCAAAAACGCTAGAATGGATGACAGGTGGTTTGAACAGACTGCTGCCGATCCACCGCGTGCTTCGGCTATATTATCACAATGTGCAGTTACGAAAATCCGCAGCGATTGTATCAACTGAACGCACATGCCTGACCCTGAAACGGCATTGGTTACAGCGCAGCCGCAACGAACACACACCCGCCTTCATCTATGTGCCGCACGGCTCCGGCGACCGGAATGTTGCAGTTCATCCGGCGCTTCGCGCCTTCGACTTGTGCTTGGTCAGCGGACAAAAGGTTGTGGACCAGATGGTAGATGCTGGCGTGTCCACGCCCGAACGCTGCCGGATCATCGGTTATCCAAAGTTCGACATTTTGCGGGGGCGCACCCCTGAAACATTTTTCGACAACGGCAAGCCGACCTTTTTATACAATCCGCATTTCGATCCGCATATGTCCAGCTGGTTCGATCACGGGACCGACATATTGGAATTTTTTTACCAGAATGCGGACCGTTACAATCTGATCTTTGCGCCGCACGTGATGCTATTTTATAAAAAGGTGCATATTTCGCCCGAATATCGCGTGACCCGTACGCGGCCCGACATTGATCCCAAATATTATGATGCCCCGAATATCCGGATCGATGTGGATAGCGCGCGCCTGTTTGACATGAGCTATACCTTGTCCGCAGACGTCTATATTGGCGATGTTTCAAGCCAGGTGTATGAATTTCTGCATCGCCCGCGCGCCTGTTTTTTCATCGATACGCACAGTGCGGTCGCGCCTGGCGCTCCGCCCGAATATGATTTCTGGAACAACGGCCCGGTTGTCCGCACGGCCAAGCAGTTGATGGCATTGTTGCCCGATCATGCGCAGATTGCCGCCCAATATCGCAATGCGCAGGAGCAGCGGATGGCCTACACCGCCGACCAAAGCGATCCGCGTCCAGCCTCGGACCGCGGTGCGGAGGCTTTGGAGCGATATATTGAAAGCTTAGCTAGCTGAAGCGGGCGCCTATGCGCTGCGGAAATCTAGTACACCCCAATTGGCCTCGGCAGCAGCCTTCATAAAGTGTTTGGAGGGGTTCACCGCATAGCCTTCGTCCGCGAAGTCTAAAGTGGGCCGGTCACTCAGATCGTCCGAATAAAAACGGATATGCGCATCTTTGCGGTTAATGCCCTGTTGCGACAGCCATTCCTGCACGCGGCGCAATTTTTCTGCGGCGTAGCAATTCTCGCCGTCGATGCGGTGCATCAGTTGGCCGTCTGCTTCGCCGATATGACGCGTCGCAATAACCGCATCAAAACCAATTTTGGCGCCTATGTGGCCCGCATAAAAATGGGGTGCAGCGGTTGCCATCACCAGCAACGCCCCGCGCGCGCGATCGGCGTCTATGCGGGCAACGGCCCCCGGCTGAAGGCCTTCGCGCACAAGCTGTTCGGCAAAATCGGCGACGATATTGGATAAGGCGTCCGAACAAATTTTGCGCCCGATAAACATCGCGATCCCAAATTGTTTCAGCGGTTTGCGCCCATATAGGCGAAGCTTATATCCCAGCATTGCGGCGATCCAGACCGGCAGTAAAGCCAGCCGAATGGGCGCGGTCCGCCGGGCGTAGAATAGCAGAAAATGGGTAAAGGTCGGGCGACGGGTTATGGTCTTGTCGAGATCATATATTGCAATATTCATATTTGGTCGCCAAGCCCCACCCCAAGGTATGCCAAATGCGTTGGCGTGCC